>CANESS010000164.1 GCA_947441115.1 Saprospirales bacterium | reverse complement strand
TTAGATTATTCATAGAGTAAACAATTATTTAATATAAATCTCAAGTTTTTTAATTAAATTTGCAGATAATAAAAAATCAATAATTAAATTCATGAAAAAATTTATACTCTTTATTAGTATTATACTCGTGTATTCAGGTAGTCAGGCACAAGTATTCAGTCTGAAAAGCATTCCAGCCAATAGATTTATTCTAAGAAAAGAAGGCGGTTTGCTAATCAATATTGATATACGTAATTCAATGCCTATGGCTATGGTCATGACTGTAAAGTACGTACTATATGGTAAAAATATGGATGCTTTGGTCAATACAGATCTAGAACAGTTTAGCAATGGATTATTGTATGATACAATTCAATTTGGAAATAATGATTCTATAAGAAGATTTTCATTTAAGCCAGTTCTTGATGGCTTTAACGAAGGCAATGATACCTTTGTTTTTAAAATTTCTCAGCCTAGCATGGGCTCTATCGGTACGCCTGACTCGGTATTCATAGTAATCACTGATAGTGTGGCTGCGCCTATCACAGGAAGGCCATTATATAATATAGGAACCGTGCGAGGAGCTAATAAGAATGGTATTCCAGATTCAGTCAATAAATCATGCTCTATCAGAGGTGTATTATATGGTATTAATCGCAGAGCTGCGAATTTAGGTTATCAAATGTTTATTTGTGATGCTACAGGTTGTATTGGTATTTTCTCAGGAAAAACATATGCAATTTATCCTACAGCCGTAGAAGGGGATTCTGTCGAAATATCAGGTATAATTGAACATTTCAGAGGCTTGGGCCAGATAAAGTTTAACGCAACTGGAGATACTATTCGAAAGTTAGGATTCAGTAATGTAAAATCTCCGCAGGTAGTTACGGCTTTAAATGAAGCTTCAGAAGCCAAACTTGTCAAACTAGATGGGTTGACTCTTTCTAGTGGAAATTGGTTAGCAGATTCTGCTTTTGAACTTAAGATGAAAAATTCGGCTAATCTAGAGTTTAGTATTCGAATTGAAAATAAACCATCCACAAATTTTAGCGCACCGGCTGTTATTACTTCAGGGAAAACATACTCTATCACTGGCATGGGAACTCAGTTTGATCAAACAACTGGTACTACCTATACAGTGGGGTACCAACTTTTACCACGTAAATTATCAGATATAGTAAGCACTGGTAGCAGCATATCTTCTGTATCAGCACTTAATTTTACAGTCTTCCCTACCCTAGTGACCAATACCATGCATGTTTATATGGATGCCGCTATCAATGAATCTGTCTCTATACAAGTTATTGACTTATTGGGAAAAGTGGTGAGAGAGGATAAAGCTAAGTTAAACATAGGTGAGAACATATTTCAGTTAAGCCAATTAGATGTTTTACCGCAAGGCAATTATATATTAAATATACAAACGTCTAACAATCAGCTTCGCAAGCAGTTTTCTATAGTAAAATAATGAATATTCACATGTTTTAAACATAGATATTAGGCATGTGAACAAACTAAGCGTAATCGTCTTTTTCATAAGTCGTTAAAATACAGAGAAGCCTAGTAATCAATTTATTGAATATATAGGTTTTTCTTTTTTTTTGTTTATAATTCGCAATCCTTTTTTAGTCAAAAACAAATAGTTTTGTCGTAGTTTTAGTCGATAAATTTAGATATACAGGCGTGGGAAAAATTATAGCAATATCCAATCAAAAAGGAGGAGTAGGTAAAACAACTACCTCTATTAATCTATCTGCTAGTTTAGCGGCTATGGATAAGAAGACACTTCTTATCGATGCAGATCCTCAAGCTAATTCCACTTCAGGATGTGGACTAGATCCTAAATCTATTGAAAAAAGCCTTTATGAGTGCATGATTGATTCCGTAGACCCTAAAGAGGCCATTCTCCCTACGGATACCCCTAACTTATTTATTCTCCCTTCTCACCTAGATCTAGTAGGAGCAGAGATAGAGCTCATTCAGCATGAGCAGAGGGAGACTATCATGAAAGATACTCTCGCTAAGATAAAAAACGATTATGATTATATTATTATAGACTGTTCACCTTCTCTTGGACTTATCACGGTCAATGCACTAACGGCTGCGGATAGCGTGATCATTCCAGTGCAATGTGAATACTTCGCCTTAGAAGGATTAGGAAAACTTCTCAATACTATAAAAATAGTTCAAAAAAGACTCAATCCAGCCCTAAGTATAGAAGGATTGTTGCTTACCATGTATGACTCTAGATTGCGCTTGAGCAACCAAGTTGTGGAGGAAGTCAAACAGCATTTTGAATCTTTGGTTTTTAATACTATTATTCATAGAAATTCGAAAATAAGCGAAGCTCCTAGCTTTGGAAAGCCTGTTATAGCTTTTGATATAGAAAGTAAAGGATCAGTTAATTATCTGCACCTAGCAAAAGAGTTAATCGAAAACAACGAAAAAAAAACAATAGAAAATAAATAGTAATAAGAAATGGCCAAATTGAATCAAAAGAAAGAATTAGGAAAAGGTATTAGAGCCTTGCTAGGAGATATTAATCAGCAGATTAATGAAGAAGAGGATATACTGATAACTGAAAAACCAAAAACAACCAATACTCAGCTGATAAGTATAGATAGAGTAGAAGTCAATCCATTTCAGCCTCGTGTCAACTTTGATGAAGAGGCCTTGGAAGATTTGGCCAACTCGATACGTGTGCACGGTATTATCCAGCCATTGACAGTAAGAGAGTTGACGGGGACCAATAAGTATCAACTTATATCAGGCGAACGCAGATGGAGAGCTTCTCACCTCGCGGGTTTGAAAGAAGTACCTGTATATATTCGCACTGCCAATGACCAGGAAGCCTTAGAAATGGCCTTGATAGAAAATATTCAGCGTGAAGAACTCAATGCAATAGAAATAGGAGTGAATTATCAGCGATTAATTGACGAATGCAAGTTAAACCATGAGGAATTAGCCGATAGAGTAGGTAAAAAACGAGCTACAATATCTAATTATATACGACTTCTCAAACTACCACC
>CANESS010000163.1 GCA_947441115.1 Saprospirales bacterium | reverse complement strand
CTAAAGACCAGACAGGAAGAGAATATTATATCGTCAAAAACTCATGGGGAGAGAAAAATGATCACAAAGGTTATATTTATGTGACCAAAGCTTATCTCATGTTTAAGACGACAGCCATTCTAGTCAATAAAAATGGTCTACCATCTGCTATAAAGTCAAAACTCACGAAATAGTTATATTATTCGTTTAATGTATTTGAATGGTCCAACTCCCCATGATATGTGATAGAATCTAAAGATAGGTTAGAAATATTCATAGCTACTAAATGTCGCACGAATCCATTATAAAAGTCGCATGCCCTTGTTTCTGCAAACACTCATTGTTTTAGTTTATCTGATAGAAAAGATAGGACTTGGCGGTGCTTTGCGTCAGATAGTTTTTTTCATTTTAAATTACTTACTAGGATATAGGAAAAGAATTATAAGTGAAAATCTACAGAAAATTCTTCCGCAGGCCTCAGCCGAACAAATAAAAGCTAAGAAAATAGAATATTACCGGCATATGTCTGATATGCTAGTGGAGACCTTATGGTGTTATAGAGCTTCGCCAGAAGAACTAAAACCTAAGATCGTATTTAAAAATCCTGAAGTATTTGAGGACATTTTTAACAGTAGAGAAAATGCCACAATACTCTTATCGCATGTAGGTAACTGGGAGCTATTCTGCCAGTGGGCAGGACTTTTTATTCCTAAAGTGAATGTAGTCATACTCTATACGCCTATCAAGAATAAGGCACTCAATCAACTCATGATGGGTCTCAGGCAGCGTTTCGGAGCTATATTAGTTTCTACTAAATCTACGCTCGATTTATTTCGAGTGCAGAAAACCAAGCAGGTTCGTATCAATTTATTCGCTATAGATCAGAACCCTGGCGATCCCTATCATCAGCATTGGTTAACTTTTTTCGGACATACGGTGCCGGTAATATCCGGAGCAGAAAAATTTGCTAAATCTCAAAAACAAGCAGTCTATTTCCTGCATGTAACAAAAACCAATGCCTACGAGCTTGAACTCATGCAGGTCAAGTATGATCCAGATAGACCTTATGACCTTACGATGAAGCAGTTCGAACTCCTAGAGAATAATATCCTTGAAAATCCTAGTCTATGGCTCTTATCGCACAATAGGTTTAAGTATTGTAAGATTTGATGATTGGTTAATGGAAAACTGAACCAATTTTATTTACATTTAACTTTCCCCCAGTTTCTTTATCCATTTAGGCAAACCAGGGGCTTGGTAGGCTTTTATTTTTGTCAGCAGCTCTTCCATGGATTCAGATACTAAGAGCATATTTTTATGGATAGGTTTGAGCAATTGGTTGTTTTCCATGGTTTCTAACATGGAAATAAGAGGAGTATAAAAATTATCTACGTTTAGTATACCTATAGGTTTGGTATGAAGTCCTAATTGAGCCCAGGTCAATATTTCAAATAGTTCATCTAAAGTGCCGAAGCCTCCAGGAATCGCTATAAACCCATCCGCTAATTCTTCCATTAATGCCTTTCGCTCATGCATAGATTTAGTCTCTATAATTTCTGTCAGACCTTCATGTACTATTTCTTTTTGGCTTAGAAAACGCGGAATCACACCTACTACTTGACCTTTATTGTATAGACATGAATTAGCAATTTCACCCATTAAACCTACATGGGCGCCCCCGTAGATCATTTTTATTTGATTTAGGGCTAGATATTTGCCTAATTCTTGAGCTATTTTAGTGAATCGTGGATTATTTCCTTGACTAGAACCACAAAATATGGCTAGTGATTGAATTTTTTGCATGCAAATCGTTTTAAGCAGATCCAAAACTAGTCATTTTTTATATATTTGTTAAATGTATTCGCATGACTATTATATGAATCGATGTTTCGAGCTGGCCGAACGGGGAAGAGGAGCTACCCGTTCTAACCCTCTAGTCGGGGCGCTACTAGTGTATAATGATAAAATTGTAGCAGAAGGTTTTCACGCCTTCTATGGAGGTTCACATGCAGAGGTAAATTGCATTAATAGTTTGACTAATAAGGAATTACTTGGAGAATCTACCTTATATGTTTCCTTAGAACCCTGTAATTTCCCAGGAAAAACACCTGCATGTACGGACTATATTTTGAATCATGGGCTGAAAAAGGTAGTCATAGGATGCGCGGATTATAATCCTAGAGTGAGAAACCAAGGTATAGAGCACCTAAGATCTCAGGAAATAGAAGTTATGAACCTCGATTGGCAAGAAAAGCAAAAATCACTTAACATAAGATTTTTTATTAACCAAACTCAAAACGAGCCGTATTTTATAGGTAAATTGGCCATGAGTCGTGATGGATATATAGGTAGAAAAAGAGAGCGAGTAAAAATTACGGCACCAGAGATAGATGTCATTTCACATAAAATTCGTTCTGAGGTAGATGCTGTATTAGTAGGGAGAACCACCTGGGAAATAGATAAACCTAGTCTCAAGGCTAGGATGTATCACGCAGATATTCAACCAGATATTATTGTTTTAAATCACGACGAGAAGTTAAGCATCACAATCGAAGATGGACGCCAGATTCATTTCGTCTCTGGAGAAGAACCCAAGGCATTGAAAAAGAGTTTATTTGATCTAGGCTATAAAAATATACTCGTGGAAGGTGGAGGAGAGGTCTTTCAGTTTTTTAGTAGCCATGAGCTTTTTCATGAAGTCTTATGGATAGAAAATCAAGATTTAGTGCTCGAATCAGGAATTGAAGCGCCCAAACTAAACCATGCGGATTATTCATTAATTGAACAAAAGCGCTATTTTAACCACATTTTAAGCTATCATAAGAGAAATGATCTATCTACTATTTAGTATACTATTTTCTTCTAGTTTATTGATTTTCTTCAAGTTGTTTGAGAAATATAAGGTCAATTCGGTATTAGCCATAGCGATTAACTATCTTGTAGCGACTTTTGTGGGTTTATTTTTTATTCAGCCTGTTCCATTGTCTGGTACTGATATAAATTGGATAGCCATTTCTTGTTGTCTTGGGTTTATGTTTTCCCTCGTTTTCAATCTCAGCAAAATGACCACTCAGAAAGTAGGAATGGGTATTACGAGTGTGGCCATGAAGCTCGGCGTTGTTTTTCCAGTTCTTATCGGAATTTTATTCTATAGCGAAGATTTTCAATGGATT
>CANESS010000162.1 GCA_947441115.1 Saprospirales bacterium | reverse complement strand
TCCAGTTTCCCAAATGGAGGTATACGCCAGACATTTGAAGCTAGAGGTTATACGGCATGGGATCCTACATCACCAGCGTTTTTAATGGATAGTAAGTTTGGTAAGACGCTTTGCATTCCTACTATATTTATAAGTTATACAGGGGAGACCTTAGATTTTAAAGCTCCACTTTTAAAATCGATTGAAGCTTTAGAGAAAGCAGTATTGCCAGTAGTAAATTATTTCGATAAATCTGCTACCAAAATCACAGCTACTTTAGGCTGGGAGCAAGAATATTTTTTAGTCGATGAGGCTTTATATAATGCTAGACCAGATTTGAGATATACGGGAAGAACCTTATTGGGAGCTATACCTGCTAAAGGTCAGCAACTTGAAGATCACTATTTCGGTGCTATCCCTGATAGAGCGTTAAATTTTATGATTGATTTAGAAAGAGAGAGTCATATATTGGGCATTCCTATTCGTACAAGACATAATGAAGTAGCTCCTTGCCAGTTTGAGTGCGCCCCAATGTTTGAAGAATGCAATGTGGCAGTAGATCACAACCAGCTTCTTATGGACGTGATGGAAAAAATCGGGAAAAAGCATAAGCTAAAAGTATTACTTCACGAAAAACCTTTTAAAGGTGTGAACGGTAGCGGTAAGCACAATAACTGGTCTATGAGTACTGATACTGGAAAGAACCTACTATCTCCAGGTAAAACGCCAAAGACCAATCTTCTATTCCTAACCACCTTTGTAAATGTGATTGCCGCTGTAGCGAAATATAGCGATGTTCTGCGCGCAGCTATAGCTTCTGCAGGAAATGATCATAGGCTAGGAGCCAATGAAGCTCCTCCAGCGATTATCTCCGTATTTATAGGAAAAGCGCTCACACATGTGCTCAATGATGTGGCAGAAAAAGTAAGTGATACTAAGTCGAATCAGCTTCTAACGGAAGATTTGAAATTGCATATTCACAATCAAATTCCAGATATTCTTCTAGACAATACGGATAGAAATAGAACCTCGCCTTTTGCCTTCACTGGGAATAAATTTGAGATTAGAGCTACAGGCTCATCGGCCAATTGTTCTTCTACCATGGTTGTCATTAATACCATTGTGGCTGATCAATTTCTTCGATTTAAAACCGATGTAGAAGCCCTTATAGCAAAGGAAGGTGAAAAGAAAGAAGGGGCTATCATGCGCGTGTTGAAGAACTATATTATCGAGTCTCAAAATATTCTTTTCGAAGGAGATAATTATAGTCAAGAATGGGCTGACGAAGCAGAGAAAAGAGGTTTGAAGAATGTTCGAACTACTCCGTATGCATTAGATTTCTGGATGGTCAAGGAAAATGTCGATGTATTCGCTCGTCATGGAGTACTTTCTGAGCGTGAAATGGAGGCTAGATACGATATTTTCAATCACAATTACCTCTTGAAGGTGCAGATAGAAGGAAGATTGATAGGCGAGCTCTGCGTCAATAACATTATCCCAGCAGCTATTCAGTATCAAAATAATATCCTAGATAATATCTTAAAAATGAAGAGTGCAGGCTTCGATGCTTCTATGTACAAAGCGCAGTCAGAACTCGTAGTTGATCTATCTAATCATCTAGCTCAGGTAAAGTCCAATGTAGATGCTATGATCGAAGCGCGCAAGGTGTGTAACAAAATAGAAGAGAATGCACCAAAAGCTAAAGCTTATTGTGATCAGGTCGTTCCATTCTTTGACAAGATTCGTTACCACGCAGATAAACTTGAACAATTGGTGGATAACCAATTATGGCCATTACCGAAGTATAGAGAGATCTTGAGTTTGTAAATTCTATAATATCCTTATTACATTTGTTACATAGCCCATGGTTTAAACCATGGGCTATGTAATATCAATGATATATTTGAATGGGTTTATCCATTTTATCCTTTACCCTTGTTTCTCCGCTAGCTCTAGCCATCGCAGATTATAGTCCTCTATGGTCGTGGCTATAACGGATAGTCTGTCGGTGACTTTTTGTAATTCTTCAAATGATAGAGATTCAGTAAGTTTCGAAGAAAGATCAAGTTGTTCTATTTCCAATTTTGGCAATTCATCTTCTATTTTCGAGAATTCTCTCTGCTCGTTAAAGCTCATTTTGTTTTGAGACTTACTAATTGTCTTGGTTTCTGTCGTTTTATCTGTTTCAGGCTTGGATTCAGTATTAGTGTATTTTGTATCCTGTAGTTCATTTCTATACTCTGTATAGGTACCGTAGTAATCTCTCACTTTTCCATTTCCTTCGAAGCAGAAAAGATGCTCTACACAGTTATCCATAAAATATCTATCATGCGATATCACAATGACACAGCCTTCAAATTCTTCAATAAATTCTTGGAGGACGTTCAATGTGATTATGTCTAGATCATTGGTAGGCTCATCGAGTATAAGAAAATTAGGATTGAGCATCAAGGTGCGAATCAAAGACAGGCGGCGTTTTTCACCACCACTCAGTTTTTTCACAAAGACATAATGCATATGACCTGGAAAGAGAAATCGCTCTAACATTTGCGAAGCTGTATACGATTTCCCTCCTTTGAGTGGTATATGCTCTGCCGCATCTTTTATGATTTCTATCATGCGCTTCTCTCCGTCAAATTCATTATTCTCTTGTCTATAGTAGCCTATTTTGACTGTTTCACCAAGAACTACTTCTCCTTTATCAGGCTTTTCTAGACCCATGATGAGATTGAGAAAGGTCGTTTTTCCTACACCGTTTTTCCCTACGATTCCTACTTTTTCATTTCGCTTAAACTTATAGTCAAAGTTCTCCAGAATTTTTTTAGTCCCAAAAGATTTATAGGCCTTGTGAAATTCTAAGATCTTACTACCTAGTCTATTCTCTACTGTTTCTAATTTTAGTTCGTCTTTCTTCGGCTTCAGTACCGTATTTTCTTCAATAGTATCAAAATTTTGGATACGCGATTTAGCCTTAGTGGTTCTGGCCTTTGGCTGCTTGCTCATCCATTCCTTCTCTCTACGGAATATATTTTTCATCTTCTCATTTTGTGAGAATAGAATATCCATTTGCAGATTTTTTTTCTCGAGGTAATAGGCGTAAGTACCGGCATACTTCTGCATTTTACCATTTTCCAATTCTACGATTTGATTACAAACCGCATCTAGAAAATAACGATCGTGTGTA
>CANESS010000161.1 GCA_947441115.1 Saprospirales bacterium | reverse complement strand
TTTCCCTGAAATCGGGGCTTTTACATATTTCTATCCTAAACAACAGACCAATCTTAATGCACGTTTTGCTCGAAAAAATTTCCAGTTGAAATTTAATAGCTTGCCCGGCACTACGAAATACTTAGTAACTTTAGGTAAAAGTACTACGACAACGATTAACAATAGTTACGACTTTTTACCTACAGATCTTCTGATAGATACCTTGATTTCGGATACTTTTCTCACCGTACCTGCCTCCAAATTAGGACCCGCACTGAATAATACTTATTTCTATTGGAAAGTGCGTGCTTTCAATAAAATGTCTGCCTGTGGTGATAACGTGATCACCAAACAGGCGTTTAGATTACGTGATATTAATTTTAGCTTTCAAGGAGTTAATCCTACATGCAACGGAGATAACGATGGAAAGCTTTTAATTCTTGACAGCACCGGAATGACTACCAATACTTATTTCTACAATGGCAGTAGTGTCTCCGGTAAAGAAATTACTAACAAAGGGGCGGGCTTACATACGCTCGAGGTTAGACTACAAGATGGATCTTCTGTGTTTTTCGATGTGCAGTTGCGTGATCCTGCGAAAGTGACTGCTGTTACTACCTATCCTAATAGTTTTGCCGCTACAGTTGCAGGTCAGGGTGGAACGCCTCCATACACCTATGCATGGAGTAACGGTAAAACAGGTGGAACTCAAACTGGATTAGCCGCAGGAACTTATGGCGTTACCATTACAGATAAAAATGGCTGTAAATTGGAGGAATATTCTGTAAAAATCAATGCGAATGGAAGTGGAGGAAGTAATATATCCAATGGAAATATGGAGGGTATTCGTTTATTTCCAAATATAGTCAGCTATGGTGAATATATAGCTGTGAAGGAGATGAACAGTCCAATGAAAGTGGAAATATATGATATGTCTAGCAAGCTTGTAAATGAATTATCCCTTGCGCCAGATCAACCAAAATTTGCATGGGAAATCAAGACTCATGGTCTATATTTCATAAAACTAACAAATTCAAAAGGCGAAGAACATATTGAAAAAATAGAAAGCAAATAGCCAATTCTATAGGAAGTGCATTTAAACTGTAAAAGCGATTTGACGATTCCTAGATAACTGATTCAGATTTTAAGTTAAAAAAATAGTTCTCGCCATAAAGGGAGACCTATCTTTTTATTTATATTTAAAAAAATTAAGACTGCTTTTCAGGTCGCATTTGAGGGAAGAGTAAAACCTCTTGTATGGTTTTATTATTGGTTAGAAACATACACAATCTATCTATTCCTATTCCGAGTCCAGAGGTTGGCGGCATACCATATTCTAGCGATCGAACGAAATCCATGTCTATCATCATCGCTTCATCATCACCTTTTTCTGCTAATTTTAGCTGCTCCTGAAATCGCTCCAATTGGTCTATAGGATCATTAAGTTCACTATAGGCATTGGCTACTTCCTTTCCATTGATAAATAGCTCAAAACGCTCCGTTAACTGAGGGTCTGTTCTATGCTTTTTACAAAGAGGTGACATCTCGATAGGGTAATCGATGATAAAAGTAGGTTGAATCAAATGCTTTTCACATTTTTCGCCAAACAATTCATCTATTAATTTACCTCTACCCATAGTGTCATCTACGCTGACACCTTGACTTTTGCAGAAGGCTTTAAGCTCTCCTTCATTCATGGCTGAAATATCTGTACCTGTATATTTTTTTATGACATCATACATGCTGATTCGCTCATAAGGTCCTGCATATTGTATCATTTTTCCATCAAATTCTATTTCAGATTTTTGATAGACTTTTTGCACGATATGTTCCAGCATAGACTCTGTGAAATTCATCATCCAATGATAGTCTTTATAGGATATATAAATTTCCATAGCAGTAAACTCAGGATTGTGCGTGCGATCTATTCCCTCATTCCTAAAATTTCGCGAAAATTCAAAAACGCCTTCAAATCCACCTACAATTAATCGTTTTAGATATAGCTCGTTAGCTATTCTTAAATACAATGGAATGTCGAGCGCATTATGGTGTGTAGCAAATGGCCTAGCAGCAGCACCTCCGGGAATAGATTGTAGTACGGGCGTATCTACTTCTATATATCCTTTATCTAAAAAGAAGTCTCGCATAGCTTGAATAATTTTAGCACGTGCTATAAACGTTTCTTTTACTCCTTTATTGACTATTAGGTCTACATAGCGCTGCCTGTAACGCATTTCGATATCTGAGAAAGCATCGTGTACGTTGCCTTCTGCATCTGTTTTGACTATAGGCAGAGGCTTGATAGATTTAGATAAAAAGGTCATGTTGCTTGCATGCAGACTCGTATGACCTGTTTGGGTCTTAAACACCTTGCCATGAAAGCCGACGAAGTCGCCAATATCCATGTATTTTTTAAACAAATCATTGTAAACGGATTTATCTTCATCTGGACATAATTCATCCCGATTCAGATAGACTTGGATTCTCCCAGTGCTATCTTGTATCTCTGCAAAGGAGGCTTTGCCCATGATTCTTTTCTGCATGAGACGTCCTGCTATCATTACATTTTGAAAATTATTTTTTTCCTCTGAAAAATCTGAGAGTATTTCTTCAGCATGATGGCTTACCTTAAATTCCTCTGCTGGAAAAGGTTCAATCCCCATTTCAATGATGGCCTTTAAATTTTTTCTTCGCTGAATTTCTAACTCACTTAAACTGCTATGCTCCATAAATTTGTTGAAAATAGGTGCAAATATAGGTTTATTTTATATAATTAAAAGTCTATCTTTACTTAAAATTATAGAATTCTTTAATGCGATTAATTTTTATACTCCAAGCCCTACTTGTATCTAGCATTTTATCAGGCCAAGATAAAATGCTAATCAAACTTGCGAAAAAGGATAGTTTGAGGAATGTGACTATTGCAAATCTTTCTAGAAAAAACGTAGTTACGGCCGAAATTCATAATATTTTGTTTCGAAACATTTATTCTATGCAGTCTTATAATGAAGAAGAGGTTTTTAATCAGGAAATAGATCGTCTAAAGCCGTTTGATAATAAAATAATCGATACAGTCATTTTCATTCAGTTAAATGCCTTTGGAGAGAGTGTTTATGATAGTTCTTTAAAGAGTAATAAGTTCGAGAATTTCCTCTCTAATTCACTGCATGTAAATACAAGTCAGAAAGTTCTACGAAATCGTTATCTATTTCTCAAAGAAGGCAATACGTTTTCTTC
>CANESS010000160.1 GCA_947441115.1 Saprospirales bacterium | reverse complement strand
GACCCATAGAGGAGTTTCAAAAAGAACGAGGCAGTCAGATTGAAGTCTGGTTTGAGCCAGGTAAATACTTGGTCAGTGAGGCGGGAACCTTTCTAGTCAAGGCGAATGTGATTAAGCCTACGCCTGCCACAGTTTTTGTTGGTGTGGACTCTGGATTTAATCATTTGATCCGACCAATGCTTTATGGCTCCTATCATAGAATAGAAAATATATCAAATCCTAAGGGAACCGAGAGAATTTATACTATTGTAGGAAATCTCTGCGAGACGGATACGTTTGCGTGGGATAGAATGCTTACAGAGGTGAATGAAGGCGATATCTTAGCATTCTATAATGCAGGTGCATATTGCTATGAGATGAGTATGAACTATAATGCGCGCTGTAAGCCAGCCGAGGTCCTAGTGCAGGGGGAAGAGCATGCTGTGATAAGAAGGCGAGAAGCGTTAGAAGATTTATTAAGAAATACTATAGAAATAGAGCTTGACTAAAACGGCCTCCAAACTTTTTGCAGTAGTAGATGTAGAGACTACAGGTGGACGGCCTGTAGATACTAAGATTACAGAAATAGGCATTGTCATATCTGATGGTAAACATATTCTACATGAGTATAAAGCACTCATCAATCCTACAAGAAAAATCGACTGGTATGTGGCTAAATTAACGGGAATTACCGATGAAATGGTCGCTAGCGAACCTACTTTTGGAGAATTAGCAGATGAAATCAATAGTCTAATTAAAGATAAAATCTTTGTAGCGCACAATGTTGATTTTGATTATGGCCTTATTAAGCGCGAATTTCTAGAGATAGGAAGGCCGCTGGATAGTAAAAGACTCTGCACCGTAAAGTCAGCTAAGAAAGCCTTTCATGGCCTTAGTTCCTATAGTTTGACCAATATCACAGAATATCTAGATATTCCATTGGTTAATGCACATAGAGCGCTTGATGATGCCAGAGCCACGGCGCACTTGTTACATAAAATCTTAGAGAAAGCGGAATTCGACTTTCTTTATGATGAGATAAAGGAGCAAAATCATATCGTAGAACTCCCTTCGCATTGGCGCATTCATGGAGATAAGAAGGTGGAACATAAAGCGGGACTCATATACTTTCATAATCAGGAGAATGAAATCATACATATAGACATATCGAAAAATTATCAGAAAAAAGTCTATGATATCTTAGCGGGAGCCAATCAAAAGGACTTTTTTTATAAGCGCATTTTGGATAATACTTTTTTTCTGACCTTAGATGAAATGGATGATTTATTTAAGGCTGAGATGAAAATGCTAAATGATATTCAACAACTGAGGCCTCGATTTAATAAGCCTTTTAAGGCCCAAAACGCCACTTTTTCTATCTATTTAAAACAGGATGAAAAAGGATTAAATTTTTTATCCATTAGCAGGACCAAAAGCATAGAAAGTGATACCAAGTCGCCTATTATATTTAGTTCTTCATTTCGAAGTGCGGAGAAATTAAAGGATAAATTCAATCATAGTCCTGAGATAGCTAATTTACAGGTGCTGAAAAAGCAGATTTATGTAGATGATGAATTACTTCAAGACATACATATAAAGCAATACAACGAAACTTTCCTAAACAAGTTATATAAGGATTTTTGCTGCCCAATTAAAAATGGATACTATGTTTTTACCATCTATGGTGATCATGAAGTGGAGGCTATAGAAGTCGAAAACTATTACTTGAAAGCATGGGGAAAAGGTAAGATTGAGAATAATCAAGTGGTGAATTTTATGAACGAATTTGAATTTGATACTAATCAAAAAATCACACGAAAATTTTTATCAATACTAGGAAAAACATCTTATAAATTGATATCCGCCGAGGCAGAAAACTAAAATTGTAGTCTGTCCTTTTTTGGAGTTATAGCCTTCAATGGGAAGATAAAACAATCGGTAAAAAAATAGATGCATGAATAAATACCTCGATGCTACCATGCTAAAACCAGAAGCGAGAAAAGAAGAGTATTTAGCGCTTTGCTCTGATGCTCGACAATATAATTTTCCAGCGGTGTGTGTACCTCCTTTTATGATAGAAGACTGCAAGCGGTGGCTTTTAAGTTCAGAGGTGAAGATCGCTACAGTAGTGGGTTTTCCGGCTGGATATCAGACTATATCAAGCAAACTTTATGAACTAAATGATGTCATTGCGCGTGGAGCGAATGAAATAGATTATGTCGTCCACCGGGGTTATCTTGCGAATGATGATTTTGAAAATATCGAAGAGGAAACACTGGCATGGACAAGTATTTGTAAGCAAAAGAGCGTGACGTCAAAGTGGATTATCGAATCTTCCGAATTGACCCATGAACAAATTTTGCGATTACTTGCCCTGGCTAATAAATTCAAACCCGATTATGTAAAGACCTCAACGGGAGTTTATGGGAAAGCTAAATTGGAAGACGTGCAGTTATTTAGAAAAGAACTCCATCCCGAAATAAAAATCAAAGCAGCAGGAGGTATCTCTGCCAAAGAGGTTGCTGAGAGTTTTATAGATGCTGGAGCAGATAGATTAGGGGTATCACAATATCTAAATTTAATTGTGTGAAAAGATTGGAAATAGCCTGTTGTAATTTAGAGTCGGTTATAAATGCTAACAAAGGTGGCGCTGATCGTATTGAGCTTTTTGAAAATCTAACCGATGGAGGTTGCACGCCATCTTATGGTATGCTGAAGAAAGTGAAAGAATATTCGAACATACCAGTATATGCTATGATAAAGCCTCGTGGTGGAGGCTTCTGTTATACCAAAGAAGAGTTAGATATTATGTGCGAGGATATAAAGGTCTGCTCGGAGTTAGATATTGACGGAATTGTATTTGGCGTTTTAACAAAAGAAAATGATGTAGATCATGAAGCCTGCAACTTATTATTAGAAGTATGGAAAAATAAATCAGCTACGTTTCATAGAGCGGTAGATACTGCCAGCAATATAGATAAGGCTGTCAATACCATTATCCAATTAGGATTTGAGCGCATACTAACCAGTGGCGGACAACCTAAGGCGGAGCAAGGAATAGAAGTGATATTAGAACTGCATAAAAAATATGGAAAACAAATTTCTATCATGGCGGGGAGTGGCATAACTGCTGCCAATGTTCATTTATTTTCAGCATTGAACGAGGTGCATGCTACCTGTAAAATAGAAACGAAATACGATAATTTGTTCGGCAATTATTCCTACAGCGATATAGATACGATAGCTCAGTTG
>CANESS010000159.1 GCA_947441115.1 Saprospirales bacterium | reverse complement strand
TCCTGTTTATTTAAATGCACTGACAGGTTTAGGTGTACATATAGTAACCGTCAATGACTATCTAGCCCTTCGCGATAGTGAGTGGAATGCCCCTATTTTCAATTTCCTTGGGTTAAAAGTGGACTGTATAGACCAGACTCCTCCGAATAGTGATCGCAGAAAACAGGCATATAACTCAGATATCACTTATGGCACCAATAATGAATTTGGCTTCGATTATCTAAGAGATAATATGGTGGAATTTCCCGAAGAATTGGTGCAGAAAAAGCATCATTATGCCATAGTGGATGAGACGGATTCTGTATTGATAGATGATGCCCGTACTCCACTGATTATTTCCGGTAGGATAGATATGACGGATAAGGATGAAGTATTGTTTAATCAATTAAAACCTCGAATAGCTCGGATCATAGATCAGCAAAAGCAGATAATCAATAAAATATTTAATGAAGCGAAAACCCTCATCAGTGCAGGAGATTTATCAGATACTGGAGGAGGTATGGCTTTATTGAGAGCGCATAGGGGTTTACCACGCTATACGCCATTGATTCGTTTTCTAAGTGAAGAGGGAAGTAAGCAAATTTTACTCAAAACAGAAGGGAGATATCTACAGGATAATCAGAGAGATATGCCAAAGGTAGATGAGCCACTTTTATTCGTTATAGATGAGAAAAATAATTCAGTAAGTCTCACGGACAAAGGCATTGAGACCATAACCTCAGGCGGTGAAGAAAAAGATTTTTTTGTGATTCCAGATTTGGGTACAGAATTTGGTAAAATAGATAAGTCAGATCTTAGCCAGCAGGATAAGCTAAAAAAGAAAAATGAAATCATGCAAAATTTCCGAGAAAAGTCGGAAAGGCTGCATATCGTGACACAGTTGCTTAAAGCGTATACTCTCTTTGAGAAAGACATTCAGTATGTAGTCATGGAGAATAAGGTGAAGATAGTAGATGAGAATACAGGACGTATCATGGACGGGAGACGTTACAGCGATGGTCTTCACCAAGCGATTGAAGCTAAGGAAAATGTAAAAGTAGAAGCTTCTTCACAGACAGTTGCTACCATTACATTGCAAAATTATTTCCGTATGTATCATAAACTCGCTGGTATGACGGGTACAGCAGAGACAGAAGCCAAAGAATTCTGGGATATCTATAAACTAGATGTCATGACAGTTCCTACCAATAAGCCTATATCTAGAAAAGATAGAAATGATCTTATCTACAAAACCAAACGAGAGAAATACAATGCTATCATAGATCAAATAGTAGCCTATCAAGATGCTGGAAGACCTGTACTAGTAGGAACTACCAATGTGGAGGTGTCGGAACTACTGAGTAGATTACTGACTGTGCGAAAAATAAAGCACAATGTACTCAATGCGAAGCAACATGGTAGAGAGGCAGATATTGTAGCTGAGGCGGGGAAACCAGGAGCTGTGACTATAGCTACCAACATGGCTGGTAGAGGTACGGATATAAAAATCAGCGATGATATCAAGTCCATAGGAGGCCTAGCTATTATAGGCTCTGAAAGACATGAGTCTAGAAGGATAGACAGACAGCTGAGAGGTAGGGCTGGAAGACAAGGAGATCCAGGAGAATCGGTATTTTATGTATCACTCGAAGATGATTTGATGCGTATCTTCGGTTCAGATAGAATATCCAAGGTAATGGATACCCTAGGACTCAAAGAAGGAGAGGTGATAGAAAGTGGACTTATTACTAAGCAAATAGAAAAGGCACAAACCAAGGTAGAGGAAAATCACTTTGGTATGCGAAAAAGACTATTGGAGTATGACGATGTGATGAACTCGCAACGCGATGTTATATACAAGCGTCGTCGCAACGCGCTTTTTGGAGATCGATTGCAGATAGATATTGAAAATATCATATACAATGTGTTGGCGGATATCGTGCAGCATAATAAACAATTAAAAGATTTTGAAAATTTCAATATAGAGATTTTACAATATTTTGGCGTAGAGACTCCGCTGACACCAGAGACTTTTGAAGAGAAATCGAATCAAGAATTGACGGATAGTCTTATGACCATTATTTTAGCTCATCGCAAGCAAAATGCTCAAGAACTTATCACTAATATTTATCCTGCATTTGAAAATATATCGAAAAATCAGCCGCAGATTATTAATGTAATACTACCTATAGAGGTCAATGGCCAGGAAATTACCATATACTGTAAACTAAAGGATGCCATTGAATCTAAAGGTCAATCTATACCTAGAGATGTGGAGAAGTCTATCGTGCTTTCAAACATTGATGATCTATGGACCAAGCATCTTCGAGAAATGGATGAACTCAAACAGTCTGTGCAGAATGCAGTCTGGGAGCAGAAAGACCCTATTGTGATTTATAAAAAGGAAGCTTTTGATTTATTTCAGAAGATGATTATGAATTCCAATTTTATGTTGGCTCAGCTTCTGGTAAAATACAAATTAAAAGAAGAGCAAAAGGAATTTAAAGCTACTACACAGGTTCAGCATTCTAATAAAGTCAAGGATATTCAATCAAACAGTGGTGCTTTTGAGTCAGAGGACTATGGCGCCAATGAAAATGACCTTATGAATCCTCCCAAGCGTGAACCTATAAGAGTAGAAAACCGTATAGGAAGAAACGACCCTTGCCCATGTGGTAGCGGGAAGAAGTATAAGAATTGTCATGGATAGTTATTCTACCATAAATATCCATCCTGCTTGAAACATCGTAGTATTAATACCTCCATTAGGTGAAGTTAGTTTTGCATTGCTGATATGTCTGATACCCATACCGAAATAGGCATAGCCGTCTTTTTTGTATCGAACCATTAAACCTGCTATGGCATTATCAGCAAATATAAATCCATCTCGCTGCCTATCTGGCACACCACTCACGAAATGTGGCCCTGCTCCTAATTTACAGTAGAGATATAGGACATCATTGATTATATTTTTATGTATTAGTATGCCCCCATTGATACCAATTTCTTGACCCATAACTGAATTTACGGAGTCTGCCATGGTGAAAAATTCTGAAGTACCAATCTGCGGTTGCAGCATGAGATCAATTCCCCAGACTTTTTTAGCGACTAATTTTCTATAGTATTCAAAGTAGATAAGGTGGGTTTGGTAATGATAATCTACACTCAATAAGGCTTGACTACCATAGTTGTAGGAAAAACCAATTTTATGTTTTGCCTTCCAGTCTCTTTGAGCGCAGATATATGTGCTATTGAAAAAAAATAATACGAAAATAATAGTCTTTACACTCACAGTAGCAAGTCGTAAAAATAGAATAAAAAACAATAGGATTAACCTAAATAGGTCTTCAATAATTTACTTCTAGAGGCAGCTCTTAGCTTTACGATGGCTTTGTCTTTGATTTGGCGCACACGCTCGCGGGTTATACCTAATTCTTCGCCAATATCTTCTAAACTCATAGGATGGTCTATA
>CANESS010000158.1 GCA_947441115.1 Saprospirales bacterium | reverse complement strand
TCCTGATTTTCAGAAATATCCTAAGTTTCCATAGTGACTTTAGGAATAAATAAATTTGTCGTATAACCTTTTGAAAGGCAATTTATTCCGACGCGAATAGTAAAGCTACTATTTTTTAAACATTGCAGCTAGTTTATGAATATAGGCCTCTTGTACATTTATGGCACAGTATTCACCTCCTAATTTTTTGAAGATAGTCTTCGTATTTTTAAGGTTGTTTTGAATATGAGTCTTCATATGATCTTTAAATAGACTAGAGGAAGTGTCTACCCATTCATAGTTCATTTTTTCAGCATTGTATAACTCTACCAGACCTATGTCGGGAAAGTTCTCTTCCATTTGATCATAAAACTGCAAGGCATAAAAATCATGCTTAGTGCGTGATATGATGAGTTCTTTTTCGAAATTTCCTCCTTCTATAAAATCCGATAAAATAAAAACGGTTGATTTTTTATTAATCGTATTGTGCAGAAAAAGCATAGCTTCTCCTATATTGGTCGTGTTTCGTGATGGTTCGATATTCACTAATTCGCGAAGGATGGTTAGAATATGCGATTTGCCCTTTTTAGGAGGGATATATTTTTCCACCTTTTCACTAAAGAATATGACGCCCACCTTATCATTATTGTTAAGTGCACTAAAGGCGAGTGTAGCCGCTACTTCATTCACTATATCTCGTTTGGTTGTATCCTGACTACCGAAATAGTTTGACAGAGAAATATCAACCAGTAGAATAAAAGTCAGCTCTCTTTCTTCTTCAAATTCTTTGATATAAGGCTCCTGGCTTCGAGAGGTGACATTCCAGTCTATGGAACGCACATCGTCACCATAGCTATAGGCACGCACGCCATGAAAAGATATACCCTTACCCTTAAATGTAGATGTATAATTTCCCGTAAATAGATCTTTACTATGATTACGAGTTTTAAGTTCGAGTTTGCGAACTTTTTTTATGAGTTCAGATACTTCCATTCGCTCTATGGTACTTCTACGGCATTTAGTATTTCAGTGATAATATCATCGGTCGAAATATTTTCCGCTTCCGCTTCATAGGTCAGACCTATTCTATGACGCAATACGTCATAACATACATGTCGCACATCTTCTGGTATCACATAGCCTCTGCGTTTCATAAAGGCGTTGGCTTTGGCGGCCATAGCTAGATTGATAGAGGCTCTAGGCGAGCCACCATAGGAAATTAAGTGTTTCAATTTATCCAATTTATTGTCAGCCGGAAATCGAGAAGCAAATACAATATCAACGATGTACTGCTCTATCTTCTCATCCATGTAGATTTGTTTGACTATTTCTTTCGCTTTGATAATAGCCATTTTATCTACTACCGGCTCTATAACTGATCGGTAGTCGCTCGAATTTTGTTTGAGAATCTCTATTTCATTCGCTTTGGTAGGATAGCCTACGATTATTTTCATCATAAATCGATCGAGCTGAGCTTCGGGTAGAGGATATGTGCCTTCCTGCTCTAGCGGATTCTGTGTAGCCATGACTAGGAAAGGTTCATCGAGTTTGTATGATTGATCTCCAAGGGTGACTTGTTTTTCTTGCATAGCTTCGAGAAGAGCAGATTGAACCTTAGAAGGTGCTCGGTTAATTTCATCTGCTAGGAGGAAATTAGCAAATACGGGACCTTTCTTGACTTGAAACTCTCCTACTTTTTGATTATAAATCATCGTACCTACTATATCAGCTGGTAAGAGGTCAGGAGTAAACTGAATTCGATTGAAAGTGCATTTTAACGAGTCGGCCAACGATTTTATTGTCAAGGTTTTTGCCAGTCCAGGCATACCTTCTAGAAGTATATGGCCATGCGATAATAAAGCAAGAATAATCTTGTCAATCATATCCTTTTGGCCTATTATTTTTTTAGCTAACTCTCTTTCGATGACTTCTATAAAAAGACTTTCTTTGTTGACTATTTCATTTAATTCTCTGATGTCTGTAGCGCTGTTTACCATGCTCTATTTTTTTATTGCAAATATAAATTTCTGTCCACCTTTTACGTTATATAAAAAAGATTAACCCTTGCAAAATATTGTTAATCCGATAGAAATCATTTAAAAAATAATATTATAATAGTCTAGTTTTGATTAATTTTGTAGTAATCAATTATTTATACTTGAAACGCCCAGGCTTTTTTTACTTTATTCTATTCATATTTCTACTAATAGTAGGGTCTATAAATGCTACGCATATTGTAGGAGGAGTTATATATTATGAGCATCTAGGAGGTAATAAATATAAACTAATTTTCGAAGTTTACCGTGATTGCAGTCCAGCAGTTGTGGTAGGTTATGATGGCACTCCAAGTAATAATCCTAATCAACAATTGCCTCCATTTTATTTTAGTGTTTTCAGAGGAAATATAGATAACAATATAGCCGCTTCATTGCCTCCATTTTTCACCAACGCACTTCAGCTTCAAGGCACGGCACTAAAAATAAATCCGGTTATTGTCAACCCCTGCCTGAAAGTGGATAAGAATACCTGTGTGGAACGAGGATTTTATGAGACCATTATCGACCTTCCTTCCAATAACGAAGGCTATACTATTCAGCATATGCGCTGCTGCAGAAACGACGGTATATTGAATATTAGAAACCAACCAGGGAACCAGGATAAGCCCGGCATTACGCTTCGTACATTTATTCCACCACACGGTACTTATCCCAATAATTCAGCTAGGTTTAAAGATTTTCCTCCAATATTTATTTGCGTCAATCAGAGTTTTTATTTTGATCACTCGGCTATTGACAAGGATGGCGATCAACTGGAATATTCATTGACTGCACCACTTGCAGGATTGAATTCAGATAATCCTACTAGTAGGCAACAAACATTAAATGTCCAACCTGTTCAATGGTCTAATGGATATAACACAGGCAATATCATAGGAGGCGCACCACCTATGAGCATTGACCCGCTGTCAGGCCTATTAGTATGCAAGCCAGATAGAGTAGGACGATTTGTGGCTTCGGTTATGGTGAAAGAAAGAAGAAATGGGGTCATCATAGATTCATTCGCTCGAGATTTTCAATATAATGTAGTAGATTGCGATCTACCGAATGCAGATGTTCCATTCATAGGTGGCACCTATGATCCTAAACAGGATATTGGCACCTATATTCTCTGTGGCGATTTTAATGTAAATTTTAATAATGTAAGCACCAATGCGGATAGATATGAATGGAACTTTGGAGACCCTGCTAGTGGAGCGAATAATACATCCACTGCTACCAATCCGACTCATACATTTTCTGATACGGGCACATTTACTGTCATTTTGCGAGCTTTTAAAAAACGAATAGATGGTCAGCTTTGCTTTGATACTACTAGAAGAATATGTAAAATTTATCCACGCATAAATGTAAATTTTAATTTTCAGAATCAAGTGTGTCAAGGGAAACCAGTGCAGTTTACAGACCTGACCTCTG
>CANESS010000157.1 GCA_947441115.1 Saprospirales bacterium | reverse complement strand
GGCAGAGATAATTAAATCTAAATTTTACAGTTTAATAGAGCGGAATATAAATGGCAAATATATTACTAAAATCGCAATCATTCTTCTTTTTGCTCCAGAGCTCTTTGCTCAGCTAGAAATAGGTAGTCGTAAAATAAAAACCATAGTCATAGACCCAGGTCATGGCGGAAGAGATCCAGGGGCAGTAGGTAAGGTATCAAAAGAAAAGGAAATTGCTTTAGGAATATCTCAAAAATTAGGCAAACTAATTAATCAGAGATTTCCTGAGGTAAAAGTAATTTATACGCGTAATGATGATCGATTCATAGAACTTTATCAGAGAGCAGAAATTGCGAATAAATCAAAAGCAGATTTATTTATTTCTATTCACGCGAATTCTTCTGTAAAACAGAACCCGAGCGGTGTGGAGTTTTGGGTACTAGGTCTCCACAAGTCAGATGAAAATCTTGAGGTGGTTAAAAAAGAGAACGCTGCTCTCCAATTTGAACAAGACGTTCGAAAAAATTATGGCTTCGATCCCAATTCACCTGAAGGATCTATTATTATGACTATGCAGCAGAGTTTATACCTAGATCAAAGTATTCAGCTAGCTAAGCTTATGGAAGCTCGATTCGTCAAGGAAGATAATCAATTAAATAGAGGTTCAAAGCAAGCAGGCTTTATTGTGCTTTATAAGACTTCTATGCCTAGTGTGCTTGTAGAGGTTGGCTTTATTTCTAATCCTGATGAAGAACAATATATATCTAATGAGACAGGACAAAACAAAATAGCAGTCAATTTATCTCAAGCTTTTGCAGAGTATAAACTGAAATATGAAAGTGGAGCTATAAAGCCGATAGAAGAGCCAAAAAAAACAAAACCTCTAGAATTAGCTCCTCCTATTGAATCTAAAAACTCGGGATATTCTTCTGCTGTCGGCAACAAGTTTTCTCTGGAGTCAGAAGAATATAAGCCTATATCTGCCGACACTTCAATTGAGAAATCAATTAATTCTGAAAACTCAAAGCAACTTTCTTCAATTATTGATGAAACTGGTGACAAGAAAAAAAATGTAATAGATGAGGATATTGAAAAGTATAATGAAGTTAAAAGTTCCTCAATAGAATCAAGTAGCCCTAAGACTAGTATTGTTTTCAATACAACACTTTCTAACGAAAAAAAGGTCACAAACATTTCTCAACCCAAAAAGTCTAATGTTAGTGCAGCGGATTTAGAAGCCGAGTCAGATGCGAAAATAATTGTAACTGATGCTGAAATGGAAAGACCAATTAGAAAAAAAACTAGTTCAAGGGATAGTTCATTAATTGCAATTAAGCTAGCAAAAAAAGTGATTGGATCGAACAATTCAAAAGTTTCAGGAGTAAAATTGACAAAGGATTCAGTAAAAAAAGAGATTACAGAGGGTTCTCTAAAAAAAATAAATGAACCACCTAAGGCCAGTAATATCAAGATTAATACTGCTACGCCTGGAAAAATAAAATTAGAGGATGCTTCAAATAAAATGCCATCCTATTTAATAAATAGTGATATAAAAAAAGAAATAGTAGATAATACTCAAAAAAAAGATAAAAAACAGTATGTAATAGAAGAAAATGCGCCCTTAGAAAAAGTCGGTTCTAAGGAGAAATCTGCATCTACAAAAGCAAAAACGAATAGCTCTCCGGCATCTTTAACTTCAATTTTGGGTATAGTATATCGAGTGCAGATAAAAGCTTCTTCTTCAAAAATGAAGTCAGGTGATCCTTTAAATGGAGTCGATGGTGGGTTAGAAGAAAGTTTTGAAAATGGACTGTACAAATATCTTGTGGGTAGCTTTTCTGATGAGAAATCTGCTCAGACTCAACTTGAAAAAATTAGAAATCAAGGGATCAAAGATGTCTTTATCGTCAAGTATAAAGGCGGTGTACGTATAAAATAAGTAATTACTATGACTATTGATAGAGTCGAATTTGAGGTCGACAATACCCTTCGTATAAAAGAACGCGTGGTACTTGTAGGTGTAGCTCAGTCTAAGGCTGATATGCCTAAATTATTGGAATATTTAGATGAATTGAAATTTCTTTCAACTACTGCTAATGTAAATCCTATAGAAGTTTTTTATCAATTACTAGAAAAGCCTGATTCACGGTTCTATGTAGGTAGTGGAAAATTAAAAGAAATCAAAGAATTCTGTAAACTAAATTCTATTGACGCTGTTATATTTGATGATGAAATCAGTCCTTCTCAGCAGAATAATATCGAAAAAGAATTGCAAATAAAAGTGCTTGATAGAAGTATGTTGATTCTAGATATTTTTGCGCAGAATGCAAAAACACAGCAGGCCAAAACACAGGTGGAGTTAGCTCAGACGCAGTATCTACTCCCTAGACTAAAGGGAATGTGGCAGCACCTGGATAGAATAAAAGGGGGTATAGGTATGCGAGGTTCCGGAGAGAAAGAAATTGAGACAGATAGACGAATAGCTCAAACTAGAATCTCAAGACTGAAAGAGAAACTTGAAGACATAGCTAAACAAAATATTACCCAGCGAAAAAATAGGGGGGAGATGATTCGTGTAGCTCTTGTAGGCTATACCAATGTAGGAAAAAGTACCATCATGAATCTTCTATCCAAGGCAGATATTTTAGCTGAGGATAAACTATTCGCCACACTGGATACCACCGTGCGAAAGGTCGTCATTGACCATGTTCCGTTTTTATTATCTGATACGGTAGGATTTATTCGAAAGCTGCCGCATCATTTAGTTGAGAGTTTTCAATCTACTTTGGTAGAGTCTCTAGAGAGTGATATTTTGATACATGTAGTCGATATTTCGCATCCACAGTTCGAGGATCAAATTAATGTGGTTAACAGCACACTGCGCCAACTCAAAGTAGATGATAAGCCTACCATCATCGTATTTAATAAAATGGATATGATTTATAAACTACATTTAGACGAATTTCTTTTTGATGCAGAGAAGCAAATTATCATAGAAGATTTTAAAAAAATGTGGATGTCAAAAACACACGAAAACTGTATATTTATTTCAGCTACTGAGATGGAAAATCTACAAGAATTTCGTCTGCAATTAATTGCTATGATTAAAAAACTTTACACCGAACGCTATCCTTATAAAGCTAAGTTTCAATGGGGATATGAAAGTTTTAATTGAAAGTTATAAGTTATGAATTTTAAGTTTGAAGCTATATATCAGACTAAGATATTATCATTTAGATTTCTTTAAACCCAAGAAGTTTTAGTCTTTACCAATATTTTTTAGCGCAAGCTTTAACTTAAACCTCAAAATTTAAACCTAATAATTAATAAAAAAGTGGAGCTGCAGAGATTCGAACTCTGGTCCTGAGTGAGCTAAACCATACCTTCTACACGTTTAGTTTTCTATTGGATTTTAGATGTCAGAATGGAATAAAACCAACCTCTCTGACACTTATTCTATGTTGTTTAATAACCAGGTATAGACACCCTAGCTACGAG
>CANESS010000156.1 GCA_947441115.1 Saprospirales bacterium | reverse complement strand
TATTCTTGTTAAGAAGTTAAAACTGGAACGGTATTTTCTTCGTAGTGATTTAGACTCTGAACAGATTGTCTATCTATTTTACGAGGGCCTTCGATAGTCCAGTCGGCATTATCTTTTTTCTCAAATCGGCAGGTATTGCATATCCAGTTTTCTACCTCCCCCCATTTGTCTTTGCGAGCTGATACACGGATGATTTCGTCTCCTTGCTTATGCACTACTGTTTTACCGCAGCATTTATCGCAGTCTCTATGTGCATCGAATTGGTTTGCGAACCATATTCTAGATTTAAATCTAGCAGTTCTATCTGTTAAAGCACCTACAGGGCATACATCTATAATATTACCTATCATCTCATGATTTAGGTTCTCTGATATTACAGTGGATATTTCGGCATGATCTCCTCTGAAAACAACACCATGGTCACGACTTTTGCAAACTTCATTAGCCACGAATACGCATCTGTAGCAGATTATACATCGCTCCTTATTGAGTGAAATAGTATCTCCAATATCTTCATGTTCGAATTCTGATCGCTTGAAATCATATCGACTACCAGCCTTACCATGCTCAAAGGCGAGATTTTGAAGGTCGCATTCGCCTGCTTGGTCGCAGACAGGGCAATCTAAAGGGTGATTAATCAATAAAAGCTCTGTGACCCCAGCTCTAGCTTCCTGAACTTTTGGACTTGATTTTACCTCTACTACCATACCGTCCATTACGGTGGTTTTGCAAGAAGGCATTAACTTAGGCATAGGACGTGGGTCTTTCTCGCTACCTGCAGCTACTCTTACTAGGCAGGTTCTACACTTACCTCCAGACTCTGTCAATGGGGTATAAAAACACATGGCTGGTGGAACGCTATCGTTGTCTAGCATTCTAGCGGCTTGCAGTATCGTAGTGCCTGGAGGCACCATAATATCTACTCCATCTATTGTCACCTTTACATTTTGAACATCACTCATGATTTCTGGTCAGTTTTATTATTAAACTTAATCGTTTACAAATATATTGATTTTAGCTAAAATTGCTCTGATTTACTTAGAGGCGTAAATTCATTTAGCTCATTACAAATATATCAAATTTGTTTCTGTTTTAGACGGATTCTTGAGTTGCAATTTATTGACTAATTTAGCGTTCTAAACTAAATCATTCTTTATGCTAAAATACAGTCTTTTCGCTCTATGCTTTTTAGGTTTGTCCTGTTCTAAAAAACTAAAAATTGTAGAGAAGGAACAGATTCTAGTCACGATAGAATCATTTCCTAAAAACGATACGACTATCATGGTTAAAGATTTTTTCATAAAGTACCGTGGAGAAGGACCATACATCATAGGAGAAGTAGAGTCCCCATTTACAGAAGGACATGGTAATTTTAAATCATCAAGCTCTGTGACGATTGATTTGTCCGGCGGTAAATTGTCTATTTATTAGAGGTTTTTCCTATAGGTTTCTTAGGGAAAAAGCTATCCGCTATTGGTGTATTTATTTGGTAATTGGTATATAGCATAGTGATAGTGCCGATTTTTTCTTCTTTAGTTTCTTTTTTAGGACCTAGTCCTTTGCCTTTAGGTGCTTTAAAATTTTCAAGATAAAAGATGACCTTATCAGGCAATCCATAAGTTAGCATGGTTTTAAAATAATTTTCCATCTTGACTGTACCTCTTCGCGTGGTTAATTCTACCTTGTAGGGGCAGTTGTTCGTTTGGCTTAGCCATAATTTTCCTAAAATAAAATCTGCTTCTCCATTTGGAATGATATTGATAACATGACATTTCATCCCATTGACAGTTTCTGTAGAATTAAGGAGCACATTATACTTGGTTTTATCTCCTAGATAACTATATATTTTCATCGGATTTTCATTCGGTATAAAGGCGATTCCATCTACTTTCACACGATACTTGTCAGGTGATTTATAATATACTTTTCCATTTAAATTTTTGATATTGACCGTGGGAATATCAAATTTAAAGCTGATGTCGCTTGAATAACTAGCCAGTTTTTGAAATTGAGCATACGATTTTTTGACTATATCTGCAGCAGACTGCCCGCTTGCAGTATGAGCATAAGAAATAAAAATGAGAATAATAAAACGTATCATTGGGTGATATCTTTTTTAGTAAATGAAAAGAAGGCTATCGTCAGAAAACTGAATAAATAGATTATCAAAATTGATAATGATTTAAACATTTCCTTATAATTAGGATTCAACTCAAAGCTATAGGTCCAAAGACTCATGTGCTTGGTAAAAAGTATATTTTGAATAGGTGCAAATAGCTCGAAAGTCAGACTACCAAAAATGAGAAATACTATATTTATCACCATGGTGATGACAATAGGTGCTATGGAATTTTCCATAAAGCTAGAAAACATAAAGGCTAGATTGCTTATGACTGTCAAGCTAATATAAGAAAGTGCAATACCATACGTGAATCTTGTTAAGAGTTCTTCTTTACCTAATATAGATATCTCATCGCCGTAGACTGCTATATCCCCATTTCCAAAAAGTAGTCGAGAAACGATTAACCCGAATATATAAATCACCAAAACTACGATGAGTAGATAAACTTGATTAGCTATGAATTTAGCGAAAAATAGCTTCCATCGGGGAATAGGTTTGACCATCAAGGCTCTAATAGTTCCCGAATTCATTTCTCCGGAAATAGAATCCCCTGATACCAATGCCACTATTATGGGAAGGTGTACATAAAGCATTTGCATAACGAAGTAGCAAACCATATTGCCGTTTAAGCTGAGATTTTCTACCGTAACAGCCTCACCCATCAAAGATCGAATACTGCCACCAACATCCTCTTTATTGGCAAAGAATCCAAATTGTATTAAGGCGATAAGAATGACAATAGCGATAAGACCAATATAGGTTCTGGGTTTGGCAAAGGTTTTATATAGCTCTACGTAAATTAAATTTAGCATCTCAATTCTCCGTTAGTTTTAAAAATAAATCTTCTAGTTTTTTTCTAGTATAGAAGCTGAGTATCGGCACATCCATGAGGATAATATCCTTATGTAGCTGGGGAATAGCTTTCATTGTTGATTTTAAAGTGACTTGATTTTCTGCCTTTGATTCAATATCCGTAGCATAGGGTGATTGTTTAATTTTATCTATCAACCTAGTGGGCTCTGTCGTCTCAATATTGACCATGACGTCTGAGCCATGGAGTAGTTCATCCGCACTGCCCTGTATCACATTCACCCCTCGGTCAATTATGATCATACTATCGACAATGAGTTCGACCTCTGATAAAATATGAGAAGAGATAATGATGGTTTTCTTCAGCTCATTTTTCATTTTGAGAATCAAATTTCTCAATTCTATCATACCTCGTGGATCCAAACCATTGGACGGTTCATCGAGAATGATGATTTCAGGATTATGGATTAGAGCAGCGGCGATGCCAAGTCTCTGCTTCATGCCTTGTGAGCAGGCCTTGAATTTCACTTTTTCTTTAGCCTTCAAACCTACCAAGTCTAGGCATGCATATATTTCTTCTTTATTCGGATTTTTACCATAGAGCATGGCACTGAGTTTGAGATTCGTTTCTAAGCTCATCGCCTTATAAAAATCTGGCTTCTCCACGATACATCCCACAGAACTCAGAAACTCGCTTCTGCATTC
>CANESS010000155.1 GCA_947441115.1 Saprospirales bacterium | reverse complement strand
CCTTTTGACCCTCTTTAATCACTTTGATATCCCCTATGAAATGGGACAAGGAAGAAGATATGACTGGTCTTTAGAAGAATTTTTAAGCAAATTTCAACTAGACTACCATGCTACTTATAAAAGTTTGCAAATTCTGCAAGATAATGCACTCATTTATATTCAGGATGCATTTTACAAGCCGGATGAGCTTCAGCTCCTGGCTAACGATAGGCAACTAAAAGACCTAGCAGAAACTTATCCAGATTATGGGCAGCTTATTAGCCAAATGATTAGAACATATGAAGGAATTCATTTTAAAAGACGAGTAAATCTATTTAAATTGGCTAAAACCTACCACTACCATATTCTTGAATTAAAAACGAGTCTTCAGAAATTAGCTAAATTAGGCATAGTGGACTACGAAGCTTCTACTAATAAACCTACTATCGAATTTTTAATTAATAAGTTGGCTACGAAAGATATTCCAATAGATCAAACTCAATACCTAGAGCGTAAAACTAGCATACAAGATCAACTAAAAGCCTGCCTGCACTATTTGGAAGAGGGAAGTATCTGCCGAAGTATCCATCTTCTAGATTATCTAGGTGAGAAAAATAGTGCTCCTTGTGGTATATGCGACTGCTGCCTTTCTCGAACCAATAAAATAATACCACAGGACTATCTAAACATAAGAGATACCATTTTAACAAACTTAGAATCAAAAATTTATACCCCAATTCATAAACTGCTCTTATTAAACAGGAAATATCCAGAATTGGCAGTTCGTAAAGTCTTAGATAGACTATTGGAATTAAATCAAATAGAAAAAGGACAAGGCGAGGTCTTTAAAAAGTCCTAGAAGTCTTATCTAAACCTAGTTGACTATATTAATTAAACCGTTGATTATTAGATATTTTGAGTATTTTAAACTATCCTGTAGATTGAAAAATTAAAGAAAATGTACTTAGAAAAAGTCATAAAATAAGGGAAAACTAAAAATAGACTTGAAATTAAAAAAAATTACTATCTTTGCACACTCAAAAAAAAGGAAGAAGAGATATGTACGCAATCGTAGAAATAGCTGGGAAGCAATACAAGGCAGAGAAAGGAAGATTTCTTTATGTAGATTTATTAAATGGTAAAGAAGGAGACAAAGTGACCTTTGACCGTGTCTTACTTACTGATAATGGTGGTACAGTAAACGTAGGAGCTCCTACAACTGGCACTTCAGTATCTGCTACTATCTTAAAGCATAAAAGAGCAGACAAAGTAATCGTATTCAAAAAGAAAAGAAGAAAGGGATATAAAGTGAAAAATGGTCACAGACAGTCCTTCACTCAAATTCAGATAGATAGTATCTAATATTTTTCAACACATAAAATAGTAAGAAATGGCTCATAAGAAAGGTGTCGGTAGTTCGAAAAACGGAAGAGAATCACATAGCAAAAGATTAGGTATAAAATTATTCGGAGGACAAGAAGCCATTCCTGGTAATATTATAGTGCGTCAGAGAGGGACACAATTTCACCCAGGCAATGGTGTAGGAATAGGCAAAGACCATACCATATTCGCTATGGTAGAAGGCGTAGTAGATTTTAAAAGAAAAGCAGATGAAAGAACATTTATAAGTGTTCTTCCAAAAGCTTAATTTAGACTCAATTTAGTTTAAAAAGATATAAAAAACTCTGCTAACTATACTAGCAGAGTTTTTTTATGTAGATTTGAAACCCATGAATACCAGCACATATAGTTATAAAGATATATTTAAGGAGCAGGAGAAAAATCTCGAACAGTTTCAAAACTCCTATATTCACAATGCTAAGCTTGATGCATTTGACGATTTCTATAGATTAGGATTCCCTACCAGAAGACATGAAGCTTGGAAATATACCAACGTAGCAGCTTTTACGAGGGCCTCTCTCAATCCTTTATTTTTTCCTCAAGTCCACTTAGATATTAAGAAGAGTGACTTTAGATACTACGACCATATCAAAGCTAATAAACTAGTCGTGGTCAATGGTAGTTTCCAAAAACACTTATCCGAAATTCACGAAAATCCAGATGATGTTTCTATTATGTCTATATCTGAGGCCATCACAGGCGGTGACTCTTGTTTTGCCAAACATTTCAATTCGTTAGCACAGAATAGTCAAGATCATTTCACTGCACTCAATACTTCTATGTTTGGTGATGGTATCCTAATCCATGTAAAGAAGAATGTGCAATGTCAATATCCAATTATCTGGTACTTTATCTCTAAAGACAACTCCGACTGTATAATTAACCCTAGGAATTTAATAATTTTAGACAAGGGAGCTAGAGCTGAAATAATAAAAGACCATCAAGGATTGACCGAAGGAGATTATTTTATCAATGCCGTAACTGAAATCATTCTGTCTGAAGATACAACCTTGGATATGACTAGTATTCAGAATGAAACCTCACATGGACTTCATTATGTCAGTACCAAGGAAATATCGCAAAAGAAAAATTCAATCTTTAACTTTACAAACATTTCTCTTTCAGGAAAATTGATTCGAAATAATCTCCGTTCAATTCTCAGTGAAGAGAATATAGAGTGCAATATTCGTGGTCTATACTATGGTAAGGATCATGACACGATAGACAATAATTTTTTAGTAGAGCATAAGGCAGAAAATTGTGTAAGTAATCAGCTTGTCAAAGGTATCTTAAAGGACGAATCCAATGGTATATTCACTGGTAAAATATATGTCCATCCCGGAGCTAACAAGACTAATGCCTATCAGAAAAACAACAACCTTTTACTCTCGGAAAGTGCCACTATGAATTCTAGGCCTCAGCTAGAAATATATGCAGATGATGTAAAATGTAGCCATGGCGCTACGAATGGGCAGATAGATGAAAATGCTAAATACTATCTCATGTCTAGAGGTCTAAAAGAGGATACTGCACTTTCCTTTATTCAATATGCTTTTGTTGCCGAGGTTTTTGGTTATATTAAAAATCAAGGAATCAGAGACTATTTAGATGAGGTTTTCCGTTATAAGCTAGGATTAGTTCAGATATAACTATTTAGCGTCTTTTGATTCATACTTTATAGATGTATTCTACGTTATATTTGTAACGATGTGTAAGCTCGGAATAGTATTTTTCATATTAATCTCACTAGAGTTAAAAAGTCAAGCTCCCAAATTAGAACATGAGTTAGGTATAGGTGTTGGTTTGGCTAATTACTATGGAGATTTAAACAATCACTTTGGTATTGATGCGATACGACCTGCAACCACTTTATTCTGGAGAGGAAATTATGGCTATCGATTTTCATTAAAGACCTCGCTTTCTCATATGCAATTAGCAGGGGCAGATGCGAATTCTAGTTCTAATTTTCAACGTCAGCGCAATTTGTCGTTTCATAGTAGCGTCACAGATATCAATGCGCAGATAGAATTCAATTTCCTCAAATATGTGAAAAATGTATATTTCAATGAAATGGGTTCTCGCTTTACTCCATATCTTTCCTTAGGTGCTGGAGTCTTTTTTTTCAACCCACAAACCTACCATAAAGGCATAGAGTATTCACTACAACCATTGGGCACGGAAGGGCAGACAGACCAAAGCTATACACAACTTGGGCGTTATAATCTCTTCGCCTTATCCATAAATTACGGCTGTGGGTTTAAGTTTCACCTCAAGCGCAATATAAGTCTAGGACTCGACTTTCAGATACATAGGGCTAT
>CANESS010000154.1 GCA_947441115.1 Saprospirales bacterium | reverse complement strand
TTCTTAGTGGCAAAAAAAGAAGCAATGTCTTCAGAAGAATTCAGAAACTGGAGACTCTTCCATTTAATAGCTTTTAGTTGAACAGATTTACACTCCTTCACTATTCTACGCTCTAACCAGTCATCGGTAGGATCAATATACGCCAGAGAGGTCGCCTTGTTTTCTTTTAAATAAGGAATTAATTTTCTAATATCTGAAAGCTCATTTTTCGATTCAATATAAATAACCTTTGCAATACTGTTCAGAAGGCAACTTTCATAGAATTTCATACTAGCTCTATGAAAAGCAATCTTCTGTTTATGAAAATTAAATTGTTTAAAAAACAAATCCTCTTCTATAATATATACTTCATCGCATTGACTAATAAACGGATTATTCTCATACAACTGATGTGGAAAAATGACTCCTATTTTCATATTTTAGTTTTTTTCATTCGACACTTATCACTGCAGTATTTTACCTCTTCCCATACTTTTTCCCATTTCTTACGCCAACTAAATGGTCTTAAACACACAATACATATTTTAGCTTGTAGATTTTGTTTTTTTATCATTTTCATATTTCCCTTATGATTTTTTTCTAGGTTTAAAGCCAGATGACATATTCACATGCTTTTCTAAAACCTTTTTGCCTTCCGATTTCACAGATTCTGTCTTTCGAAAACTCCACATAATATCGCGCGCAGTTCTATTTGTAGCCTCCACATCTACTATCGGCATAGGATAGTCCTGACCGAGACGAATTTGATAAAGTTCTTGCTCTAGGGCGCTCATGGTCCATGGCTCGTGAATAAAAGAAACGGGTATATTCTCCAACTCAGGCAGCCAAGTCTTTATAAATATTCCTTCGGCATCGTGTTCGTATGAATTTTTTATAGGATTATAAATGCGTATTGTATTAATTCCAGTAACCCCTGCTTGCATTTGCAACTGGGGGTAATGAATGCCGGGCTCATAATCGAGGAAAAGCCTAGCCAGAATATGCAACTCTCTCCAATCCTGCCATAGATTATAGACGAAAAATGATGCAATCATTGCACGCATGCGAAAGTTTATATAGCCTGTAGCCCCTAGACAACGCATACAAGCATCAACTATCGGGATACCTGTCTGACCTTGTTTCCATGCGCTGATGAACTCCTCGTTTCTATCTTTCGGCATCATATCATAAGCTCTATTCACATTTTCAAATTCCATTCTACATTCATCTTCAAATTTCTGCATAAAATGGCAATGCCAATGAAGCCGAGAGATAAAATTTGACAGTGGTCTTTTATTTAGAGATTTAGTATAGTGCTGCATGGTATACTGGTAGACCATTCGCATACTTATATTTCCATAACTCAAGTATGGCGATATTCTACTACATCCTTTACGACTCGCTGCAGGTTTGGAGATAAATTTAGAATAATTTACATACCGTTCTTTCAAAAAACTATCTAAGTATCGCCAAGCATAAGACTCCCCGCCAGATTGAAATGACTTATCATGACTTCGAATCTCGGAGTTCAATTCCTCCCCTTTTAAATCATTGTATAGACTTCTATTTAATTCTAAAAAATTCCATTTCGTCTCATCTATTATTTTAGGAGTTTCCTCCATAGTTAATTTCCACCGCTTCTCCCATTCTTTTCGTGAATTCAGTTTGCGTATCACGCCGTTATGCTGATACTCTCGCCAAATTATGCCATTTAACTTGATAAATTTTGCTAGTTCTCGATCTCTATCATATGTCAACCGGTTTCCTATTTCTTGATGTGAAAATATTAGTTTGATTGTGTAGTTATCGGCTAATTTCTTAAAGACATCATTCGCCTCATTATGGAAAATATAGATCTCAGTTTTCAGCTCTGCTAGCTTCGCTTGCATTTCTTTCAAAGATTGATACACAAATCTCCAATGACGAATATCACTATCATGCGCACTCATAATACTGGGCTCGAAACAGTAAATCAAAAGTACTGGCAAGGACTGCTGCTGCGCATAATAAAGAGGGGCATGATCTGTAAAGCGTAAATCTCGTTTAAACCAAACTACTGCAATCTCTTCCTTTATCACCTCGGTAAGAAATCTATAAATTAAAGCAAATATGGCTTGGCATAGGGCAGCCGACCTATAGGATTAACTGTAAAATAAGCATCTAACCCTTGACTTATTAAGACTTCTGCCGCAGATAAATCCACATAGCCATCTAGTCCTACCAGATTAGAATCAAGTTCTAGATGAACTATACTGCCTACTAAAAGTATAGTGCCATTAAGAGGTATAGATATTTTATCTTCTAATTTCATAGCTATTTTTACCACCGCTTCTGCTACAAATGGGGCCCTAAACCCTAAGGTATACTGCTCGTTCAGCCCTACTTCCTTAAACTCATTTACATCCATATCATATCTCGCTGAGGTTTGGTGCGCTTTTTTATATTCGTTTTTGCGAACATAATTTAGCGTATATTCATTTGTCTCCAAAATGTTTTCTAAAGTATGTCTAGCGACAGAATCTGGCCTGCTGATTAATCCGAATAAAGCTGGATGAGCGCCTAAATGAATAAGCGAGTTAAAGATGGCTAGATTTGCTGCTCCTCTAGATGATTTGGTGCCGACTAAAACTGCCTGACGAAAACCTGCGAGTGAGTTAATAAAACTTGTTCTATAAATTTTCTCAAAATTCTCGATTTCATGTTTTTCTATACGCATACTAATTTCTTTTCATTAAACATTTTTCAACCTTTTTCCAGTAGGCGAAAAACGAAGGATAATATCCTACAACCTCCTCTGCTATCCAATCTCGTGGTTCCTCCACACCATTATATCCTTCATTGAGTGGATGCTCTTTATAGTGTATTGATGCTACTTTAAATTGTTCTTTGAATGATTGAAAAGACCCGATATAGATCTGAATATCTGGAATGTTCTTGCTGAGAGCTATCACAAAGTCCATACATTTTTTACTTACAGGATATTGGCTAAAAAATTTTGGATCTAATAATAAAACTCTATTTCCCACTGCATCTCTTTGCCATAGAGGGTCTAGATTATAATAATTATAAATAAATGTAGGTAGGCTATCATTAATTTTTATTTCTTTTTGTTCTGGCAACTCTGTATTCAATTCAACTGACTCAGTTTTCAATAATGCATCAGGAATAGCAAGATTCTCAAAGTCCTCGTAGGCTATATCCAATATTGTATTCGATTGATTCGTTTTAGTATATTTATTTATATTATCCTGATTGGCATAGTATTTTTTTGAACTATTAGCACCTGCTACCCACTGCCAGCTGCATGCATTGCTAGCCCAATCACCGTCCAAGAGGTAATAATAAAGCCACCTAGCAGGCTGAAGCCAATGCGATTGAGCGATATTGCAAACTAGACACGCTAGATACATTCTACAATGATTATGCATATAACCGGTTTTTATCAACTCTTCTATTGCAGTGTCAATACCTTTAATTCCAGTACTAGCATTCATCACAGGCAATGGAATACCATAATTTGCGATGGGATGTTGTTCCTGTTTGATAGCTGAGTTGATATCATGCACTTGTGCCACTCGCTGAAAATAATCTCTCCAGACTAGCTCTTTTGCGAATGCCTCTATTTGCGGAATAGTAAATCCTTTTTTTAAAACTTCTGTCAACACCATTTTAGTACTTACGACACCGCGAGAAATATATGGCGAAAGATAAGTTACTGCCCCCTTAATA
>CANESS010000153.1 GCA_947441115.1 Saprospirales bacterium | reverse complement strand
GAGTGCCATTGCCCGAAAAAATGTAATAATTAATTAATACGTTTAGAGCATTCAAAGATCTAATAATTTTCAATATTTTTAGTTGTTTTTTTTTCTGCAATTTAGTAAGAATTTACTAAATTTGTAGTATACAAAATAAAATATGAAAAAACTAATATTACTGATCACTTCTGCGATTACTTTTAGCCTTGGAGCTCAATCAACACAAGATACTATTGATCAGCCTTTTTGGCAGTCGATGATGTTTGATCGAACAGTTAATATACACAATGCAAAACGCGCATTTGATTTATATTTCTCTAATAAAGCCAAAATAAAAGGAACTGGTTATAAGCAATTTGAGCGTTGGTACCATCACTGGTCTATGAAAGTAAACCCCGACGGTAGTTTCCCTGCGCCAAATCATACGCTGAATGAATATAGAAAATTTAGAAGAAATAATTTGACCCCGCGGTCTGGTAATGGTGCATGGAAAAATCTTGGACCCTTTGATGATCCATTTCTAGTAGGCGAGTTTGTTGGAGTTGGTAGAGTTAATGCAATTGAGTTTCATCCAAGTGATGAAAAAATAATTTATGCTGGGGCGCCGCAAGGCGGCTTTTGGAGAACCTATGATAAAGGCGCTAGTTGGACTTCGACCACGGACGACTTGCCTACGCTTGGAGTATCAGCTATAGCATATATACAAAATTCTGCTACAGATTCTGTTATTCTTATTGGTACAGGCGATCGTGATGCAGGAGATGCCAATGGTTTAGGAGTTATGAGATCTACCAATGGAGGAGTCTCATTTATTTCATCTAATACGGGCATAGGAAATCGCACAGTAGGTATGTTTGCTCAGAACCCTCTCAATAAGAATACTATTTTTGCAGCAGTAGACAATGGCATCTATGTGAGCTATAACCAAGGAAACAACTGGATACAGAGATCCACTGCAGGTAATTTCAAAGACATTAAGTATTGCCCTGGAGATACTATGACGCTTTATGCTACGCAGAATGGCTTGTTCTATAGATCTACTGATGCAGGAAATACATGGACGTCAATCAATACAGGTTTTACAGCCACAGGTCGAAATCGATTGGCTATAGCCGTGACAGCTGCTAATCCTAATATTGTTTATGTGGTAGCTAGTAATGCGAGCACCAGTGGATTAGAATCTTTTTATAAATCTTCAAATAAGGGTTTATCTTTTACAGTCAGAATGGGAGGTTCATTTAATATACTCGGATCAAATACCAATGGCTCTGCCACAGGTGGTCAAGGATGGTATGATCTTGCTATCGCGGGTAATGATCAGGATTCGAATATGGTTGCAGTTGGCGGAGTGATTCAGTTTAGATCCGATAATGGAGGTACTTCGTGGTCAGCTATTTCACATTGGTTTGGTGGCGGCGCACCTTTTGTGCATGCGGATGTGCATTATTTGGCTCGTAATCCTCTGAATAATGAGCTCTACAGTGGCAATGATGGCGGGGTTTATACCACTGCTAATAATGGAACTTCATGGACAATACGGAATAAAGGACTAGCCATTTCACAGTTTTATAATTTTGGAGTCTCTCAATTGTCTAAAACTAAATTTATCACTGGAGCCCAAGATAATGGAACGAGCTGGGGTTCAGATAGCGCAAGCTGGCAAACCGCCAATTTTGGAGGAGATGGTATGCAGAGTGAGATTAGTAATTTTGATACCACGGTCATGTTTGGAAATGTTCAATATGGTAGTCTACGGCGCACTAAAAATAATGGAGCTAGCTGGCAAGGATTAGCGGGTTCCATTCCAGGTGGTCCCGGTCCTTGGGCGGCACCTTGCCATCTGCACCCTCGATTAAACGATATCATGGTTATACTCTATACGCAGGGAATTATTAGTAAAAATATAGTATCAGCTGCGAGCCCGACTTTCGCCAATTTCACCACAGGTGTTACGGGTACGGGAAATGCGCTGCGATTTTCAAATGTAAATGATTCTTTAGTTTTCATGGGCTGGACCAATGGGAATTTCAGAGTAGCTAATATATTGGCAAGTCCAATAACAGTTGACTCCATGTCCAGACCCGCAAGCAATACAATACGAGATATTGAAACAAGCTTCAACAATGAAAATGTAGTTTATGCTGCCTGTGGAAATAGAATTTATAGGTCCCTAAACAAAGGTGGCACATGGACTGACATTTCAGCTAACTTGCCTAATATTCCTATGTTTTCCATTGTTTTGGATAAAAATTCACCCGAAGGATTGTACGTAGGCACCGATGCTGGTGTCTATTACAAGGATTCTCTTATGGCTAATTGGATCTACTATAATACGGGGCTCCCTATTAATACTGAGGTAAGAGATTTAGAAATAGTATATGATACCCTATGTTCCTCCAACTCTGTGATATTTGCAGGTACATATGGCAGAGGTTTATGGAAAGGAGATTTGCGTGTATCGGAGACACAACCTAATCCTGATTTTTCTATTGCCGCAAGTGCTTGCACTGGCATACCTGTTCAAATTACGAGCAATGTGACTAGTATTTCCAATAATGGTCTTTCCACACGCTATAAATGGATTATTCAGCCGAATACCTATAGCTATCAAGCGGGCTCAACAGATACGTCTATAAATCCTATAATTATTTTTAATCAAAGCGCCAAGTATACTATATCGCTCAAAGTATCTAAAGCCTATGGCGGATTCTGCACAATAAAGAAAGATTCAGTTATATCGGTTGGCACGAGTGGCAATCTGACCTTAAAGTCGGCCTCTGACACTACTGTCTGCGCAGGAGATAGCGCCTTAGTGAGATTAGGGGGTATGCAAAATTATTCGTTTCAGCCTGCTGCTGGTGTGAATATATTTAATGATTCCTTTGCATATATTAAACCTACCGCTAATCAAATTTTTACCATCATAGGCGATAATAATGGCGGATGTCATGATACAGTATATGCCACCATAAATGTTCGTAATTATCCTACATTTACACAATCAGGGCTTCTTAAGTATTGCCTAGGAGATTCTACTTTGATACAGTTTACTGGCGTAGATTCTGCTTTTTGGACTCCTAGTGCTTCTATCACCAATTTGAGTCCTACACAGCAGAAAGTTAAAGTGAATACGAGTGCAAACTATACAATACGAATGGTCAAAGCAGGTATGTGCGATGTAAAAACCATCTTACCTATTACCGTTCTTAATTATGCCAATTTTAATTTATCCAAAACAGGTGTTCAAGAAATATGCAAAGGTGGTGTGTTAAGTGTGAGTGAAAATAATTCTATTCCTATGCGCGTATGGTCACCAACAACAAATGTGACCAACGCGGGTATAAATGTGTTTGAATTTAACCCTATTGTTAATACAAAATATTATCTAACTACGCAGGACACAAACTTCTGTCCTGCTAGCAAGGATTCTATTCATATCAATGTACTTTCATTACCTAATATAAGCATTTCAGGTCCGTCCATTGTATGTTCAGGTTCTAGTTTTCAACTTATCGCATCGGGTGGAATAAGCTATATATGGTCCCCTGCCACTTTCCTCAGCGCATCTAATAAGGATACGGTAATATGTAGTCCTGGATCTAGCATTAATTATACCATCACAGGATCAGACGGAAAATGCACAAATACGGCTACTAAATCTATTACAGTAACGACTACATCCTTAAAACTCAGTTATACAGGCCGGACGGAAGCCTGCCTGGGTAGTGGTAAATTAATTTTAAATATTCAAGGGGCAGATACATTACAATGGTATCCACCAAAT
>CANESS010000152.1 GCA_947441115.1 Saprospirales bacterium | reverse complement strand
GTTTGATTTCACGTGGAGAGGTCCAAGGAGCGCTAAGCAATGATGGCATACTCACTGCGCCTAATCCTAGGTTTGCAATAAATTGTTTTCGATTCATGGGTATGATGCTATATTTACAAAGTTATACGTTTATTTTGAAACTTCGTTTTTTTCAACACCCTCTGGTTCAGATTCATTTGGCGGTTTTCCTTTGGGGGTTTACAGCTATCCTCGGCAAGCTTATTACTATTGATACCTTGGGCTTGGTTTTGATAAGAATGTTTTTAGCGGCACTCGGTTTTTTTGTTTTATCACTTACACGCGATCATATAAATAAACTATCTTGTACAAAAATATTAAAACTCTTTGGAATAGGCGCTATCATCTGTTTGCATTGGTTGTGCTTTTATCAATCTATCAAAGAATATAATTCATCATCTATTGCCTTGGTGTGTCTCGGTACAAGTCCTATGTTCGTCATTTGGTTAGAATATTTTTTCAGAATTTCTAAAACGATTTCTATACAAAAAATAGTGATAAGTGTCATCGCTATAATAGGTATGTATTTTATAGCCAATGGGAATAAATTTCAAGCATTTAGCCTAGGAACTCCTGGTCATTATGAATGGGCTATTATTTACGGCATTTTATCCAGCCTACTAGCTTCTGTGTTTACAATTATGAATGGTAAAATGTCAAATAGTGTGGAACCTTCAGTTTTATCATTTGTAGAAATGCTCTCTGGCAGCATTTGTTTGTTGTTTTTTACTTTTCTATTTTCAAATTTCGATTTTATACAGAAAATAAATACGCCCGATATTGCTTATATTTTAATTCTCAGCTTCGTCTGTACCAATGTCCCATTTCTACTTTCTATTTATGCTTTAAAAAAATTAGAACCTTTTGTGGTAACATTGACTGTCAATCTGGAGCCAATTTATGGTTTGATCTTTGCAGCAATTCTATTTCAAGAACATCGAGGATTTAATTTCCAATTTTATGCAGGAGTAGTTTTGATCTTATTCTCCGTATTTTTACCATTACTTATCGCGAAATGGAAAAAAGCTTAAACACAATTCAGCCCCTCGCAGAACGCATGCGTCCTAAATGTTTGGATGATTATATAGGTCAGGAGAAGTTGATTTCTGATACAGGCATCATTTCGCAGTTTCTCAAACAGAAAAATTGTCCATCCATTATTTTTTGGGGCAATCCAGGCGTGGGAAAAACTACACTTGCATACCTAATTGCTCACGAATTGGATTCGCCATTCTATTCTATTTCTCCTATTTCTTCTGGGGTCAAAGATATACGAGACATTATAGAAAAAAGTCATGAACACGGGCGTGTTTTATTATTTATTGATGAAATCCATCGATTCAATAAATCCCAGCAAGATTCACTGCTCAAGGCGGTAGAGGAAGGGAAAATTTTACTCATTGGAGCTACGACGGAGAATCCATCATTTGAGGTGAATAGAGCTCTCCTCTCTCGATGTAAGGTATATGTGCTCGATGAACTGAGTAAGGATGCACTGAAAAAAATAGCGCTACATGCCATAGAAAAGGATGAAATTTTATCTCAGAAAAGAATAGAAATAGTAGAATGGGAAGGACTACTGAGGCTATCAGGAGGAGATGCTAGAAAACTATTAGGAATGATAGAACTCGCAGTTCAGTCTAGTGTAGAAAATGAGATAATAATTGACAATACGTCTATTCATACTTTGATTCAGAGCCAGAGTGCTCAGTATGATAAAAATGGGGAATTTCATTATGATATCATAAGTGCTTTCATTAAATCAATGCGAGGCTCAGATCCTAATGCTGCAGTATACTGGCTGACACGAATGATAGAAGGCGGCGAAGATCCTAAGTTTATAGCACGTCGCATGATTATATTCTCTTCCGAAGATATTGGGATGGCTAATCCGAATGCCTTGCTGCTAGCGAATTCATGCTTTGATGCCGTATCGAAAATTGGTTATCCAGAATGTAGTATTGTGCTTTCACATACAGTAGTCTACCTAGCTACATCTGTCAAGAGCAATGCCTCCTATATGGCACTGCGAAAGGCGCAAAAATTAGTGCGAGAAACAGGATATCTTTCTGTGCCACTGCATCTGCGCAATGCGCCGACCAAGCTAATGAAAGACCTAGCATATGGAGAAAACTATCAATATGCGCATAGTTACGAAGGGAATTTTGTAGATCAAGATTTCCTACCTATAGAAATCAAAGATACTATATTGTATGAACCTAATAAGAATCCAAGAGAAAACGAAATATTACTATTGCTAAAAAAGTGGTGGCCGAAGAAATATTTCTAATCCGACTTTATTAAATTAATTATTTTTGGATACTATCGTATTTTCTTAATCCTAATAGACAGAATATGAATTTTGAAAACATTTTATTTATAGATATAGAGACAGTATCTCAATATAAGAATTATGAGGACATGCCGGAAGATTACAAATATGTCTGGAGCAAAAAGTATGAGCGAAATGAATACCTCAACGCACTAAATGTCTCCGAGGCTTATGAGAATAAGGCTGCTATTTTCGCAGAGTACGGCAAAATAATTTGCATCTCAGTGGGTTATTATCACAAAGTAAATGATGAGTATAGAATAAAGTCTTTTGCAGATCATGATGAGAATATTCTACTGGAAAAATTCAAGCTGTTTTGCCAGAACCTGAAAAAGAATTATATTTTCTGTGGGCATAATGTGAAGGAATTTGATGTCCCTTATTTGTGTAGAAGATTTTTAATTAACAAGATTGCTATTCCTAAGTTATTAGATTTTCAAAATAAAAAGCCCTGGGAAGTGGAATTGATAGATACTCTGCAGCTCTGGAAATTTGGGGATTACAAAAACTACACCTCTCTAGAAACTTTAACGACTATTTTCCATATTCCTACACCTAAAAATGATATAGATGGCAGTCAAGTAGGCAAAGTGTATTGGGAAGAAAATGATTTAGAGAGAATAGTAAAATACTGTCAGAATGATGTCATTGCTGTCATTCAGCTCTATCGAGCCTTTCATCAGATGGATTTAATAGAAGATAATAAAATTCAAGTGATATGCTAAGTGAGATTTTAAAGCAGTCTACATCGTATTCACTTAGTGAATTTGGAACTATAATAGAAGAAGTCATTCATAAAGGGAGTGAGAAAATATACTCTTCAGACATGCATTCTTATGTGTCTAAGAATCATGACTTAGAAAGGGGTATGCAAACCAAAATTTCGCTTCAAAGGAAATTTTTCAATGCTGTGCAGAAAACACAAACATCCAGCTTGCATCTTATCACAGAGGCATGGTGTCTGGATGCTTGCATTATTCTGCCTCTTTTAAAAGGTATCACAATTGCTAATCCTAGTATTGATATAAGATTATATCTTCGTGATAGGAGTGAAGATCTTATGCAACTATTCCTTACCAATGGTTCTAAATCTATTCCAGTCGCATTCGGATTGGATAAGAAAGGTCAAGAGGTATTTCGATGGGGACCTCGCTCTGCTAAAGCTAAAGAAGTCTTATCTCCCGTAATCAATGAGTCTTATGGAGTAAGATATCAAGCACTTTCAAACTTCTATAAACTTGATCTTACCCAGTCTATACAGGAAGAGTGGTTGGATTTGCTATAGAATCAACATACTATCTCCAAAAGAGTAAAATTTGAATTCATTCTCTAGGGCTAATTCATACAGACTTATGAGATCTCGCTTGGTTTTTTTATGATCTAGAAAGGCCTGTACTAGAGCCATGAGTGATGATTTAGG
>CANESS010000151.1 GCA_947441115.1 Saprospirales bacterium | reverse complement strand
TATTTCAGTCTTTAAAAATCTATAAATACTAACTATAAAAAGATTGTCAAAATCATTATCTTGAATTTCTAATTGCTCACCTGTAAGGAGTTGAATTAGTTTAGGCACCGTGTTAGAGTGTCCTACCACCAAAATATTTTTTCCTTTTTGATTCACTAGTTTTTGACTGAATTCACGGATCGAATCTAGATTATAAATAATTATTGGCTTGTGAATAGCATGAGATAAGGGCTGTGCGGTTTGTTGTGTGCGGATGTATTTAGTGCAATAAATAGAATCAATAGAGGAATGAATTAAGAGTTCAGACAATGCATTAGCTCTCTTCTGACCTAGCAGCGATAGAGTGGTGGTGTCCGTACTATTCCTTTTCTCAGCATGGCGCACAAAATATAAATGTGTCGTGCATGAACTAATGCAGAGGCTTATTAATAAAATGGAAAGATAAAAAATAAAATGATTCACTTTTTTATTTTATTTAGGTCTTATTAAAACTTGCCTTCTTCAATCGATCATTAATAGCCTTTCCCAGTCCTTCATTTGGCGCCCATTCACATAGGATATGGCTCGCTCCACATTTATCTGCTTCACGCATGATTCGAAATAGATTCTTTGCAGCCTCTGTTGTCGTATTCTGAGTGGTCAATATGAATTGTTTTATGACACTATAATCTTTAGTCTTATGATAATTTATTATCACGACATTTTCTATAGTTTTATCTAAAATCAATTCATCTATTTCACCAACTAAAAGTTCAGTACTCGTAGCATAATGACTTTTTAGCTGCCCTGGAGTTTCGGGTGTGTCATGGTGTATGTTCAGCTTCACTTTCTCTAGAAGAAATTCTTCTATATCTTCTATACTTAAGCCACCTAATCTATGTATCAATATTTGCTGCGATATCAGATCATAGCCTACTATAGTGCTCTCCAAGCCAATTTTGGTTTCACCGCCATCTAAAATATAAGGTATTTTCCCACTTAATTGCTCTAAAACGTGTTCTGCGGAGGTAGGACTCACCCTGCCTGAAATATTGGCGCTAGGCGCTGCTAAAGGAAAGTCGAGGTACTGCAATAGTTCCAAAGTCAAGGGATGATTGGGTATACGAATAGCCACTTTAGAACTGCCAGCCGTTACTATATCCGGCACTAAATCAGACTTAGGGAGAAGCACGGTTAATGGTCCAGGAGAGAATTTCTGAATTAAAATTTCCAGCTTTGAGGGTAGATGCGATACATATTTCTTCATCTCTGTCACATTGGCTACGTGAAGAATCAATGGGTTGAATTGGGGACGATTCTTGACCTGATATATTTTAGATATCGCTTCTAATGATAAGGCATTGGCCGCTAATCCATACACCGTTTCCGTAGGAATAGCTACGAGCTCACTGTGTTCTAATAGTTGCTTAGCTAGTTCTATTTCATGCCCTATTTGAGTTTCCATCTATTGAATCTCAAGAAGCATTAATTAATTACCCTTAAAATAGAGGATAACAGCGGCTGTAATTAGCATATTAATTAAGGAGATTGGAATTAGTTTTTTCCAGCCTAGTTCCATCAATTGATCATATCTAAATCTCGGTAAGGTCCATCGTATCCACATGAATACGAAGATGAAAAATACCGTTTTGAGCATCATAGCTCCGAAAGATAATACAGCTAAAGGAATACCTTCGAAATGCTGCATACCCGGAAATGCATAACCCCCGAAGAATAAGATAGAGATAATAGCAGAACTCACGAACATATTGATATACTCAGCAAAAAGGAAAAAGCCGAGTTTCATACTCGAGTATTCTGTATGATAGCCTCCGATCAATTCCGTTTCGCATTCCGCCATATCAAAGGGCGCTCGATTACATTCCGCTAGTGCACAGGTAAGGAATAAGATAAAAGCCAAAGGCTGATAAAATACATTCCAGTTGAGGCCTTGTAAGGCAATGATACCATAGAGTCCGCCAGATTGCTGCGAGACTATATCTTTCAGATTCATAGATCCAGTCATCATGACGATAGTGATGATAAGTAGGCCCATAGCTAATTCATAAGATATCATTTGCGAACTAGCTCGAATAGAGGAGAAGAGGGAATATTTATTATTACTAGCCCAGCCACCTATCAGGATACCATAAATACCTACGGATAAGAATCCCAATATATATAGCATACCAATATTAATATCTGAAATCTGCAGAGAGATTACCCTACCATTATGAATAAAATCAGCACCCCAAGGTATGACGGCACTGGTCATAGTCGCTGTAAACATAGCTATACCAGGACTCACTATAAATAGTATCTTATCGGCATTGGAAGGGGTAAATTCTTCTTTAAAAAACATTTTAGCGCCATCAGCTAGCGGCTGAAATAGTCCGAAAGGTCCGGCTCTATTAGGGCCTATTCTATCCTGTAAAAAAGCGGCTACTTTTCTTTCCATATAGGTAGAATACATAGCTACAACGAGTGATAGGGTAAATACAGCTGCAGCGAGAGCGGATTTTTCAATGATGAAGTCGAGCATGAAGACGAAACTTTATATTAATGAGCAAATTTATTAATTATCGCTTATTCAAAGGCTATTATTTGAAAAATCGAAAATTTATTTCTTTGAACTATTATAAAGCCTTTGATAGCAAAGGAGAGCTGCTGTTTGTGGAAAAACTAGTTTTAAAATAAGGGAGAAATACGTAATTTTACTAGCACATTTTATTAAAATATTTTTATGAATCCATTCGAACTCTACAATCCTACCAAGCTTATTTTCGGCACAGAATCTTTTCTACGACTATCCTATGAAATACCCGAAGGAGCTAAAATTCTTATGACCTATGGCGGTGGCAGTATAAAATCCAATGGCGTTTATGACCAAGTGCTCGCTCAGTTAAAGGACTTTCAAGTGCTAGAATTCCGTGGTATTGAAGCGAATCCTACCTTTGAAACACTTTCGAAAGCCTTAGAGATTATTCGTGGTGAAGGAATAACCTTTTTATTGGCAGTAGGCGGTGGCTCGGTGATAGATGGAACAAAATTTTTAGCAGCAGCGGCCTACTTTGAAGGAGATAGCTGGGATATATTAAAGAAAGGAATACGTGTATCGAAAGCTATGCCTTTCGGAACAGTTTTGACTCTTCCTGCTACGGGTTCGGAGATGAATAGCGGAGCTGTCATCACGCGAAAAGAAACTGGGGAGAAGCTCGGTATGGGCAGCCCTGTTTTGTTTCCACAGTTTTCATGTCTGAATCCAGAGGTGATAAAATCCCTACCTCAGCGTCAATTAAAAAATGGTATAGTAGATGCCTACACCCATGTTTTGGAGCAATATATGACCTACCCTATCGGAGCAGAACTCCAAGATAGAATTTCAGAAAGTATTCTTAAAACCTTGATCGATATAGCCCCTAAGGTGATCTTCGAACCCTATAATCATTCCATAGCCTCTAATTTTATGTGGTGCTGCACTATGGCGCTCAATGGGTTGATTCAAAAAGGTGTACCTACCGACTGGGCTACCCACATGATAGGACATGAATTGACAGCTAAATATGAAATAGACCATGCCATGACCTTAGCTATCATCTTCCCGAGTCTATGGAGGTATAAATTTGAAAATAAGAAAGAAAAACTAGCCCAATACGCAGAGCGAATTTTTAATGTGAAGACTGGAAGTACGGAAGAAAATGCGGAGCAAGCGATTCAGAAAACGATTGAATTTTTGCATAGTATCGATGTCAAAACGAAGTTGAGTGAATACACTGAAAGCTACAATGGCTTCT
>CANESS010000150.1 GCA_947441115.1 Saprospirales bacterium | reverse complement strand
TACTATGACACACCCTATCGGTACTTCATCTTCTTCGTAAGCTTTCATAGCTTCCTTGATAGCCAGAGCCATAAAATGGCTATGATTCAAATCTAACATTCAAGAAAAAACTGTATTACTTCGTCAAATAAAACCTTAGTCCAAGACCATAATGAAACGTAGTTGGATTATAATGAGGAACAGACTCCGAATTATTTATAAAATATGGAAGCGTATAGCCCCCATGAAAATTTAAAACGGTATAGTCCGACATCTTAATCCCAAAATTTAAGCGTGGAGTAAAATTGATAAAGTTTCTGTAGATAAAATTGTTATCTACATCTGAGAAGTTAGGTGTTTGAATTGTGAATTCATTATATCCTACTCTGAGCTCTGGGTCTAGCAATATTTTACCACCTAATGGCAGATAAAAACCTAAATTGATACCCGTACCCCATTCTTTTAAGCTAGATACATCGTAATCTATGTCGCGATACATCATCACTTGGTATTGATGTGTAGAAAGTATTTTATGTCTGAAATATGGTCCAATATGAAATAGACGAGCTATGTCAAAATTAAGCCCCAAGTGACCATAAACATTTATTATTGTAATATCTGCATCGCTAGGATAGCCTCCAAATTCTATAGTGGTAGACATCTTAGACGCGTCTACCTTAGGATTAAAAAATGGCTTCCCTGAAGATTCCTTTTTCTCTTCGCTACCGGCAGTCTCAACTGTGGAACTCCCTTTTTTAGTTTCTGTCTCGGAAGGCTTTTTTGCAGGGGTATTTGTTTTAGATGTTTCTTTTTTGATCTCCGTTTTCGGTGCAGAATTCATTGCAGCCGTTCTTCTAGTCTGGCTATAGGTTTGCACCCCAACCATAATAAAAAAGACCATTATTAATAACTTATTCATAACTCATTACATTATAAGTTGGTAAAGATAGAATAATATCTAAAAAAATTCATAATTAAATCCGTAAGCTATGTTCCTCCGCTGTCGCTATAGCAATATCATATCCAGCATCAGCATGACGTATAACGCCCATGGCTGGGTCATTGTGGAGAACTCGGCGCAGTCTCGCTCTCGCATCGTCAGTACCATCAGCTACTATGACCATGCCAGCGTGCATGGAATAGCCCATGCCTACACCTCCTCCGTGATGTAAACTTACCCAACTTGCTCCACCGATAGTATTGATCATAGCATTAAGTATAGGCCAGTCAGCGATAGCATCGCTACCATCGAGCATAGCCTCCGTCTCTCTATTAGGAGATGCCACAGATCCTGTATCGAGATGGTCTCGGCCAATCACCAACGGCGCCTTTACCTTGCCTTCCTTGACTAAATCATTAAAAGCTAAAGCTGCTTTTTCTCTTTCGCCCATCTTGAGCCAGCAGATTCTGGCTGGCAATCCTTGAAAAGCTATTTTCTCTTTCGCCTTTTCTAACCAGCGAATTAGTCCTTCGTTCTCGGGAAACAATTCTTTCAATTTAGCATCACAAACCGCTATATCGTTTTCGTCCCCACTCAGCGCCACAAATCTAAAAGGTCCGGATCCTTCGCAAAACAATGGACGAATATAAGCAGGCACAAATCCAGGAAAATCGAATGCGTTTTTCAAACCTCTTTTATCTTTAGCTTGACCTCTTAAATTATTTCCATAATCAAAGGTTATCGCTCCCTTTTTTTGTAGTTCTAGCATCAACTTTACATGATGCGCCATCGTATCATAGGCATATTCTACATATTTATCTGGATCGTCTTTGCGCATTTTATAGGCATCTTCCACTGTCATCTTCTCAGGAAAATATCCCGTCAAGGCGTCATGCGAAGAGGTCTGGTCAGTTAGGGTATCGGGAACGATATCATGGTCGAGAAGATATTGCAATAAATCCACAGCATTGCATACCACACCAATTGAAATAGCTTCTTCGTTCTTTCTAGCTTCTAAAGCCCTGTAAACGGCTTTTTCTATCGAATTAAATTTTTCATCCAAATAGCGCGTCTCCAGCCGCTTATCTATCCTCCATTCTTCTACTTCTGCACAGAGCGCTACGCCCTCATTCATGGTAATAGCTAAAGGCTGCGCTCCACCCATGCCTCCAAGACCAGCTGTGACATTCAGTGTGCCTTTCAAAGAGCCGTTATAATGCTTTCTAGCCAAACTTAAATAAGTTTCATAGGTACCTTGCACAATGCCTTGTGATCCTATGTATATCCAGCTCCCAGCGGTCATTTGACCATACATAATAAGACCTTTTTTCTCCAGTTCATCAAAATGAGTCCAATTAGCCCAATTTCCTACGAGATTAGAATTAGCCAAAATAACTCTTGGCGCATCTTTGTGACTTCTTAATACTCCTACAGGTTTGCCAGATTGAATGATTAGGGTCTCATCATTTTCCAGTTTCTTCAGACATTCAATTATTTTATCATAAGCCTCCCAGTTTCTTGCAGCCTTGCCCCTACCTCCATAGACAATGAGCTTATCGGGTTCCTCTGCCACTTCCGGATCTAAATTATTCATAAGCATACGAAGTGCCGCTTCTTGCACCCATCCTTTGCAGTTCAGGTCAGCACCTCGGGGTGCTTTTATATTTGTGTGAGACATTTATCAAAATTTATTTTACAAAAATATTTAGTATTAGAATAGACAAGGCCGAAATTTATAACTTACCTTCATCTGCATAGCTAAAATAATTATCGTTTGCTATGATTATATGGTCTAAAAGTTGAATATCTAGAAGATTTAATGCCAATTTGATCCTCTCGGTTAATTGGTTATCTGCTGCACTTGGAGTTAGGTTGCCAGAAGGATGATTGTGTGAGACAACAATTGTACTTGCTAAATAGTTTAATGCCAATTTGGCAATTATTTTTATATCTACCAAGGTCGCATCGGTCTTACCAATTGAAATACGCTCTATCTTCATCGGCTTTAGTGCCTTATTGAGCAGAATGATGTAAAACTCCTCTTGTCGCAAACCATTAAAATAAGGCTTTAAAAGTTGAAAACTATCACGGCTTGTTTTTATAGATTTGATGTCATTTCTAGGTTCAGATTGCTTTCTATTTCCTAATTCTAATGCTGCAGAAATAGTTATGGCTTTAGCTTCTCCTATTCCTTTGTATTCCATCAGTTCCTTGATAGTTAGTCTACTCAATTTTTCGAGCGAGTTATCATTATCTGACAAAATATCTTTTGCTAGATCTAAAGCGGACTTCTCCCTAGATCCCATGCCTATCAGAATCGCTAATAATTCAGAATCGCTCACAGAGGATTTTCCTTTCAAATAGAACTTTTCTCGAGGTCGATCATCCTCCTTCCAAAGCTTAATGGACATAGTTTTATATGATTTTGTGTCAATAGTATAAAATTTTTTCTATTTCAAACTGTTATATATAATGAAAATGCTATATTTGCCTATACAAATAAAAGTTTTTGATGCATCTTTTTATAAATTTATTTTTCTGCTTCGCTACGTTAAGTATCATCGGATGCGGTAAAATTAATTTATTGACTATAGCGGACGAAAGACAACTTGGAGAACAAGCGAAGGCAGAGATTGCCTCTAACCCAGGAGAGTTTCCCTTATTACCTAAGGCCGTTTACCCTCAAGCCTATGCTTTTATAGAAGGCTTAGCTGCGGATATTTTAAATTCTGGTCAGGTTCAGAATAGAGATAATTTCCAGTGGGAAGTCTACATCATAAAAAGAGATGATATCTTGAATGCGTTCTGCACACCAGGCGGTAAGATCTATTTCTACACAGGTCTTATGAAATATTTAGACAATTCCTCTGCCGTAGCAGGTGTTATGGGTCATGAGATAGCGCACGCAGACAGACGCCACTCCGGCAAACAATTAACCAGTCAGATGGGACTTCAATTTTTATTACAGATAGTAGCCGGAACTTCTGGTCAAGATATAG
>CANESS010000149.1 GCA_947441115.1 Saprospirales bacterium | reverse complement strand
GATTTTCAGAGCGGCACGTTTAGTGGTAGATGTAGGTATTCATTACAAGCAGTGGACTAAAGAACAGGCTATAGCCTACTTTATAAAAAATACCGCCAATGCAGAGGGAGATATTTATAAAGAAATAGAGCGATACTTCTTATGGCCTGGGCAGGCTACAGGTTATAAGATAGGTATGAATAAAATCTTAGAGTTGAGAGAAAAATCTAAGATGAAACTAGGTAAAAAATTTGATATACGAAGATTTCATGATATTGTACTTATGAATGGCTCTGTGCCACTCAATGTCTTAGAAGAATTAATATTGAATAGTTAGTTTTTTTTATCTTTGTAGATTAATCATAGGTCTGTAAATGAGTCGTGACTTTTTCTTTCCTAATAATATTTTAAAGAAAAGATATGTCAGAGCAAGAATCGCAGGTGCAAATTGAAGTTAGAAATAACGGTCCACTTCGAGTTATTACTGAGAAAATGGAAATTGAAGTAAATGGCGAAAAAGTTATAAAACAAAGTGCTGCATCGTTCTGCCGATGTGGAAAATCTCAGAATCAGCCTTTCTGTGACGGAAGTCACAAGGAATTGGAGCCATTTGAGTAAATTTACAAAAAAACAATGTCTATGATACCTCGTATAGGGATTATTGGGGGTGGATTTGCGGGTATTATGACTGCCGTAAATTTAATCAAAAAAACAACTACGCCACTAGAGCTATATATCATTGGGGAAAGGAGTAACTTTGCTAGAGGTACTGCCTATGAGTCCTATTTGGATAAGCATATTCTCAATGTGACCACAGGAAAAATGAGTGCGTTTCCTGATCAGCCAAGTCATTTTCTAGATTGGGTTATGTCGAGACCTTCTTTCCGAGATTTACCTAAAGATATTGTATCTAGTTCCTTCCTCTCCAGGAATCTCTATGGCGATTATTTGTGTGAACTATGGCAGGAATCAATTAAAATAGCGGAAGAGAAGGAGATAAATGTCGTCGAGCTAGTGGATACTGTTATAAAGCTAACAAATACAGAGGATGGCATAGAATTATCATTCTTGAATTCGCCGAGTATCAAAGTAGATAAATGTGTCGTGGCTACCGGCAATCAGATTCCTAAAAATCCAAGTATTCCTAATCTTCCTTTCTTTAAAAGCCCAAATTATTTTCAAAATCCTTGGAAAAAAGAATGCGTCGGCGATGTGAATAGTTCCCGTCCTATTCTCATTATCGGTAATGGCCTTACTATGGTAGATACTATTCTTGGCCTACAAGATCATAAATTTAAAGGCGAGATATATTCCATTTCTCCCAATGGGTTCAATATTTTGCCACATAGACATACTGGATTGACTTATCAGGCTCATTTAGAAGAAATTCATAATAAGATGAGTTTAAAAGAGCTAACTAGTGTTATACATAAGCATGTGAAAATTGTCCGTCAGTTTGGCGTATCAGCCGAGCCGATTATCGATGCTTTGAGACCTCATACTCAGCGAATATGGAGAAATCTAACTGTAGTAGAAAAGCAATTTTTTATGTCCAGATTGAGGCATTTATTCGGTGTAGCTAGGCATAGAATCCCGCTTCATATCTATGACAAAATCCAAAAATTACGTATAGATGGTCTATTGCATATACAGTCTGGGAAAATTATAGATATCACAGAAACAGATAGAGGCATTGACGTCACATATTTTGATAAAAAACAGCGTAAAACTCAGTTCTTAAAAGTTTCTAGAGTAATTAACTGTACAGGGCCTGAAACTGATTTTAGCAAATTAGAAAATAATTTTTTAGGTCAATGTATTCACGATGGTATTTTTTATCAGGATGAACTCAAACTGGGAATTCAAACGAATGTAGAGAATTTTAAAGTTAAATCCAAAGATGGTATGGAGCACTCTAATCTTTTCACCTTAGGCTCTAATCTAAAAGGAGAGCTTTGGGAAAGCACAGCCGTAAACGAACTCAGGCAGCAGGCAAATGCCATAGCTGACATTATACTTGCAGAGGAAAACTTCATTGATGGTTCAAATAAATAGGATCAGTTTATCATAATGAAATGATATATATGACCCAGAATTACTTATGAGTCTGATTTTGTCTAAAGATAATTATGTGTCAATTCACTATGAAAAAAACCGAACTTCGCCCTTATTTTCTTGAAAAAAGAAACAGGCTTTCTTTGTTTGAGAAGAGAAAATATGATTTTTTTCTAAGGGGTTTACTAATGGATTATATTAAAACGCACTCATTCTCAGCCATACACACCTATCTGCCCATAGGCTCTGAGGTTGATTTTTATCCAGTCATTCAGGAGCTTTTAGAAATGAATATTAAGGTTGTATGCCCTCAAACAGAAAACAAACCGGTTTTTAAAAACCTAATCCTAACTTCATTAGATAATTTAGAGCAGGGGAGATATGGAACTAGAAACCCAGCCAATGCAGAGGAATATAATGGGGACTTTGATCTTGTCATTGTGCCTGGACTCGCATATAATGCCGAAAAATATAGACTGGGTTATGGGGGAGGATATTATGATTATTTTCTTGAGAAGCACCCCTTGGCAGTCAAATTGGGATTGTTTTATCCCTTTCAATTTGCAAGTGACTTGCCTTTAGAAGCACATGACGTGCCACTAGATATTATATTGACTATCAATAGTTAAATGCTCAATCCTTCAGTTTTTACCCACATTACTAAAATTGAATAAATTCATTTGGATTCGAAAATCCACTTTTGTCTTCATTCTAAAGTCACTTTGATACAAATGAAAGTGAATCGTATAAGAATTTGTATTTCAATCTATTTGAGATATTTAAAATAATTCTTATACGGCATTAACCAGAATTAAATCAAATAGTACAGTTTTTTCCAACCTTCTATTGATTAAATTGGGCTAGATTTGCTATCCTAAAACATAACCCATGAATAAATTCATACTTTCAATACTGATTCTCGTCGTTAACTTATCCATGCTTGCACAGGATAATCTTATCAATGCTTTAGAAAAGAATAAATCAGATAGCGCCAAGAAAAAATTTCAGTTCACTACCATCTATGATATTGAAAAAACTTCTGTCAAAGCTCAAGGTAAGTCGGGCACTTGCTGGAGTTATAGCGGAAATTCATTTCTAGAAAGTGAATATATTCGTGTAAAAGGCAAGCAATTAGATCTAGCGGATATTTTTGCTGTGCGATGTGCTCTTATTGATAAGGCCGAGACCTATGTGCGCCTGCATGGAAATCTAGGATGGGGCGAAGGCGGAGCTTTTCATGATGTCATGAATATGTATAGAAAATATGGAGCCCTTCCACAATCCGCATATTCAGGTATTCAATATGACAGTAAAATCAATAACTTTGGCGAGATGATGGCTGTCCTTGAAGGATACCTAAAAGGCATTATTAGCAATAAGAGCGGGAAGATATCTCCACTCTGGAAGAAGAATTTCGTCACCTTAGTTGATTCTTATCTAGGAGCGCCGCCCAAAGATTTTGAATTTGAGGGTAAAAAGTATACGCCTAAATCATTTGCTGATAACTACCTTGGTATCAAAGCAGATGATTATATAGAAATATCTAGCTTTAGTCATGTTCCTTTCTATGAAGAATCTCTTTTATTAGTACCTGATAACTGGAGCTTTGATAAGGTTTGGAATGTAAAAATGACCGAAATAACCGAAATCATAGACCATGCATTGAAAAACAACTGTTCAGTAGCCTGGGCTACGGATGTGAGCGAGAAGGGATTTAGCTGGAAAAATGGTGTAGCTATAGTGCCAGATAGTCTTCCAGAGGATAATAGAGACGAAGAGTATCAGAATAAAATGAAAAAAATATTCGATGGCCCAAAGCCTGAGTTAGCCATAACGCAAGAAATGCGCCAAAAAGCCTTTGATAACTATGAGACTACGGATGATCATGGGATGCATATTACAGGCTTAGCTAAAGACCAGACAGGAAGAGAATATTATATCGTCAAAAACTCATGGG
>CANESS010000148.1 GCA_947441115.1 Saprospirales bacterium | reverse complement strand
GTGTTTTTCCTTCTCCTGTGGCCATTTCAGAGATTTTACCTTGATGAAGGGCTATACCACCTATCAACTGCACATCATAGTGAATCATATTCCATACTACATCATTACCCGCAGCCTTCCAATGATTTTGATATATAGCTTGATTTCCTTGAATAGTTATATGATCCTTGCTAATAGCTAGTTCGCGGTCAAGGTCATTTGCAATCAAGGTCAGATTTTGATTTTCAGAAAATCGCTTAGCTGTTTCCTTCACTACAGCAAAAGCCTCGGGAAGAATTTCCAACAACACCTCTTCTAGATGCTTATCCTTTTCCTTTATCAGTTCATCTACTTTATTGAGCAATTTCTCTTTCTGTATTGTATTTTCTTCCTGACTAGCTTGACTTCTCAAATCATCTATGGCCTTATCTAGGTCTGCTACATACTCAGCGATTCTAATTTTAAACTCAGCTGTTTTTCCTCGGAGCTGATCATTAGAAAGTGAGGATAAGGTTTCATAAAGTTCATTTATACGAATAACCAAAGGTGCAGCAGCTTTGACGTCCTTGTCTTGCTTATTGCCACCTAGGATTTTGGTCAGGGATTTACTCAGTAGATTTAACATTCTCTTTATTATCTGTTGTTATATATATATTCTAGTTTATATCCCTCAAATCTCATTCTACTCTAAGTTGTGTGTCAGATTGTCTTAAAAAGATACAAGGTCTCATACAAAAAAGACAAATTTATCAAATCTCTGCCTTTTTGATCTTTAAATATTGGTAAAATAGTAATCAATATAAAAACTATACTAAACGAAGACCACGATCTAAATATTCTAATGAGGATAATACTAAAAAAAATGCCTCCCAAAATTGAGAGGCATTGAAATTTTAGTTTAGTTTAGTTTAGAATTAATTTCCTTTTTTACCTTTAGCTTCCTCCATAATGGTTTTAGCTACATTGGCAGGTACTTGAGAGAAGTGGTCAAATTCCATTGTAGAGCTAGCTCTTCCAGAAGTAATCGTACGAAGCTGAGTCACATATCCGAACATTTCAGAAAGTGGAACTTCCGCCTTGATCACTGTACCTGACAGTTTAGTTTCTTGTCCTTTTGGAAGACCTCTTCTTCTGTTTAGGTCACCAATTACACCACCTACATATTCCTCTGGAGTGATGACTTCTAGCTTCATAATTGGCTCTAGAATCACTGGGTTACACTTAGGAGCAGCTTCTCTAAATCCTTCTTTAGCACAAAGCTCAAAGGCAATAGGCTTACTATCTACCGCGTGCATAGATCCGTCGAAAACTCTTACTTTCATAGAATCAATATTGTACCCAGCTAGGATACCATTATTCATCATCTGAGTAAATCCGTCAATGATAGGCTTTTGATAGTTTTTATCAATAGCCCCACCTACGATACCCCACTTGAATTGAAGTTTAGTTTTACCTGACTTAAATTCATCACTATTCAAGAATTCTTCGTCCGCAGGACCTAATTCAAACTCCATATCAGCAAATAACCCTGATCCACCTGTTTGCTTCTTCAATTTCTCTCTATGAGTCACTGTAGTATTTAACGCCTCCTTATAGTTCACCTGAGGTGCACCTTGGTTAAGCTCTACTTTGAATTCACGTCTCATTCTATCGATGATAATCTCTAAGTGAAGCTCACCCATACCAGAAATAACCGTTTGACCTGTTTCATCGTCATAACGAGCTCTAAAGGTAGGATCTTCCTCAGATAATTTGGCTAAAGCCATACCCATTTTCTCTAAATCTTTTTGAGATTTTGGCTCTATCGCCAAACCGATTACCGGTTCAGGGAAAACCATAGACTCTAGGATAATAGGATTCTTCTCATCACAGAGTGTGTCTCCTGTTTTGATATCTTTAAACCCAACGGCAGCACCAATATCTCCTGCTTCTATGAAGTCAATCGCATTTTGTTTATTCGCATGCATTTGGTAAATTCGAGAAATACGCTCTTTGCTATCACTTCTGGTATTCAAAACATAAGAACCCGCATCTAATCTACCAGAATAGGCTCTGAAGAATGCCAATCTACCTACAAATGGATCCGTAGCTATCTTAAATGCTAAAGCTGCAAAAGGCTCAGTTACTGAAGGCTTTCTTAAAATTTCCTCATCATTTTTTGGATTTGTACCTTTGATACCTTCTTTATCCATAGGGGATGGGAGGTAACGACAAACTGCATCAAGCATAAATTGAACTCCTTTATTCTTAAACGAAGAACCACAAACCATTGGTACAATAGCTATGTCAATCGCTGCTCTTCGCAATGCATTGTGAATTTCATCTTCGCTAATCGTATCTGGATTTTCAAAGAATTTTTCCATCAAATTGTCATCATATTCTGAAACAGCCTCTATCAAGTATGCTCTATATTCTGCTACTTGCTCCTTCATATCTTCAGGGATAGGCACTATGTCAAACGTAGCACCTAATGTATCGTCATGCCAGACTATAGCTTGGTTTTTTATCAAATCTACACAACCCTTAAAATTATCATCTGCTCCAATTGGCAATACTAAGGGAACTGCTTTAGAACCTAACATAGATTTCACCTGATTACAAACCATTAAAAAGTCTGCACCTTGTCTATCCATTTTGTTCACAAAACCTAGTCTTGGAACTTTGTAATTGTCTGCTAATCTCCAGTTCGTTTCAGATTGAGGCTCTACTCCATCTACTGCTGAGAAAAGAAAAACTAGCCCATCAAGTACTCTCAATGAACGATTTACTTCCACCGTGAAATCCACGTGACCTGGAGTATCAATAATATTAAAATGATAGGCTTCTGTTTTATCATTTTTTTGGCCTTGATCTGTCGGAAAATTCCACGAACAAGTAGTAGCTGCTGAAGTAATAGTGATACCTCTTTCTTGCTCTTGTTCCATCCAGTCCATGGTAGCGCCACCTTCGTGAACCTCTCCCATCTTATGATTGACGCCCGTATAATATAGAATACGCTCAGTAGTCGTAGTCTTTCCTGCATCAATGTGAGCAGCTATACCAATATTTCTTGTAAATCTTAAATCTCTAGACATATTTTTAGTTTTTTCAGTGGTCAGTAATCAGCGGTCAGTATTTACTAACTTGATAACTGATAACTCAATGATTTAATTGTTATCTTATAGTTATAAATTATTGAATAAAGAATTAATTAACGGAAGTGAGCGAAAGCCTTATTAGCTTCTGCCATTCTGTGCACATCTTCTCTTTTCTTGTAAGCAGCACCTTCGCCTTTAGAGGCTGCAAGGATTTCTTGAGCTAACTTATCGGCCATTGACTTTCCATTTCTCTTTCGAGAGAATAGAATCAACCATTTCATGCCTAAGGAAATTTTTCTAGAAGGTCTTACTTCCATTGGAATTTGGAAATTCGAACCACCAATTCTTTTACTTTTTACTTCTACACTTGGGCTTACATTTGCTAATGCTTTTTTCCAAAGATCGTAACCTGTAGTCCCTTCTTCTGCCTTAGCATTGACCTGCTCTACAGCATCATAAAAAATCTTGTACGAAACAGATTTTTTACCATCATACATCAAATTGTTTACAAATAGCGATACCATTTCGTCATTAAAGACAGGGTCAGGTTGCAAATACCTCTTTTTTGGTTTACTCTTTCTCATTTCTTGAGTTTTTTTTTCAGTTTGACCGCATACAATATATGATGCGACTTACTTTAGTTAACGATTAATTTATAAAATTTAGCAAAACAAGTTGGATACAGCAGTCCAATTTTATTTGACTACTGATAACTGTTCACTGATTTACTATGCTTTAGGTCTCTTAGTACCGTATTTAGATCTAGACTGCTTTCTGTTATTTACACCTGCAGTATCTAAGGCCCCTCTTACGATATGGTATCTCACACCTGGTAAGTCTTTTACCCTTCCACCTCTGATTAGCACGATAGAGTGCTCCTGAAGATTGTGACCTTCTCCTGGTATATACGCGATTACTTCGATACCATTTGTCAATC
>CANESS010000147.1 GCA_947441115.1 Saprospirales bacterium | reverse complement strand
GGGTCCTCAATTTAATACGCGCTATCCACAGACGAGAATGGGCGTGGAGCAGACCTACATGAATTATTTCACTAAGGCACAGGAGTATCTAAAAAATATACAAACCAATGCACAGAATACGCGAAAAGATTTGGAACTCGATGCACTCGCAGAAATAATAAATAAAAAGCGATTTATCACTTGCCATTCTTATGTGCAATCCGAGATCACCATGCTCATGCGTGTCGCAGAAAAATTTAATTTTACGGTCAATACCTTTACGCACATACTAGAGGGATATAAAGTAGCGGACAAGATGAAGGCGCATGGCGTCTATGCTTCTACCTTTGCCGATTGGTGGGCATATAAATTTGAAGTGATCGACGCTATCCCACATAATGCGGGCATCTTATCGCAGATGGGCGTATGCACGGCTATCAATTCAGACGATGCAGAAATGGCGCGCCGCCTCAATCAGGAAGCAGCTAAAAGCGTAAAATATGCCAACATGAGTGAAGAAGATGCTTGGAAAATGGTCACGCTAAACCCAGCCAAAATGCTTCATTTAGACCATAGAATGGGTAGCCTCAAACCAGGTAAAGATGCCGATGTGGTTCTGTGGTCTGACCATCCACTCTCCATCTATGCCCTCGCAGAACAAACCTATATCGATGGTAGATTATTCTATTCTCTAGAATCGAATACCAAACTCCAAGAGCGCATACAAAAAGAACGCGCCCGACTGATTCAGAAAATGAGTGAAGATAAAAAAGCGGGAGGTGAAACTCAAGAACCCGCCAAAAAACAAAAATATTCTTTCAGCTGCGGCAATGAAAATGAATGTTTACATTGATTTTCAATCCTAATAAAACCCCCAGAAATATGAAATTTATTCCATCTATATTTATTCTAGCTTCTATACTTAGTCCCTGCTTTTTTATAGCACAAGATATTCCCACACCCGCCCCTAAGCAATCTGAAAAAATCTGCGTTCACGGAGCCACCATTCATATAGGCAATGGTCAGGTAATAGAAAACGGTGTTTTGGTATTGGAGAATGGGAAATTTACACAAGTCTTCCCTGCGAATGCGCTCGATATAAAAACCCTCAACTGTAAACTCATAGACGCGAGTGGTCAGCACATCTACCCCGCCCTCATAGGACTCAATACCTACCTAGGGCTATCCGAAATAGAAGCTGTGCGCGCTACAAATGATGGAGCAGAACAAGGAAGTCAAAATGCAAATGTGCGCACAATAGTATCGTATAACACCGATTCGAGAGTAACCCCCACGGTGCGCAGCAATGGCGTGCTCTATGCCCAGATAGTGCCCGGTGGTGGGCTCGTATCCGGCACGACATCTCTAGTACAGCTCGATGCCTGGAACTGGGAAGATGCCGCCATACTAACCGAAGAAGGCGTGGTGCTCAACTGGCCGAGCCTCCAAAGAAAAATGGGATGGTGGGCCGATGCCAAAGGCTATGAACCCAATAAAGAATACGACCAACAAAGACAGGATATCATCGATTATTTTCTAGAAGCCAAAAGCTATTCTGGGAGCTCAGTAGAAAAAAAGAATCTGCGATTCGAAAGTCTTCAAGAAGTAGTCAAAGGCAAGCGCAAGCTCTATATAAATGTGCAGCATATCAAAGAAATCCTGCATGCCATCGATTTTGCGGAGCAGATGGGTCTTCAAATCACCCTCATAGGCGCAGCCGATGCTTATATGATAGCCGACATACTGGCACAGAAAAAAATATCCGTCATACTTGGCCGCACCCATGAGCTACCCAACTATGCCGACGAAGATATCTACCAACCCTATAAAACGCCCGCTATACTGCAGAAGGCAGGCGTACTCTATGCTATAAGCAATGAAGGATTCTGGCAGGTGCGCAATCTCGCCTTTCAAGCCGGACAGGCCGTACCCTATGGACTGACCAAGGAGCAAGCCCTTATGTCTATCACCCTCCACCCCGCCAAAATATTAGGACTTGACCACCGCATAGGAACTATAGAATTAGGAAAAGATGCCAGCTTCATACTCTCCACCGGCGATGTACTAGATATGCGAACCTCCCAGATCACCCGAGCCTTTATCGAAGGACGCTCTATCAACCTAGGCAATAAACAAACCGATCTCTACCATAAATTTATGGAGAAGTATGGGCTGAAGGTGCGGTAAGGGAAATTATTTTTATTTAATTTTTTATTAGCTGTGATAGTATCAAATGACATTATCAAGGGAAACCAGACAAGGTAAATCACAACTTGGTTCAGTAGAAAAGACTACCTTCAGAATAATAAACAAATCTCAGCACCTAGCTAGCCGAGACCATAAATGGGCTGTAGATAACGGAATTTTACAAACGCAAGTCGAATATAGAATGATGAAATATCGGTACTTAAATTGAGAAAAATCAGCAGTTATAATCATACTGAATCCCAAAAAGCAGGCGGTATCTAATATTTAAGTGGAAGGTAATATAATTATATTATTTCAAATCCTACCGAGCTTAGATAATTATAAGTATCGTCATAATACTCATTTTTTCTTGTATGGTCTTCAATATCACCATTAGGAACTACAATTATCATTCCTTGTCTAGCACGAGTTAATAGCACTCGATACGCATTTAATAAATACTTCTTGCGCTCCTCTTTATGAATATTATGCCATTTATTTCCTACAAATGAATAAGATTTCCAGCAATTATCTGAAAATCTCAAATCTCCATCCCAAGTTAAACAAGCATAATCTAATTCTAATCCTTGAACTTGAAATTCTGTTGCGACATCTTCTAGAAAATAAGATGACCGAATATCATCTTTACCATCTAAAAACCAATTTACAGGGTTCATTGGAGATTTTACATCTATCGCAAGAGGCCTCAATCTATATGCTTGAGACGAAACTACTATTCCATATCGCTCTGAACCTCTCGCCTTTTCTCTTAACCAAGTTTTTGCCTTTTTCATATCTCTTGTTAAAACAATTGGATACAAGTTTTTCAAACTTTTATATGTATTTATTGCTGATTCAATATCAATATCTAAAATTTGTTTTACTAATTTTGATAAATTTTCGGCTCTATATGAACGCATTGAAACTGCTAAATGTAAGTCACCATTATATGTTACATTTGAAACTTGAGCCAATTCTTCTATTGCCTTTACAGCATTATATTCTGAATCAACTAAATGAGGCGAAACTCTTGTTTCCCAATTCGGGAAAGAATTTTGTAATGCATCTAACCATTCTGAAATTCCACCTTCGCCAGTATTTATTTCTTGTCCCCCACCAACTAAACATATAATAACAGCCCAATCTTTATGTCTTTCTAAACATGAAATTAAAAATTCCGGTTCAGAGTATTTAAAATCAGGTTGATTTTTCTTTTGTTGCATGAATTTAATAGTCTGTTCTTTATTCCAAGCTCTTTGTGCTTCATCAAATATTGCCACATGATCATATGGGGCTTTAGTGTCCCTTAAATATTCGTCTCGATAATGGTGTATAATTTGAATGAATGTTTTAACGCTTTCTCTTGCTTCTTTTTTAGTTAACTTGTTTCCATTTAATTTTTCTTGTAAAACTTTATCTCTAGTTAAAGCTTCTTGTAATACTGCTACTAAAGGAGCATTTCCAGACAAGAAAACACTTGAATTTCCTTTGTTTTTATCTAAATGTTCAGCTGCAACTTTCAACCCAACTAATGTTTTACCTGCACCAGGAACACCTGTTACGAAACAGATGATTTTCTTGTCATTTAATTTAGCATAATCAATGGTTTCTGAAATGAATTTTGTTGTTGTTTTAAGATTTGTAGCATCGGCATCACTTCTAGTTATATTTTCTACACTATGATTATTATACAATGAAACTGCCGCTTCAATAATCGTTGGTGTTGGAGAATAACTACCGTTAATAAAATCAAAAGCATTTATTTCATTATCATCTGTAAAAAAATTTAGAACATAGTTTAATGTATCCTTTAATTGTTTTCTATTTGTTTTTATCGGATATATTAAATTATCC
>CANESS010000146.1 GCA_947441115.1 Saprospirales bacterium | reverse complement strand
TAGGCCCTACTATACCAGTAATATTGTCATTAAAATGAACAACCGTTTTATCTGCAAAACTTTTAAATCCTTTGACTTCTAATCGCTTTAACTTCACACCTATCTTATTTATCGTTCATTTAGACATCCTCCCAATCTCTTGATTTGATAGATGTATTCACTTACTATGCAATAGTAGGAATATTTTACCAAAATTCTTCTTAATATGCCCTAAAACTGGGCTTATCCACAAATTATTTTGCGGTTTTGTAGATAGAGTGTGGAAAAACATAAATTATAATGACTAGAAACATAAATTATACTCTTGTTGACTGATCTCAAGATAGTTTAGACTAAGGCCTATTTATTGATTTTTATGCCTTGCAAATTTGCTAGATTCATTTAAATATAGTATAGGCTGCAAAAGCACTACTATATGCCAGTATGAACATAATTACAAACGAAAATAACGGGTACTTCCATGACCTAGTTTCCTTTTTCATTGCTGCTAGGGTGCTCATGCACTGCAGAGCAAAAGCGTAAAATAGCAATAATGAAACACCAACTGCGGTGGTATAGATGGGCTCTAGTGTTTTGGCGTTTTTTTGATTTTTTATTTTCTCGAATATAGTCCCTTCATCCTCTGAGTCTATCTGATAGAGCGTAGCTAAGGTAGATACAAAGACTTCTCTAGCAGCGAAGGAGGATAATAGGGCTATCCCAATTTTCCAATCATAGCCCAATGGTCTTATAGCAGGCTCTATACTTTTTCCTATCTGGGATAGAAATGAATTTTCAATATGAGTCCGTTCCAATTGTCTATTTTCAAAATGAAAAGAACCTAAGAGCCAGAGTATAATTGAAATGGAAATAATAAATTTTCCTGCGGTCATGACAAATGGTATGACGGCATTTTTTATATTCGTCACTACATTCCTGAATGATGGCAGACGATAAGGCGGCAGCTCCATAATTAAAAAACTCTTTTCTTTGGTTTGAATATTTTTATCCAGTATCCATGCAAATAAAAGAGCGAAAATCCCACCCAGTAAATAAAGACCTAGCAAAGTTGCCCCTTGAAATTTTAGAGGTATGGTGATAGAAATGAGTAAAGCATAAACCGGCAACCTAGCCGAGCAGGTCATAAAAGGAATAGTCAATATCGTAATGAGACGTTCTTTATGTGTAGGTATCGCCTTAGTAGATGCCATAGCAGGTATAGCGCAGGCATTGCCTGAAAGGAGTGGTAAAATGCTTTTCCCACTTAATCCAAATCGACGCATAAATCTATCAAGAAGGAAGACGATACGGGCCATATAGCCACTTTCTTCTAGAAATGTATTTAGTAGAAAGAGTAAGGCTATCTGCGGTATAAAAATCAGCACTCCTCCTATTCCGGGAATAACTGCTTCTGCCAAAAATTCGATAAACCACTTTGGATTTTCAAAGGTTTGAAGATAAGAAGCTATAGCACCAAACAAACTATCGAGCCATTCCATAGGGTAGGAGGCGAGTGTAAATAGGGTTTGGAATACAGCGAATAGAATAAGAAATAATACAGCATAGCCAATAACTGGGTGCAAGGCCCACAGATCCACTCTATCTGTCCATCGGAGTCGCATAAACGCCTTGGCTGTCTTTCGGGTGGTAAGTTGAAGTATTTTTTCTATTTTATTGTATCTAAATATGATTTCTTTTCGCTTCGTATTTTCTATGATGGCATTATTGGCGGTTTCATATACGTATTGCTGCCACTCTCGATAGTTGAGCGCATGGTCATTCGATTTATTTTCAAATAAATCAGAATTGCCAAAAAAATCTTCATTCGCTTTAAAATCTCCATTTTCTAGGAACTGAATAATAGAGTTGATGCCCTCTCCTTTTTTAGAATTAGCCTGAAAAACGGGAACTCCTAACTCCTTGCTTAAAAAATCAATATCAATTTCCTCCCCTTTTCTAGAGAGTTCATCCGCCATATTAATTATCACGATATTGGGTATATGGCAGTCTGCCACCTGGGTATATAGTAATAGACTGCGCTGTAAATTGCTGGCATCTGCTACAAAAATAATCAACTCACTGTGATGATTAATTAATTCATCTATGACTACTTTCTCATCTATTGAATTTGGATAGAGGGAATAGCAGCCCGGTAAGTCTATAATTTCAAACTCATGTTGACTAGTTTTTAATATACCAGATTTTTTCTCTGTCGTGACACCAGGATAATTGGCTATTTTCTGAAAAATTCCTGTTAACTGATTAAACAAGGATGATTTTCCAGAATTAGGATTACCAATAAGAAGTATTTTTTTTATTTCAGCCACGAATTCACGGATTGTTTTTTGGAAAGGTTTTAATTGCAAGTAAAATGTTCATATTTAGAGAAGAATTTAAAAAATTATTTTCAAATCACAATTAAACTTCTTGACACTTTGTACCTAATACTTAATGCCTTTATCATATCATTACATCTTATTATCACATTTTCGCACGATAACGCTTTTAGCCTCCTTGTCTCTCAGCATGATTTTACTATTTCCTAGACTCACACATATAGGATCTGACCCTAGGGATTTAGCTTCTACCGTGAGCATTTTATTTTCATAAAAGCCTATTTCTACTAATTTCAAAGTAAACTCATTATTTAGTATAGATGTAATAATGGCGCTTTCTCCTAGGTTGATTTCCGATAAAGTCATGTGGGCAAATATAGGGTTATTTAGAGAGGTTCTAAATAGAAATATCATATTTAACTACTAAAATGGAACTTTTTACAGTTTAGCCTATTTATTCGAGGCCTTTATTTTTGCTCTAATATTCTTTTTCATTTTCCCTATATTTGCTTCTTATAAAATCTTATTTCTAATTATATGAATTTTGAATTGAGCGAGGAGCATTTGATGATCCAAAAGATGGCAAGTGATTTTGCGGTTAATGAGTTATTGCCAGGAGTAATAGAAAGAGATGAACATCAAATTATGGCTTCTGACTATTTGAAAAAAATGGGAGAACTAGGATTGATGGGTATGATGATAGATCCTAAGTATGGTGGTTCAGGCATGGATACCCTTTCATATGTGATAGCCATGACAGAAATTTCAAAAATAGATAACTCATGCTCAGTTGCTATGAGTGTCAATAATTCATTGGTGTGCTACGGTTTGGAAAAATATGGTAACGATGAGCAAAGAGAGAAATACCTCAAACCATTGGCTAGTGGAGAGAAACTCGGAGCATTCTGCTTGTCTGAGCCAGAAGCGGGATCAGATGCTACTAGTCAGAAAACGACTGCCGTGGATATGGGCGACTATTACCTACTAAATGGTACTAAAAACTGGATAACGAATGGTACGCAAGCTTCTACCTATTTAGTCGTAGCCCAGACCAATCCAGAATTGAAACATAAAGGTATCAATGTGCTGATTGTAGAAAGAGGCATGGAAGGCTTTATTGTAGGGCCTAAGGAGAATAAGCTAGGCATTCGTTCCAGCGATACCAATACATTGCTATTCAATGATGTGAAAGTACCGAAAGCGAATAGAATAGGAGCGGATGGCTTTGGATTCAAATTTGCCATGAGTACTTTAAATGGTGGTAGAATAGGTATAGCAGCACAGGCCTTGGGTATAGCTATGGGAGCTTTTGAGCGCTCTTTGGCCTATGCTAAAGAACGCAGCGCTTTTGGAGATAAAATATCTAAACTACAAGCTATTCAGTTTAAATTAGCTGATATGGCTACGGAGATAGAAGCTGCTAAATTACTTGTGTATAAGGCTGCTATTTTAAAAGATGAGGGAAAAGATTATTCACATGCCTCCGCTATGGCTAAATTGTATGCAAGCAAAGTAGCTATGGAGCAGACAGTTGAAGCAGTTCAAATTCATGGTGGCTATGGTTATGTAAAAGAATACCATGTAGAGCGACTTATGCGAGACGCCAAGATTACGCAGATATATGAAGGTACCTCAGAAATACAGAAAGTTGTGATTTCAAGAGGAGTCTTAGCTTAGACTTTTTTCATAACTTTTGCGTTATACCCTATATATTAAAAATAAATCAATCAAATTTGGGTATAATATCGCTATAGAACTAGTTATGG
>CANESS010000145.1 GCA_947441115.1 Saprospirales bacterium | reverse complement strand
CCATTGCATTTAAAAGCCAAGGAGGGTCTGGCTCTGCTCAATGGGACACAGTTTATCCAAGGCTATTCGTTGCATATTGCTATCAGGGCTAAAGAAATTTCAAAAAAATCAAATCAAATAGCGGCTTTATCTATTGACGCATTTGATGGCAGGATAGAACCTTTTGATGCTCTTGTAGGGGAAGTAAGACCGCATGCAGGACATATTCAAACTTCAAGGGAAATCAGAGAATTACTTGATGGTAGTGAAATCATACATCAAGCTAAGGAACATGTGCAGGATCCGTATTCGTTTCGATGCATACCGCAGGTGCATGGAGCTTCATCGGATACGCTTCATTATTTTATGTCTGTCTTAGAGATTGAAATCAATTCGGTGACGGATAATCCAAACATTTTTGTAGCGGAAGATAAAATTATATCCGCTGGAAATTTCCATGCCCAGCCCTTGGCTCTGCCGCTGGATTTTCTTTCGATAGCGCTCGCCGAATGGGGCAGTATTAGTGAACGTCGAACGTATCTTTTAGTCTCCGGACAGCGAAGCTTGCCTTTGTATTTAGTAGCTAATCCAGGATTAAATTCAGGATTTATGATAGCTCAATATACTGCGGCCTCTATTGTTTCACAAAATAAACAATATGCTACTCCTGCCTCTATTGACAGTATAGTCAGTAGCAATGGCCAAGAAGATCATGTAAGTATGGGAGCTAATGCGGCTACCAAATGCCTAAAAATAGTAGAAAATGTAGAGAGAATATTAGGTATAGAGGCTATGACTGCCTGTCAGGCATTAGATTTTAGAAAATCTGCCAAAACGAGTCCTAGAAATATGGAACTCTATAATCAACTAAGACAGAAAGTGAAATTCATAGAAGAAGATGTCATTATGTTCACCCAATTAAATGCGAGCGTAGAATCAATATTTAATCACCAAAATCAAATTAAGTGCACATGAAAAAACTAAATGAAATACAAGACATAGATAAAATTATTGAATTATCGCATGCTAAACTTCAGTTGATTTTCAAACATAGCACGGTTTGTCCTATTTCCAGAATGTCATATGAAAAAATGCTAGCAGAGTATCCCTTGACAGATGAGCAAGCAGATCTTTATTATCTAGGTGTCATAGAGCAAAGACCTCTTTCTAATTATGTGACGGAAGTTTTAAATATTAGGCATGAATCTCCGCAATTACTTGCGGTGCGAAATGGGGAATGTATTTTTAGTGAATCACATTTAATGATTGACCCGAAAATTTTAACTACAATATAGTTAGAGAAATGGAAAGTGGGGACCAAGTCATACAGCTCATAAATCAGACCAATCAAAATGTATTTTTAACCGGGAAGGCAGGAACTGGCAAAACTACGCTGCTTAAGAAAATAATAGCCAGTACATATAAAAATTATATCATTGTAGCACCAACGGGAGTAGCCGCTATTAATGCGGGAGGTGTAACTATTCACTCCATGTTCCAGCTACCCTTCGGTCCATATTTGCCTACAGATCATTATACTAATTATGATGGGCACGCCGCATTTGAAACTAAGAAAACCATACTGAGGCATTTTAAGGTGAGGGCTGATAAGCGAGCTATCCTCAATAGTCTAGAGCTACTCATAATTGATGAGGTGAGTATGCTGCGACCGGACACATTGGATGCGATAGATCTCATGCTGCAATATGTTAGATTCAACAAAAAACCTTTCGGTGGTGTACAGATGCTATTTATAGGAGATTTACTGCAGTTGCCACCGATTATTCGTCCTCATGAGTGGGATGTGATGAACCAATACTACGATGGGAAATTCTTCTTTCATTCCCATGCGCTGAGGCAGGAGCAGCCGATATATATGGAATTGACAAAAATATGGAGGCAATCAGATGAACAGTTTATCAATTTGCTACAAAAACTGAGAATAAACGAAGTAGATCAGGATGTAAAAGACACCTTGGCACATTATGTGGACCCAAATTTTGACATAAAAGATTATCCAGGATATATTGTTCTTACTACGCACAATCAGCAAGCAGATAGTATCAATGAAGTTGCTTTAGCAAATATTAGCGAACGAGAGGTAAGTTTTGAAGCGGATATCATAGGTGACTTTCCAGAAAACTTTTATCCTATAGAGCATAGACTGCTTCTCAAGCGTGGCGCTCAGGTAATGTTTATAAAAAATGACCTAGCTTTTGAGAAGCGATATTATAATGGTAAAATAGGTTTTGTAAAATCAATATCAAGAGACGAGTTAATAGTTCGTTTTCCAGAAGAGAATATGGAGATAGAGGTAGAAAAGTTTGTATGGGAGAATATTCGATATACTATAAATCCGATGACACAGGAAATACAGGAGGACGTCATGGGGACCTTTACACAATATCCTCTGCGACTCGCATGGGCCATTACCGTGCATAAAAGTCAAGGGCTCACCTTTGAAAAAGCAGCGATAGATATCTCCAAGATATTCGCCCCAGGGCAGGCTTATGTAGCTCTTTCTAGATTGACTTCTCTGAATGGACTTAAGCTTTTACAGCCTGTCATGAGTAAAAATATTAGTATCGAAGAAGCTGTTTTAAATTATGAAAAGTATAAAACGTCTCAAGAAGAATTAACAAAAAATCTGACTAGCTATACACAAGATTTTTTGAATGATATCTGCATGCGTTCATTTGACTATAAAGATGTGAAACGCTGGTCGACTTCAATGCGAAACGAAATCAAAGGTGCAGGAGAAAATACTCTCGTCTATAAGGAACGTAAGTGGATAGAAAACTTAGATTTAAAGATCGAAGAACTGGTGTCAGTAGCAGAAAAATTTCAAGCGAGTTTGAAATATATTTTGGCCCCACAGATTGCTGAATTGAACTTTTTATTTGAGCGTATAGATAAGGCCTATACCTATTTCCATGAACGATGGATAGAGGTAGAAAAAATGATATTAAAAAAATTGCATGAATTAGCTTACGTCTCTAGAGTAAAGGAATTTGAAAACGATGTGCGAGAAATTGAATCCAATGTAATGAGTCACCTCAGAAATTTAGAGCGTATCAGAAAATTGACACAATGCATGCGTGCAGGCATTCCCCTGGACAAGCAATCTCTCTCCACCAAAGGAATAGAGAATATAAAACTGAACCTGATAAAAGAAATTGGGGATATGCCATTGACAGATTTGAAATCTTTAGCCAAGACAGACAAAGGAAAAAAAAGTGGAGAGAAGGAATTGAAGAAATCTACCTATGAGCTGACGATGGAGCTCTGGCAAAAATCAAAGGATATTAAGGAAGTAGCTAGTATACGAAAACTCACAAATCAAACTGTATTTGGCCATTTAGTGAAGTATGTAGAAAAGGGAGAATTAGCTGTAGAGGAATTAATCGAACTAGATAAACTGAAACTTATTTATCAGAAGCTAAAGGGGAAGACAGATTTCGAAAATTTGACCGAAATGAGAGCATATCTTAATGATGAGTTTGATTATGGGCAGTTAAAACTATATAAGATCTGGGCGGAGTTAAACGAACGAATATAAAGGCAGTTCGGTCATTAGAAATTTTTCAAAAAGAAATTTTTGACGTATATTTGTCTTTCTAAATTTATTTTATGCGATTGTTCAATATTTTATGGATAGTTCCTATTGTTTTAGCATTAAACTCTTGTAAAGAAGTTCTACCTGCACGAGTGGTTACTGCTTCCATTGACTCCACTTATATGACTACCAATATTCCTAGTGCACAGTCTAAGGTAGTGGTCTTTGAGGAATATACAGGCGCTAGTTGTGTAAACTGTCCAGACGGACATCGTATAGTACAGGATATTCTTACACAATATGGAAACAGGGTAATAGCCGTCGGTCTTCATCCAGCTGGCAATGTGCTAGCAGCTCCCGTGCATTCTGGAGAAGATTTCAGAACAGAAGAGGCGAGACTAATCGCGAATAATTTTAAAGTTAGTTCTTTGCCCTCAGGCACTATTGATAGAAAAGAATTTGATGGGTCTATCGTGCAAGGACGATTTGTATGGAAGCAAAAATTGGAATCGGTAATAAACAATCCTGTAAAAGTGAACGTAAAATCTAGAGTATATTTTGATGATTTATCTGGAAAAACACTTT
>CANESS010000144.1 GCA_947441115.1 Saprospirales bacterium | reverse complement strand
ATCAAATCTATCATCTAGTATAAGACACAACGAGATGAAACTTATCAAATCATTCCAGCGACTTATACTAAATCTAGGTGAAGATTATTGGTGGTTCATCATAGTTTTTTTTATATTAAGGTTATATGGAATTACCGACCCGCCTCTTGAGATTCAGCATAGCTGGAGACAATGCACTGGGTTAATGATAGCAAGAAACTTTTTAACTACCGATGCTAATATTTTATATCCTAGAGTGAATGAGTCCTGTGGTATCAGTAATATTATAGCTGGTGAATTTCAACTACTTAGTTATTTGCATTATCTATTATCGCTCCATTTCGGATATGAACACTGGTATGGTAGATTGATAAACTTAATCTTTAGCTCTATAGGTATAGCATCCTATGGGTACTTAATCACAAATTTATTTAATAAAAAAACTGCTCGAAATAGCGTTTTAGCTCTACTTGCTTCCTGCTGGTTTATATTTTCTAGAAAAATGATGCCCGATACTTTTTGTATTTCCTTGGTTTTGATTAGTTTTTATTTCGCATATCAATATTGGAATACTAAGTTTTGGTATCACTTAGTTCTCTTTTTTATTTTCTTTACTTTAGGAGGCTTATCTAAGATTCCATCTGTTATTTATTACACAATACCAATGTATTTACTTGTATTCAAAAAAAATCCAACAACTATTAAATTGGCTTTTTTGACTGCTATATCTTCCGCCATCGTTTTTATTTGGTACTTTATGTGGGGGCCATATGTTTCAGTTACCTATGGTAATTGGACCAATCTCGGAAAACCATTACTTGAGGGAATTACAGACATTGTTTCGCATCCGAGAGAGACCATGTTTAATGTTGTTTTTCATTCATTCAATTCCTATATCCTTTTCACCATGGTGCTATGGGGTATTTATACCCTAATTCGCAAAAATGAAAAACATGTTTGGCTCCCAATAGTATTTATCTCTGCTCTCTTCAGTTTATATATATTCAAGGCTGGGTACTTTTTTTACCACCACAATTATTATATGATACCGTTTATGCCTGTATTGGCTTTTATAGCCGCCTACGGATTAAATCACACAAAAAACAAACTTATACTTTTCCTATTCTTCATAGGCATAATTGAAAGTATGGCAAACCAGCAGCATGACTTTAGAATCAAAGCTAGCGAATTATACAAACTGACACTTAAATCTAAATTGGATAGTATAGATAAATCAAAAAACATCTCTAAAATTTTAATTAATACACATTCAAATCCACAACAATTATATTTAGCTAATCGAAACGGATGCTACATAAATGAATCTGAAATGACTGATACAATCAAATTAAATTCTTATAGAAATAAGAATTATTATTGGTTAGTGATAGACAAGAATTATGGATACCATAATCCGATTTTGTTTAAAGCATTTGAAGATGAAAATTATATTATTTACAAGCTTTAAATCGGATTAATCTCTACTAGCATAAGTTTTTCTAACTCATTTTCTCGTGAAGTTTTTCTTAGAAAATTTAATGAGAGAACGGTCGTTCTATAATCATAAAAACTATCTAAGATTCTATAGTTTACATTATGCTCCTCAAGACAGGAAACTCCATAATCATTGGTGTATAAAATTTGCTTTTGCTTCATTAACAGCTCATCCATATTTTTCAACTTTGTATTCTTCAAAGGAATTGGACTATAAAAATTTAGCAATGAAATATTTGCATAAAATTCTTCAACAACGCTATACTTAGGATTTTTTTTTAAAAAATCGCTCGCTACTTTTCCCGCTTGATATTTTAATATTTCAGGATACAGGATAGTATTCAAGTATAATCCCAAGAATAAAGATATGGAAGTAAATAAAATAAAAATTCTCTGCTCTATAAGAAATTTACTCATAAAGAAAAGAATGGAAATAACTAAAATAAGTACGACAACATACTTACCTATCCATATACCTAAAAGAAAATAAGTCAAATACAAACCTGTTATTAAAATCATAAAGAAAAAAACATAGCCTGCGAAATGAAACAATGGATGTTGCAATCGCCATAAGGATACTCTAAATATGACTGCTAAAATTATGCTCAAAAACGGTAATAAAATTAGAACGTGATGAGAAAGTTGCGTCTTGGAAATGGAAATAATCACAAACAAGACCGCAAAACAAGCCGTCGAGATGTATTCTTTAAAAGGATTTTTTTTAAGGAAAAACGTCATCAACAATAGCAAACTCCACGGAGCAAAAGACCATAAAATAGTATGCAGATAGAAAAAAGGATCTCCGTTAGACTGCACTTGACCTAAATTAGAATTAAAACGCCCGAACTGACTATCCCAGAAGAAAAATTGGAGATAATTGCTAACTTTCTGACCCAAGATATGACTATCTGTAAAATGAGTAAACTGAACCTTGAGCGCATACAAGGCGGGGAGAATTCCTCCTAGAAAAACGAAGGCCGCTAACAGCCAATGCCACGATAGTAGCCATCGAAATTTCTTTTGATGACAAATGGTCACTAAGACCGAAACTCCAATAGGAATGACAACGAATATGCCCTTAGTCATAACCGCCATTGCTGCTAAAAAGGCTCCTATCAATAGCTGGATTATCTGATGAGAGTTCAAGTACTGTTGTAGGTGATAAATGGCTCCCATCATAAATGTGAGGAGAAAAATATCGATGCGCACATCATTCGTAGATATGAAAATATGTAATGATGAACTTAAAACAATGGCACTAGTCCAAGCGGTAGATTCATCGTAATGCTTTTTAGAAAAGAGAAAAACGTAACGCAAAAGAACCAATAAGGCTAAAAAACTCGGAAGTTTGAATCCTAAATTTGTATTCCCAAAAACCTTTATAAATACAGCCCATATCCAGAAAGCCAAATGAGGCTTATCTATCCAGTTCTCCTGCATCACTGAGTTCAATATAAGCCAATCCCCTGATTCAGCCATATTTTTCGCTATACTAGCATATAAAGCAGAATCTCCATTGAAAATATCATTGGTCATGCCCAGCATATGAACTATTAGGATAGCTCCTAGTAATATTTGGAAACGATATTTGGTTATAAAATCAGTCATTTAAAAATAGGCGCTCAAAAATATAACAACAGTGTTTAATGAAAGAGAAAACAATTGTATATCAGCTATCTATATTTATTTTTGTTAAGAGCTATGGTGTTTTATGTTGATTTACATCGTTGTAGTATCTCCAATAGGGTTCAATTATTGCCGAAAGTAATGAACGATTTATTCACATGGAAATATATAATTCCTTATTTTTGGAACTTTTTCAACTAAATAGGGGTTTATCCTTTGTTATAACAAAAACTAGTTTCTAGAGCATGCGCCAGTTAAAGATTTCAAAATCCATTACCAACCGAGAAAGTCAGTCGGTAGAAAAGTATCTGCAGGAAATAGGTAGAGTAGAACTCATCACCGCAGAAGAGGAAGTAGAACTAGCCAAGCGCATCAAGAAAGGTGACCAAATGGCTCTTGAGAAGTTGGTCAATGCCAATCTCCGTTTCGTGGTATCAGTAGCTAAGCAATATCAGAATCAAGGTTTGACCTTAAATGATTTGATCAATGAAGGAAATGTAGGTCTAGTAAAGGCCGCACAAAAATTTGATGAAACTAGAGGTTTTAAATTTATATCCTATGCAGTCTGGTGGATTCGTCAATCAATCATGCAGGCATTAGCTGAGCAGTCAAGGCTTGTGCGTTTACCATTAAATAAAGTAGGTTCGCTTTCGAAGATTAGAAAAGCCCTGATACATCTAGAGCAGGAGTATGATCGTGAGCCAAGTGTAGAGGAACTTTCAATTTATTTAGGTATTCCACAGAGAGAAATCGAACAAACACTCAAACTTTCTTCAAGACATACTTCACTCGATGCTCCATTGATAGAGGGAGAATCAAGTTCACTCTCCGATGTACTTCAGAATGACAATGCAGACTTCGCAGATAGTCATATGGAATATATCGATTCACTGAGAAAGGAAACGGAGCGCTCACTTTCTACCTTGACTTTTCGTCAACGTGAGATAGTCAAGCTATACTACGGTATAGGTATAGACCATCCTATGAGTCTAGAAGATATAGGTGAAGAATTGGGCATAACACGAGAGCGTGTGCGTCAAATCAAAGACAAAGCTATCGTAAAACTACGAGCTGCCTCTAGAAGTAAGTTATTGAAGACCTATTTAGGTTAATTCTATTCTTTTTTTATTTATT
>CANESS010000143.1 GCA_947441115.1 Saprospirales bacterium | reverse complement strand
TGGAGGGAAATATCCATACCAGTATAGTCTTAATGCAGGAGCATTTAATTCGAATAATGTCATCTCCAATTTGACACCAACCGCTCATTCGATACTGATTAAAGATGTTTATAATTGTACATTGAGCTTAAATATAACACTTCAAAATCCTAGTCCTATATTAATTCAGATAGATAGCAATATATCAAATCCATGTTTTGGTGATGCTAAAGGAAGGCTCCAGATATCTAGTAGCGGGGCTAAACTTCCTCACACATATCTCTGGTCCAATGGATTGACTGCCGCCAGAATTACAGCTCTCTTAGCTGGATCTTACAGTGTCACTGTTCGTGATGCAAAAAATTGTATTAAGACACAATCCATAGCCCTTAGTCAACCTTCCGATTTTAGTATAGTCCCTGCTCAGCAGAATTTAAAATGTTTCGGAGACGCCGACGGCAGCATCAGTATAGCTGTGACAGGCGCTATTCCTGGATATACGTATCTGTGGTCAAATGGAAATTCAACCACTTCTATTGTAAATCTAATCAAAGGTATATACTCTGTCACTGTGATGGATGCCAATTCTTGTATTACGACTCGAAACTATAATCTGACGCAGCCCGATTCGATTTCATTTAATCTAGCTAAGACCAATAGTCATTGTGCGGCATCAAAAGATGGTACGATATCAGTCGCTAACTATTCCGGAGGTACAGGCAACCCTTCCTTTGCATGGAGTCATGGCCCTATTACTATGAATCTAGGCTCTCTAGAACCATTTAAGACTTATACCGTTACAATTACTGATGTCAATAATTGTCAAAGACAAAAATCTATCTATATTGATACCATGTATGTCTTGAGGATTAAGGTAGATACTTTAGGTATACCGCGCTGTCCATATAGTCTCCTAAATTTAAAATTGACACCTTTATCCGGATCGATTCCTTTTGAATTTAATCTAGGGGGATTGAAAAATAGTACGGGAGATTTCATAAATCAGAAAAACCAAAAATATGTCTATAGTGTTCAGGATAAATACAATTGTATCTATACTGATTCGATAGATTTAGTGCCGAGAGACACTATGAATCTGAATGTAATACTTTATCCACCTCCATGCGAGTCTGCCAATATTTTCCCTGTCAAAGCGAACGTATCAGGAAGTAAAAAACCATATACTTTCGATTGGCCTCGATCATTTCTAGCTATAGGTGATTCCGCTAGATATAATGAATCTGGCTACTACGAAGTCGAGGTGAGAGATAATTATAATTGCTTAGTGAAAACTGGTTTCAATCTAACCTTGCCTGAGGGGGCACTGCAAGGGGTCTTTACTGCAAGGAAGAACTTGCGCTGCTTCAAATTTAATGATGGGTTACTGAAAATTGAAGGTAGAGGAGGAGTCCCGCCATATAAATATCTATGGAGTACAGGGGAAACATCCGAAAGAATATTCAACCTTGAGGCGAATAAAATCTATCAGGTGACTATCTTCGATTCCGATACCTGCAGATACGTGATGGACGGCAAATTATCTCAGCCTGATTCACTAGAGATTGGTATCAATAAAACGGATAAAACCTGCATCGAAACTACGAACGGGACAATATCTCTTATAGCCAAAGGAGGCAGTCCAAGCTATAGGTATTCTATTGATACGAGTCAAGGCTATCAAAAAGATTCTATTTTTTATGCTATAAAAGAAGGCAATTATTTAGCTATGGTGAGAGATGATAGTTCTTGTACTGCTGCGCAGCCGGTGTCCATCGATATTAAATATGTATTGAATTTAAACTTAGATTCTATTTATCAAATTAAATCTGGGGCTACCATTTTTATTAATCCCAGTTTAATTTTAAACCCAAGCTCAGCTTTTTATATACCCACGTGGACGCCAAGCCTAGGACTGAGATGCACCGACTGCCTCAGCACAGAATTTAGCGGCTACCATACTACTACGCTAAATTTAAATCTAAAATACGGTGAAGGATGTATCGCAGATTATACTACATTAATCAAAGTAGAGGATACAGAAAAAGACGAACTCTTTGTTCCTAATGCCTTTTCACCCAAGGCAGAAAATGAGGAAAATCGAACATTTAAAGCTTATGCTGACCGTGTATTGCGATTCGAAATGTCTGTCTATAACCGCTGGGGGGAGAAAGTATTCGAGACGGATGACATTCGAATCGGCTGGGATGGAAACTATAAAGGTGAACCTGCGCCTTCAGGGATTTATACCTACACGCTTAAGTTGACTAAATTAGATGGAATCAGACTAATAAAGTCAGGAGAGGTGAGTTTGTTTTAGTTTTTTAGTGCAGAATTATAAAGAGCAGTAGCTTTAATAATTGTCATCTTATGATATTGAATGAGGATAAAGTATCAAAAAGTCCTGAAATTAAGCAAAGAGCAATAGTTATAAAAATAGTTACATAATATGCAGATATTCAATTTTTTAATATATTTCCACTGTCTCACAACATTAAAAAATCGATGATTTTCAAAAAACTGTAGATTTTTTAGAAATAAATACTATCTTTGCACTCCCTTAGAAAAATAGGGAAAAACAACAAATAATCCGTTTTGAGGTGCCTGAGCCTAGGATTTTGTTGATTTGAATTCGCTGATTTACAGCTACTTTGGACATTTGTCTAATTTTTTCATATCAATAAGATTTATCTAGTTATCTTTGCACCCTCAAAAAATGTCAGGGAAGCGATACGAATTTATGTCAATCCCTCTGATATCAAGGACTAAAGAAAGAGAAAAACGTAAAAAGACAATATGAGTCAAAGAATAAGAATTAAGTTGAAGTCGTACGACCACAATCTAGTAGATAAATCTGCTGAGAAAATTGTAAAGTCTGTAAAGAGCACAGGTGCTGTAGTATCGGGTCCAATCCCTTTGCCTACTCACAAGAATATCTTTACTATTCTTCGTTCTCCGCACGTAAATTCTAATTCTAAGGAGCAGTTTCAACTATGTACATACAAGAGATTGTTGGACATTTATTCTTCTTCTTCTAAGACAGTAGATGCGCTTATGAAGTTAGAATTGCCTTCTGGTGTAGACGTAGATATTAAAATATAATCATTAATCATAAAAAATAAGCTTAACCATAGCCGCTATTAAAATCATGAAAGGAATCATAGGAAAAAAACTAGGAATGATGAGTTACTTCGACGCCAACGGAAAGAGCATCGGCTGTACTGTCATAGAAGCTGGTCCATGTGTAGTTACTCAAATTAAGACGAACGACACCGACGGCTATAACGCAATGCAAATCGCATTCGAAGAGAAAAAAGAAAAGAATACTACTGCCAGTTTGAAAGGCCATTTCGCCAAATCAAATACAACTCCTAAAAAGAAGCTTGTAGAAATAGCCGGTCACGAAGGTAAAAACCTAGGAGATACGATTACTACTACAGACTTTGTAGAAGGAGATGTAGTAGAAATAGTAGGCATATCTAAAGGTAAAGGATTCCAAGGTGTAGTAAAAAGACACGGCTTCTCGGGTGTAGGTATGGGTTCTCACGGTCAGCATGACAGACAGAGAGCGCCAGGGTCTATTGGAGCATCTTCTTATCCATCTAGAGTATTCCCTGGTACTAGAATGGCAGGTAGGATGGGTGGCGATCAAGTAAAATTGAAAGGCATCAAAGTATTGAAAGTAATAGAAGATAAAAACATTCTAGTCGTAAAAGGTTCTGTACCTGGGTCGATTGGTTCATATGTAGTACTTCAAAATAAAAAATAAGCTAAGTGATGAAAATTGATATTTTAAGTATTGACGGAAAGTCTACAGGAAAGAGTATAGAATTGGACGAAGCGGTATTCGCTATTGAGCCCAATGACCATGCTTTGTATCTAGCAGCTAAATTATATCTAGCTAATCAGAGACAAGGTACGCATAAGACGAAAGAAAGAGGAGAGGTAGCAGGATCTACAAGAAAACTACACAGACAGAAAGGAACAGGTGGATCTCGAAAAGGTTCTATCAAAAACCCTGTCTATGGTAATGGTAGAGCTCATGGTCCTAGACCGAGAGATTATTCTTTCAAATTGAATAAAAAAGTAAAGACGTTAGCTACTAAATCAGCATTGTCTTATAAGACTAAAGAAAACAGTATCATCATAGTTGAAGATTTCAACTATGATGAGCCTAAGACGAAAAGCTTCGTAAGTACACTTTCTAATTTAAATTTATCAAACAATAAGTCTATATTTGTATTATCTAGTTCAAGTGATAACGTTGCTTTGAGTTC
>CANESS010000142.1 GCA_947441115.1 Saprospirales bacterium | reverse complement strand
AGCGCCTGACCATGAAAGTGGAAGTGAATTTTCTTTACCATTTACTTTTGGCTCACATTTATAGGCATCTAAAAGCAATCCATCGACAACAGCGGTACTGATTAATTTAAATCCTGTACTAGAAGAATTTATAGTGGAAGAATCTTTGCTACAGGAATTCAATAAAAAAAGAATTGCCATAAAAAGAAAATAAATTTTTTTCATATATTATATTAAACTGTGATTTTATATTTTTATAAATTAGTTCTATACATTATTTTACACCCAATAGCATTCATTTCCGGTTGAGATACTTGTTTTCCTTCCAATAATTCTTCGATAGCTTTTGAGATAAAACTAGTCGCTTTTTCTGGGTGTTCTCCGTTGTCATCTATTGCACCTTTGTATTTTATTTTCCAGAGATTATTCTCTTTCCAGATCAAAAATGCTTGAGGCGTATGCGTAGCCCCAAAGGTTTTTCCTACAAATTGTGTACCATCTTGAAGGTAAGGAAAGTTAAATTTATTTATTTTTGCCTTAGCTTGTATATATTTAAATTCTTCATCTTCATAGAGTAGCGTATCCATCGAATTGATAGCTATGAGAGGAATGTTTTGAGCAGAATATTTTTTATAAAAACTATTCAATCGCTTATAATATAAATTGGCAAATGGACAATGATTGCAGGTAAAAATAATGATAAATCCTTTGGCGCTTTTATAATCAGATAGTGAAATAGTTTTGTTATTAATATTTCGAAGTTTGAAATCAGAAATCGTTTTTTCATTCACTTCAGAATTAGGTTCCTGAAAAGAACTAAATACTAAAAAGCATAAAATCAATAAAAGAAACAGCTTCATTCTATTCTACTACAAATTTTAAACTAGTTGATTGCTTTGTTTTATTCTCTATTAATTTCAGGAAATAGGTTCCTTTTTCAAGAGAAGAAATATCGATTCCTTTATCAATTTCTATCTTCGAAAGTTTCAATATATTTTTTCCCATTATATCTGAAATTTCAATTATATAATCTCCTTTTCCATCATATAATTTTAGATACAATTTGTCTTTGGCAGGATTTGGATAAATACTAAAAACTTTATTTTCTATCGAATGAATAGAAGCAGCAGGATTTGATACATTCAAGGAATAAGTACAAGTCGATCCTGAACCATAACTAATAATAAAACTCGCAGTTCCGCTCAAATTAGGCGTTCCTGTAATATTAAATAATAAATTTCCAGTCGCTGCAGAATAAGTTCCTGCTGATAGATTAGCAGTCAATCCATTTACACCTGTAGAATTAATCGCTTGACTTGAATAAGAATTTCCAACTGTTGCATTAGAATAAGGAATAGAGAATGATAGTCCAGAAACAGCTGTATTAGCAGTAGCAGTTCCTGTTGTCGATCCTCCACTACAATTATAAACTACAGAGTTTGGAGCTCCAGAGACAGTTATAGAATAATTACAAGTAGTAGTTCCATTGAGAATATTGAATGTCGCTGATCCCGCTCCAGAAGGTGTCCCCGTAACTGTAAAAGACCAATTCCCCGTTGCAGAATTGTATGTTCGTGTAGTTAAAATTGCAGTCAATCCAGTAACTCCCGTGGATGCTATAGACTGGCTTGGATAATTGGTACCTATAGCGGCATTGGTATATGGAATGGTAAAAGAAAGTCCGCTAACTAAAGTATTTGCAGTAGCAGATCCAGTAGTCGTTCCTGTAGAGCAGTTAATATCCACTCCGTATTTACAGTAATTTCCAGAACCTATTAGTGTATTTAATTCATGGCATAGATAACTATAATTTGTAAATTGAGTAATAGTCAATGTACTTTTCAATAAATTGGTATTCTCATCTGGGTCTGAAGTCAAATTATAAAATTCCTGAGCACCATAGTCGAACTGAATCAATTTATATTCTCGATTTCTGATCCCTTTACCATCAGAACTATCCGTCGTAGTTTTAAATAGCTCACAGAAACTCCAAGGGCGGATACTATCTACAGTATTTTTTAGAATAGGCATCATTGATTTTGCATCTACTGGCTTATTTGTGGGTATTTGACTCGCCCAATTGGTATATCCAAAATTATCAATAATTGTTGCAAAAATATCTACCGTATTGACTAATGCATTGCTTACTCTGCCTTTGTTTACTACTGAAGGGCCAGCGATAATCAAGGGAACATTGACTCCATATTGATAGACTGTACCTTTGGCTTTAACGGTATTGCTTATTTGTGCCGTTTGAATACTATTTCCATTATCGCCCATAAAAATAATATCCGTACTATCTAGTTTTCCCAAAGCTTGTAAACTATCCATAAATCGTCCTATCTCTGTATCCAAAGCTTGTAAAGCTGCTTTAAAATAGTTTTTGGGATTGGTATTGATATCTCCCGTTGCTCCACTCAATGTATAACTGTGTAAATTATTTGGTGGCAAATGATAGGGTGAATGAGGAGCATTAAATGCTAACCATAAGAAAAAAGGTTTTGTCTGATTGGTTGATTTGATCCAAGTGACAGCATTATTTACATTTTCAGTAGTAGCATAGGTCGTAATATTGCTCGAAACACCGTTTGTATATTTTGTCCAATTTGTAAAATTAGTCAATGCCCCGATAAATGGACCTTCATACCAATCATATCCAAGAGCTTGAGGACTCATCAAATTTATAGCCGGAGCGGGATTTTTTAAATGCCATTTTCCAATATTTCCTTTTGAGATTGAAGGATTGTAGGCTTTTAATAATTTAGGAATTGAAATCTCAGCCGTGTCTATTGGATTGGATCCACCTATTCCTCCGACTACTCCACCTACACCTGTTCTGAAACTATATCGACCTGTTAGCAAAGTTGCTCGTGTAGGCGAACAAACAGGATTGGACATCAAATTTTTAAATCGTACACCTTTGCCCAATAATTTACGAATATTCGGAACGGCAACTGTATCACCATGTATCTCATAAAATCCAAAATAATCTGGACTCAAGTCATCTGCAATAATTAATACTGTATTTCTCTGAGCATGAATTCTGAATACAAATCCAAGTAAAATAAAAAATATTATTATTCTTTTAATCATTAGAATTTTTATTCTACTATGAATTTTTGAGTTGAGGTAATATAACTAGTTTTTTCTATCAATTGCATCGTATAAATTCCTTTGGCAAGATTGGAAATATCAATCCCTTTCTCTAATTCTGGCTGTGGAAGCATAAATTTCGTTCTTCCCACCATATCAGAAATAGTGATATAATAAACTTCTCTACCTTGATTCATTTTGAGATACAATCTGTCTTTGGCAGGATTTGGATAGATACTAAATGAAGTATTTTCAGCATTAGTTATCCCAACGGTTGGGGCTGTCACATTGATAGCATATGTACAAGTAGCTCCTGTTCCATAACTTAGGGTAAAGTTTGCCGCTCCACTAGAAGTCGGTGTTCCTGAAACATTAAATGTCAAATTGCCAGTAGCAGCACTATAAGTTCCCGCTGATAAATTAGCTGTCAATCCCGTCACTCCTGTAGAATTTACCACTTGACTGGAATAAGAATTGCCTGAAATAGCACTCGAAAATGGAATAGAAAATGAAAGTCCCGAAACTGCAGTATTGGCTGTAGCTGATCCAGTCGTAGATCCCCCTACACAATTATAAACCACAGAAGAAGGTGCACTATTTACATTAATTGTATAGGTGCAAGTAGACGTACCATAATTTATCAGAAAACTAGCAGTTCCAGATCCCGAAGGTGTTCCGGTCACATTAAAAGTCAGATTTCCTGTAGCTCCGCTAAATGTTCCTGCGGTTAAGTTTGCTGTTAAACCTGTAACTCCAGTAGAATTAATGGATTGACTAGTATATGCTCCACCAGCAGTAGCATTGGAATAGGGTATAGAAAATGAAAGTCCTGAGACTGCGGTATTAGCAGTAGCCGTTCCAGTCGCTGTCCCTCCACTACAATTATAAATGACTGATTTTGAAGTATCTTTGACTATAAACTGTCCCATCATGCCTTCATCTTCGTGCAAGGCGATATGGCAATGATACATAAATGGATGAAGTGTATCTGCGAAATCATCAAATTTAGCTATGAACTTAACCGTTTCTCCACCTTTTACTAAAATCACATCTTTCCATCCTTGTTCAGCAGCAGGAACTGCTCCTGTACTTCTACTCAATATATAAAATTCAACATCATGAATATGGAACGGATGAGCAAAAATGGAGGTGCTTTTTAACTCCCAAATCTCTGTATTATTAAGTGGAACGGTATTATTGTTATAATCCATTT
>CANESS010000141.1 GCA_947441115.1 Saprospirales bacterium | reverse complement strand
TCCTGAGAAACTTGCTGGTAGTGCTTTAAAATTAAAAGCAACCTATCTAGGTTTTAAAACCAAATTTGCCACATTGTCTGCATCAACCAACTCTGCTGATTTTTCCATGGCAGAAGATAAAATGATGCTTGATGAGGTCGTAGTTACTGCACAGGCCGTTAAAAGAGAAAAAAGAAGCTTAGGATATGGTACGGTAACAGTGAGAAGTGAAGAACTTACCCAGGGAGGTGCCTCTTCTGCCTTAACTGGCTTACAAGGAAAAACAACTGGTGCTAATATTACAAATACAGGAGGTACACCTGGAAGCTCTACAAGTATAGTATTGAGAGGTCCTAAATCATTTACTGGAAATAACCAAGCTCTTATTGTTGTAGATGGCGTTCCAATAAACAACTCTTCTTTCCAGAACTCAGACAACTTAAATAACTCTGTCGATTTTGGAAATAGATTAAATGATATAAATCCAAATGATATAGAGTCTATAACTGTATTAAAGGGCGCAGAAGGTGCTATCACCTATGGTTCTTTAGCCTCTAACGGCGTCATCATTGTAACTACGAAATCTGCCAAAAAAATAGGTAAAAAAGGAAAAGACGTTGGAATTACATTCAATTCAAATGTAAGATTTCAAAGTCCATTAATGTTACCTGAGTTGCAAGACAAATTTGGTCAAGGTGGAAATGGAGTCTATGATTCCAGAGAGAACTGGTCTTGGGGCCCTGCCTTAGATGGAGTTATCAGACCATGGGGAAATCCAGTTATGCTTCCAGATGCGAATGGAAACATGGTAAGTCAGATCAGAGTTAAACCTTTCAGTGCTATCAAAGACAACCTTAGAAATGCATTTAATACAGGAAAGGTATTTTCTAATGACATTGCCTTAACGAAATCATTCGAAAAAGCGGATGTTTACTTTTCCTATCAAAATTTATATCAAGAAGGAATTGTGCCAAATGCAGGACAAGATAAAAATACATTTAGGTTGAATCTAAATTCAGAAATTAAAGATAATTTGAGAATAGGAGTCAACTTTAGTTACATCAATACTGCAATTAAAAACTCTATACAAGGTCAGGGAGATGCGTCGTTTTATAATAATGTGATTCAGCAGCCTGTAGATATTTCTTACGATGAACTTAGAGATTTAAATAATCCATTCAATAATATTACCAATTATTATGGCGCATATTCTTATAATCCATATCAATTGGTAGAATATAATAAGGCTAAGAGTAATGTCAATAGATTTTTAACAAGTGCGACGGTTAATTATAATCCTATTTCTTGGCTCTCACTTACTAATATTCTAGGTGTAGATTATTATACGGATGCTAGAACCTTCCAAGAAAATAAATTTACCAATACAAACCAACATCCAACTCAAGCAAGTGTGCCTGGTGAATATGCTGAGAGTATTTATCAAAACACATTAATAAATAATGACTTGACTGCTGCTGTCAATAGAGAAATCACAAAAGACTTAAATTATACAGCAAGACTTGGATTAAATATTTTCAGCGATAAATTAATCAATACATATTCTCAAACCTCAGGCTTAGCTATTCCGAATTTCTTCAATTTGTCAAACTCGGATGGTAGACCAGTTACTGAAAATTCAACAGCTCATAGATTGAAGTATGGAGTTTATGGTAGTTTTGACGTGAATTATAAAAACTACTTTTTTGTATCTATACTAGGTAGACAAGATTGGTCTTCAACTCTTCCTGCTAACAAGAGATCTTATTTCTATCCAGGCGCTAATGCTTCTTTTATTTTTACCGAGTTATTAAAAGATAAATATTTGACCTTCGGTAAATTAAGAGCTAGCTGGTCAATAGTGGGGAAAGATGCCCCTACAAATGTTCTGACTACAGTTAATGTGCCATTTGATGTTTCCGATGGTTTTCAAAATACAAACGTCCGTTCTCCATTTGTAGGTTACAACGGTACAACACAAGTAGCAGGATATACCCAATCAAATAGTGCTGGTAACGGAAATTTAAGACCTGAGATGATTAACTCTTGGGAAATCGGTACTGAGTTAGGCTTTTTTAATGATAGACTATATGCAGATATAGCTTTATATGGCTCCTCTACTACCGATGGTATCTTCCAAGTAAATGTGGCTCCTTCCACAGGATATACCAGAAGATATATAAACGCTGGAAAAATGACCAATACAGGTTATGAAATTATGCTGAGAGCAATTCCTATTGCGAAACCTAACTTTAAATTAGAAGCCACAGTAAACTTTACACAGAATGTGAATAGGGTAACAGAAGTTTATCCTGGAGTTAAGCAATTTTCATTAGGTGGAATTAGTGGAGCTTCTCCTTATGTTGATTCAGGATCTGCTTACGGAACGTTTTATGTAAACAGTTATGATAGATCACCTGATGGCAGAATAGTTGTCGATACTCTATTTGGCCTTCCAGTTTCAAGTGGTAAACTTATGATGTCCGGCTCTTATTTGCCAAATTATACCATGGGATTTGGATTGTCTGCCACCTTATTTAAGCGATTTAAGGCTGCAATCACATTTGACTATAAGAATGGTGGAGTATTTTATTCCAGAACAAAAGATATTGTTGAGTTCTTAGGATCTGGAGTTACTACAATAATTAACGATAGAAAAGATTACATTATCCCTAATACAGTTAATTTGGTCAATGGTGCTTATGTAGATAATACAACAGCGGTTTTTGTCCAAGACTGGATGACTCAGGGCCAAGCAGAAGACTATATGGTTGATGCTTCTTTTATGAAATTAAGAGAATTATCATTCTCCTATAGCTTTCCTGTGAAAGCCGCTTGGAATAAATACGTTAAATCGATAGATGTTAGCTTATTTGGCAACAACCTAATATTATGGGTCCCTAGCTCAAATAAGTTTGTAGATCCCGAAATAAATTCATTCGGAACGGGCAATGTACAAGGAATAGATTTCTCCAATATTCCTTCTGTAAGATCTATAGGAGCCAATCTAAAGTTGACATTTTAATTAATTCGAAAAATAAGAGAATATGAAAAAAGTAATCGTTGTTATAAGTTTTCTAGGTCTTATCTTATCCTCATGTAATAAGGATTTAGATAATGCGGCCATAAATAGAAACAATCCAGAAAATGTGGATATTGCTGAATTATTTCCTTCTGCCCAGCAGCATATAGCCTATACCATCGGCAATTCATTTGCGATTTATGGAGGCGTTTGGGCTCAATATTGGACTCAAGGATCTACGGCCAGACAATATTTAGATAATGAGAAATATATTGTTACGAATGCAAACCAAAATAGACCTTGGTCTCAGTTGTATTCAGGAGCTTTAACAGACCTTAAGTTTGTTAAAACTAAAGCATTAGCTGAGAAAGACAGTCAAATTTATGGTATGGCTCTAGTCATGGAAGCTTATACTTATCAAGTGCTGGCTGATGCCTATGAAAAAGTGCCTATGAGAGAGGCTTTGAACCCTGATAACTTTGCACCTGCTTATGATGAACCAACTGTAGTATATGATGCTATTGAAGCCAAATTAGTTGAAGCTAAAAAATTATTAGCTGCTGCAAATACCAGTGGTCACGCGCATACCTATTCATTTGATTTGTTTTATGGAGGAAATATTACAAGCTGGATTAAATTTACCAACACTTTACTCTTAAAAGTATACATGCGTCAGAGTTATGCGCGACCAAATGTAGCTCAAGCGGGTATTGCAACAAATCTTGCTGGGGCAAGCTTTCTTTCAACCACTGCAGAAATGGCAATGGTGCGTTATGGAACTACCCTTACTCAAAAAAATCCATTACATGCCTCTCAATTACAACTTGCAAATTTTGAAAATTTAAAAGCTTCAAACACGTCGCTAAATGTTTTAAATGCAGATCTTGACAAACGAATTGGTGCATTATATAACAAAAACGCAGGTGGGACATATGTCGGATTTAATCAAGGTGCAGGACAATTACCTACTGCTAGCACAGCTAATACTAACTTTTCTAATATAGGAGATAAAATAGGTGGTAAAGATGGGGCTGCTGCACCAGTAATTTTTATGTCCAACTGGGAGAGCTTTTTCCTACAAGCGGAGGCTGCTGCCAGAGGTTGGTTAGGCGGTTCAGCTTCAACTTTGTATTCGAATGGTATACGTGAGTCACATATTTATTTAGGATTTACAGCTGCAGACGCTACCACTGTGGCAGCTTTACATCCATTATCTGGTTCAGCAGAGAATCAGGTGGGTTTAATTATAGCTCAAAAGTGGGTTTCCATGAATGGGACTCAGTGTTTTGAAGGCTACAATGA
>CANESS010000140.1 GCA_947441115.1 Saprospirales bacterium | reverse complement strand
TAGCCGGAACTTCTGGTCAAGATATAGCGCAAATGGTGGGCGTTTTAGCTGGCTTGGGATCCCTTAAATATGGGCGAGACCATGAAAAAGAAGCAGATGAATATAGTGTTAAATATCTCTGTCCTACCCGGTATCAGACAGACGGTGCACATTATTTTTTTAAAAAATTAATCGACGAAGGTCAAGCTAATTCTGGCACGCCTACGTTCCTCAGCACACACCCTGATCCAGGAGATAGAGTGGCGAACATACAAAGTCAAGCTGCAGTAGCAGGCGGTTGCGTTTCTAAATCTGAGAACTACACCAATGATGCAAAGTATTTACAACTTAGAAGTACTTTATAAACAGATACATTTATTGCCTTGAAAAAACTAAAAACCACTTTACTATTTATTTCCATTGCCTTTGCGGATTATGCGATAGGTCAAGATGCACATTTCTCCCAGGCTATTAATTTCCCTATGCTCATCAACCCTGCCTATTCTGGCGCTTTTGATGGTCAAACGAGAGCCATATTAGCTGTCAGAAATCAAAACCTCACTATACCCAATACGGCATTTTCAGGAACCTACAATACGTTTGGGGCTTCCATAGACCACAAAATTTTTCCAGACTATACAGACCAAAATACCTGGAGTATTGGGATTACAGCTCTTTCAGACTATGCAGGCAGCGGGACATTAGCTACTAACCAAGTGTTGCTTCATACTGCATATTCACTAGCCATGGATAGATATAGTAAGAGTTTTTTATCTATAGGTGGGCAAGTAGGAGTCACAAATCGTAGAATTTTTTCTAAAGATTTACTCTATGCTACCCAGGTGAGTGAATTTGAATTTGACCCTCGATTGCCCAATTTAGAACCCTTTATCAACGATGGTTCTGAATATGCCTTTATGCTCAATATTGGGGCGCTCTATCAGCAGCAGATAGGCGATAATGCAGTCACTCAATTAGGATTTTCACTATATAATGTCAACAATCCTCAACAATTTTTCTTTACCAACTCCAAAGAAAATATTTATGCGCGAATGAATATTACAGGTGGGATTTTATTCAATCTAGATGAAACTTCTAAGATTTATCCTTCTATCATTTTTATGAAGCAAGGTAATTTTTCCTCCACCAATATTGGGATGAGCTACAACAAAGATATTACTGATGATGTGAGTATAATAGCTGGTTTGCGATCTAGGCTAGGCGATGCCTTTATAGCAGTAGCTGGCGTAAAATACAGACAGTTTCAAACTACGCTTAGCTATGATGTGACCACATCCGGTCTATCCAAGGCTAATAATACGGTAGGTGCGCTCGAACTAAATCTAACCTATATCCTTGGAAAAAGTACTAAAAGCTATGGCAGCGATAAATTATACTGTCCTGGAATTTAAAAAATTAAACCTATTATAAATATGAATCGAATTGCATTAATTATGGCCTCTTTAGGATTGATTTTCATCTCTTCGTGTGCAAAAGAAGAAGAATCTGCTGTTTTTAAATCCCCCATTACTATTCTGCAGCCATCTACTGATCCAGCGAATGTAATCAAAGGTGCTCCCATCAAATATGATGTACGATTTACCAATGATGAATATATTGATTCGGTGATGGTATTTTATCAACTAGATTCTATGGGCACAGGGTATGATCCATCCATAAAAGATTCCTTAGTAAAAAAGGTGGTTTACCCATTGAATGACAGAAGAAATGAAAAATCATTAACGGATGTTTTTACACCTTATGCCTTTCCACCTGTAGGAAAAAAAATTCACCTAATTATCTACATGCGCTCAAAATCTAGAGATGTAAGTAAAAGAATTCCCCTTATAGTTAGCTAAAATTATGAATCTATCTAACTGGCGAGAAGAATACGACAAATATAGCCTCCACGAAGAAAACTTAACTCTCGACCCCTATGCCGTTTTTAAGGAATGGTTCGACAAGGCCGTCGAAGATTTAAATCCTGAACCGAATGCTTTCATCTTAAGTACGGTATCTGCTAAAATAGAACCGGAGTCTAGAGTAGTTCTTCTAAAGGAAATAGAAGATAGTCAATTTGTATTCTATACCAACTACAGTAGTCAGAAAGGACAGGATATATCTGCACACCCTAAAGCGTCTATGCTATTTTTCTTTCCTTTTAGCCAAAGGCAAATACGAATAAAGGGCCTTGTCACTAAATTATCTCGAGAGAAAGCGATAGACTATTTTTCTACTAGACCTATAGAAAGTCAAATATCTGCAATGGCATCGGCACAAAGTAGCAAAACGACCAAAGAGGAATTAATAGAAAAAGCAACCCTTTTGAGAGAAAAAGGAGACGTTACTTGTCCTGAAACTTGGGGTGGTTATGGCATAATGCCTCACTACTTTGAATTCTGGCAAGGTCAGCCTGGAAGGCTGCATGATAGAATCATATACGAAAAGAACCATTCCCCGTCATGGGAGCAATTCAGATTAGCCCCCTAAATTATGAGGAAAATAATATCTCTCATTGCCATCCTTTTTCTCTTTGATAGTATCGAAGCACAGACAGAAGATACGTCTGCTAATGCATTGCGCTCTGCAATTATAGATCACTCTGGCGTCCACCCTTATATCGTGGCCCACCCTATGATAGAAAAAAAGAAGGCCTTCTACCAAGGCTATCGAATTCAGATATTTAGTGGCAACAGTAAAGAAGAAGCGAATAAAGTGAAATCTGATTTTTATAGTAAATTTCCGGCTATGCGGTGCTACCTTTCTTATCAGCAGCCATATTATAAACTGCGTGTAGGAGACTACGATGATCAAGAAAGTGCGAAACCTGATGCTAGGAAATTAGCGCGACATTACCCCTCCTCATTTTTAGTGCCAGATGAAATCAGACGCATAGGCTCTGAAGCAGCTAAAGAGAAAAAATAATAATCCGCCCTCGGCTTAAAAAACTGTTTTTCAGTATATTATTGCTTTTTTGACAATTATTGGAAACATAATTCCGATGTACTTGGTTTATTTTTTTATTATTGTGCCGCATAATAACTTTGCAGACGAAAAGTTTTAGAATTAAACGATTAGATTATTGAAAATAATATGGCAAAAGAAGTATTTGAAATAGATTACGTATTAAAAGCATCTCCCAGAATCCTTTATGATTTTGTGAAGCAACCCACACATTTGGCGCAGTGGTTTTGCGATAAATGTGAGTCCAATTTGGATCAATATAATTTTATATGGAAAGGCTATTCTGAAAAAGCCATTCTGATAGATGATATAGAAGAACAACTGGTAGCTTATCATTGGGAAAACAGCGACGATGACGAGTTTTTCGAATTTGCTATTCAAGTCAACGAAATCAGTGAAGACACGATTCTTACCATAAACGATTTTGCAGAACCCAATGAGGTAGAAGATCAAAAAATGTGGTGGGATAATCAAATCCAGAAGCTCATTCGCGTGATGGGAGGTTAATAGATAGCCTATCTCATTCTCCAGATTCAATATATACGTTTTTTGTCTAATTATATGTTTTATGAGTACTCAAAGAAGCGCCAGTGAGCGCCTAGATTTTCTTAGAAATTATGTGAAAATTTTAGACTCGCAATTCACATTTCCTGGCAGTCAATTTAAGTTTGGAATAGACCCATTACTCAACATTATACCCGGTTTTGGCTCCTATTCTGGTCTTATTTTAGGTATGATTTTTATCGTTCTCGCCCATATGCAAGGAGTTTCGGGAAAGGTTAAAGTGCTCATGTTTCGCAATAGTATCATAGATTTTCTACTAGGCTCATTGCCTGTTGCGGGATATATCACGGACTTTTTTTATAAATCCAATGAAAAAAATCTCAGACTATTAGAAGAACATATATTGGACGAAAAACATGGCGGAAGTGGCTGGTCGCTTATTCTGTTATTTATCTTCACCTGCTTGGCTATATTCTTCCTGGCGCTTGCCTTTTTTATATGGTTATTAAATTATATCTTATCTCTGCTATAGATATATGAGCTTAAAATCTCTCGCTAAGCAAACAGCCATTTATGGTATCAGCACCATAGTCCTGCGCATGGCTAGCTGGCTTTTGAGCCCATATTATACTCGTGTCATCAGCCAAGAAGAGTTAGGCATTAATGCCAATTTTTTATCTATCATTGCCTTCCTCAACATTATCTATATGATGGGCATGGAGACGAGTTATTTTCGATTTGTGAAATCGGATAACCAATCCTCCGTTTTCAAAAAGACCGAATCCGTCGTATTCTTCAATTCCATTATCTGGTCTCTGCTTCTTATTCTCCTGGCCAAGCCATTGATAAACTTGCTAGGCTATCCCGGGAAGGAGATATATATTTATCTATTTACGGTGACTTT
>CANESS010000139.1 GCA_947441115.1 Saprospirales bacterium | reverse complement strand
AATTCTAGATCTTCTAGATTTTTCCCAGCAATATCTATAGTGAAAAAAGCCTTGTGATCGAATAGAAACTCTACTGAACCAGAATTACCAAGGGCTCCACCACATTTATTAAAATGAGACCGCACATTAGCCACCGTTCGATTGGTATTATCCGTAGCAGTTTCTACCAGAAAAGCCACTCCATGAGGACCAAATCCTTCATACAGCACCTCTGCAAAATCTTTCTCATCCTTGCCTAATGCTTTTTTAATGGCACGCTCCACATTCTCTTTAGGCATATTGGCCGCCTTCCCATTCTGAATGGCTATGCGCAATCTAGTATTGGTATCGGGATCAGGACCACCGCCTTTTACAGCCATCACTATCTCCTTCCCTATACGTGTAAACGTAATAGCCATTTTGCTCCATCGAGCCATTTTGGCTGCTTTTCGGTATTCAAACGCGCGTCCCATTTCGTTCTTTCTTTTATTTTTATTTTATACTCTTCCCTTATCTTATTTTCAGCGAAGGGCAAATTTACAGGAAAATTTTTATTCTTAAATGGAATTAGTATAAGGTTTATAAAAAAATAAAAACAGAGAAAGATGAATCTAAGTTTATAATACCTATCTTTTCCAGTCAATGACTCTGCGCACTATAGTGTATCTATTTCAGGATTATTCCAGCTATTCAGCACATTTTGTTTTTCCAATTTATTATACTCCGCATAGATCAATTCTACCCGCGGGGCATAGGTCTTAAAAAAATGAGTTTTTTCGATGGCATTCGTATCCAGATACTGTAACACCGTGATAGTGGAATCAAAACGAATGGATAAAATTGTTTTAGACTGGAAAAGTTCAATATATCTACAATCCCAATCACCATATAATTTTGTACTAGCCGTATCTATAAACTTATTCCCTTGCCATGATAATGTGGAATTGATAGGTGAATACAGCTTAATGAATCTTAAATTACTTTCGTTTTGAGTAATAAAATTTGCATGTTGCTGAATAGGCTTATTCTGCTGAAAAACCCAAGGATCTGAAAGTGACTTTCTGCTAAAAACCTTGATCTTATATTGAACCGGTGTATAAATCCAAGGATGGTTTCTTCGCTGAGTTCTCGGATAAATGCAGAAGTTTCTGTGACTATTGGCTAGGTATCTAAGCTGCTCTTAACGTACCCCTTAGAGTCAACTCGACAATCTATCCAGCATCCAATATTAATTAGGTAGTAGCTGTCATGACTATTAACTTCTTCTAGAGTAAACTTATCTAAGACTTTCTATCAAGACGATAGTGAAATAACTCATAGAAAGTTAAAAATTCTACATAGTCTAATGGAGAGCATGCTTAAGCTTGCTGAGACGGAGTATTCACCTCTGCCTGAGAGTAGGCAGGACAAGTTTTGCTTCTACATGCAGAAGCAGTCAATAAAACTACGATAGCGGATAAAAACAATACTTTCTTCATTCTATTCAGTTTATAAATTTAAATAAGTAACTAGAAGATTTGTTTCCAGCTAATTAAAAAACGAAAATAGGGCATTTTTAGTATATTCGAGCAATTAAAATATCCACAACGACACTTTATAACCTAGTTTATGTATACTTTTGTTTAAAAACAATCATTTAACACCTAAATAATCATAGAAATTGGCAAAAATTAAAAAAGCATTTTTCTGCACCAATTGTGGAAATGAATCTACCAAATGGATAGGTCGCTGCCCTGGCTGCAATGAATGGAACACCTATGTAGAAGAGATCATATCGAAAGAAAATTCCAATCCCAATCAATCCACTTTTAAAGATTTCTCGGTTAAAACCAAACCCGTCAAACTCACCGAAGTCAAGCAAAATGATATCTCGCGATTCTACTCCGATGACCCTGAATTCAATCGGGTATTGGGCGGAGGCATTGTACCGGGCTCCATTGTTCTCATAGGAGGAGAACCTGGCATAGGAAAATCTACCTTGCTTTTACAAATCGCGCTATCGCTCAAAGACCTTAAGATCTTATATGTATCAGGAGAAGAAAGCGTAGAGCAAATCAAAATGCGAGCAGATAGAATTAATGTAAAGAACGATAGTCTCTATTTGTATTCTGAAACCTGCACACAGACGATATTTGAGCAAGTCAAAGCCATAGAACCCAATCTCATAATCATAGACTCCGTGCAGACCGTTTATTCGCAGCACATACTATCCGCATCGGGCAGTATATCGCAGGTGCGGGAATGCGCGGGCGAATTTCAAAGACTAGCTAAGGAAACCAATATTCCTGTCATACTCATAGGTCATATCAATAAAGAAGGGGAAATAGCCGGCCCTAAACTATTAGAGCACATCGTGGATACGGTACTACAATTTGAAGGGGATAGAAATTATACGCATCGTCTGCTGCGAACGATTAAAAATAGATTTGGGTCTGCACTAGAGCTAGGAGTCTATGAAATGAAATCGCATGGACTGCAGCCTGTCATCAATCCATCGGATATTCTGCTAGGCAATAGAGACGAAGCCCTCAGCGGAGTAGCAATAGCCTCTACCATGGAGGGTATGCGTCCGCTCATGATAGAAGTGCAGGCCCTAGTAGCGAATGCGGTTTATGGCAATCCTCAGCGGAGCTCGATTGGCTTCGATACCCGAAGGCTCAATATGCTCCTAGCCATATTAGAGAAGCGAGGTGGATTTCAACTCTCCAATAAAGACGTATTTCTCAACCTAGCAGGTGGTATCAAAGTCAGCGATCCAGCGCTAGATTTAGCCGTGCTAGCTGCCATTATTTCATCGTACAAGGACGAAGAAATCTCTAACAATACCGCCTTCTGCGCCGAGGTAGGCCTCAGTGGAGAAATAAGAGCCGTCTCCCGCATAGAGCAGCGCATAGCCGAAGCTGAAAAACTGGGATTTGATAAAATATTCATTTCCAGATACAATGCGAAACTACCAAAAAATAAATTCTCTATTAAAATAGTGGAGGTAGGAAAAATAAGTGAAATCTATGGAGATTTGTTTTAATTGTTTCCCCATATTTCAAGCTGGAATGGGTTCTATCTCGGTCAGTCTAATGCTAAGGGAGTTTATTCCTATATTCTGAATTATCGATTTCTAGGAAATCGATTTACGAAAACGGGAGAGGTGATGCTGGTGAGGTAGATTTTAGTTTCAGAAAGTCAATACTATCAAAAATTTGGTTTGACCTCCTTCAGCATACTCAGAACTATCTCATAAATTTCCTCTGCATTCGGCTTAGAGAAGTAATCTCCATCCGTGCCATAGGCTGGTCTATGTGCCTTAGCCGCTATAGTTCGTGGCGCTGAATCTAAATATTGATATCCTTTCTGTACCTCTAGTATCTGCTGTAAAATATAAGCTGAAGCTCCCCCTGGTACATCCTCATCTACTATGATAAGTCTATTAGTCTTTTTTAAAGAAGCTACAATGTCATGACTCAAGTCGAATGGAAGAAGGGTTTGGGTATCGATCAGTTCGACAGAGATGCCTCTATGATGTAGTTTTTCGATAGCATCTTGACAGACTCTAAGAGTAGATCCATAACTCACCATAGTCACGTAGCTACCTTCGTTTAGTATTTCTATCTTGCCTAGAGGAATAGAAAACTCCCCTAAATTTTTCGGCATTTTTTCTTTATATCTGTAGCCATTGAGCGGCTCTATGACCAAGGCAGGTTCATCACTCTGTAGAATAGTCTGATACATACCTGCGGCCTGTGTGAGATTGCGGGGAACACATACATAGATACCTCGTAGCGAATGTAAAATCATACCCATCGGACTACCCGAATGCCATATTCCCTCTAGTCTATGACCGCGTGTACGCACGATCAATGGGGATTTCTGTCCACCACAGGTTCTATACTGGAGAGTAGCTACATCATCACTGAGTGGCATCAATCCATAAAGCAAATAATCTAAATATTGAATCTCGGCTATAGGTCTCAGACCACGCATACTCAAGCCTTGCCCCTGCCCTATGATAGTGGCCTCTCGTATGCCTGCATCGAATATTCTAGTTTCGCCATATTTTTCCTGTAACCCTGCAAATCCTTGATTTACATCTCCTATTTTACCTACATCTTCCCCAAAGGCTACCAGCTCTGGTCTCTGCTGGAATACAATATCGAAATAGTGATTGATAATCTCATGTCCTGACTTCTCCTCTGCATCGGCATAGTCTGCTTTGACTTCGGGCACTAGGAGGGCATTTCCTTTACTCTGGCTATGTAAATGCGAGCCATAGGTTTTTTCCTCCGAGCGCACCACATCTAAATACCATGACATTAAATTTTCGTATGAGGCTATACCTTCTTTCTCTATTACCGACAAAATAGCATGCACGGCCTTTAAGATTTCTCTCTTATAGATGGTCGTTTTGGCATCTATGGTTTTTAGCTGTGCGTCTATAGCCGTGGTGTGTTGCGATTCAGACTTTATTAATTCTATAAATGGTTT
>CANESS010000138.1 GCA_947441115.1 Saprospirales bacterium | reverse complement strand
GTCATAAAGGTATAAAATCTTTCTTGAGAACTATCCGCGGTAATTTTAAAAATTTGACAGGTATTTAAATTGGACTCTACTGAATGGAGCATAAGCAGAAAACCATGCTGGTTAAGCTCCTGTAGAAATTGATTATAACCAGTATAGTTATTATTGTGCGTAACGTGCGCAAGAAAATACTCAATATCCTTATTGGTCAGGGTCCTTGGAAATTCCCGAACCAATTTTCCGTTTACATCATACAATTTTAGCTCCAGCCTCCTAGTCACTACATCTAAAAAAAGAAAAGCATACTGCTGTCCGTTAAATGCAGTTTCAATCAAATAGTAATTTGGCTTATTTTCTATTTCTATTTGAAAAATGATATCGGCATTGATATCTAAAATTGAGATGGATTTTGAAGTGTACTTTTTATATTCCAAATTTACGGAAGACACATAGCCCACAATACTTCTATCCTTGTGAATAGTCGCGAACCGCTCTACACTCAGAATACCTTTTCTAGAGGAATAGTCTAACTGAGCAGTCAAAGTTTCCGCTAGAATGAATAAAAAAAGTAAACTATAACACTTTCTCACTTATAAAAAAAGCGCCTAATCTAAATGATTAAGCGCCTCAAATTTAAGCATTAATTTTTTAACGTTTTACGGTAATGTCAACCCTTCTATTTTTAGATCTGCCACTATCTATTCTATTATCAGCTATCGGGTATTTCATACCGAATCCCATGGACTCTATGAGACCCCGTCCTACTCCTTTTGAGACTAAGTATTCTGCCACAGCACTCGCCCTATTTTTAGACAACTCCAGATTATAAAGCTCTCCACCACGAGTATCAGTATGACCCTCAATGAGGAAAACCAACTCTGGGTTTACTTTAATGATTTCAACAATATCATCCAAAATTTTATAGGATGCGGGCAATATATTAAATTTTGCAGTCTGGAAGAAAATAGACTGTGCTTTAAATGAAATAGTGTAGTCAATCGATTTTTTCTGAACCTCATTTGGGTCTGGACAGCCTTTAAACTTGACCATTCCTGGAGTATCTGGACAATCGTCCATATAATCCGGCACACTGTCATTGTCTCTATCAGGACAGCCTTGGAATTTAACAATTCCATATACTTCAGGGCACTTGTCAATCTTATCAGGTACACCGTCATTATCTTTATCTGGACATCCTTGGAATTTCTTTATACCTTTTATTTTAGGGCATGAATCCTGATAATCAGGAATACTATCATTGTCAAAATCTGGGCAGCCTTTAAAGGTAATTAACCCCGCAAGATCAGGACATTTATCGTCGATATCTGGAACTTTATCTCCATCTCCATCAGGACAACCTTCAAACTCTTCCAGTCCTGCATCTTCTGGACAACGATCTTTTGTATCCGGAATGCCATCCCCATCTTTATCCGGGCAACCGTCAAACTTCTTAGGGCCAGGGTTATCTGGACACACGTCTTTATCATCGGGGATCCCATCTTTGTCTTTATCTTTCATCCCAAATCTATATCCAAGGGAAGCTGAATACTCAAAATAGTCCTTACTATAATTTAACATAGGTAGTGTATGGTACAACTGCTGCAACTGAATTCCAAAGGTTTTTTTACTATTTAACCAGAAGGCCAAACCTCCACCAAAATTATATGTAGTAAGGAATTTATCGTTATCCTGAGCATCTAGATAGGTCATACCTGCTCCACCTTTAAAATATGGTTCAAAAAATGAATTTTCACTAAAAACATAACCGTTGGCAAAGGAATACTTCAGATTAAACATTCCATTTCCTAATAGCATTTTAGAGATTTGCGTCTTAGGATCCGCAGCTACCATATTTGTAGAAAATTTCAATTCTGGCGAAAATCCAGCGAATAAATGTCTGGAAATACTGAAATGATTTAAAGGAAAACCAGTGTTAAATTTTTCAATCTGTGTCAAGTTAGGCATGATTTCCACGCTCTGATCAAGGAATTTATGCATACTCCATCCAGCATTGAACTGCCACTTTTGAGTTTTATTTTGAGCAGTTAGACTACTAGCTATAATTAAGAAAAATAATAATATCTTCTTCATAAGAAGGTTCCTTTCATGACGTTATACTATGCAAATATATGGTGATTTCTATCTATTAGCTCTGTTTTTTTTCCAGTTCGACTGAATTGTGTTGTTTATTCGAATATCTTCTGCTGATTTCTCCACTTCAAATGTAGCAAAAAATTTATCTAAAGTATTTTTTTGCTCAGGGTTCAGTGGATAATTTAGATCTGAAGCCTGATAGTATTTATCAACAAATCCTGTGTCAAAATCTCCACTAATAAAGTTGGGATGATTTAAAACAAAAAGTCCAAAATCGAGCGTGGTTTTAACCCCTACAATCTTAAAATCATGAATAGCACGCTTCATTTTCTCTATGGCATCAGTTCTATCTGCGCCATGTACAACTAATTTAGCGATCATTGGGTCATAATAAATAGGTATATTCATACCTTCTCTATAACCGTCGTCCACTCTAATTCCTAACCCCTCAGGTTTTTGATAAACCTCCAATTTACCGATATCAGGAAGAAAATTATTCTGCGGATCTTCGGCATATACCCTCAACTCTATGGCATGACCATTAATTTTCAAATCTTCTTGCGTGAAACTAAGTTTTTCTCCTCGGGCGATTTTTATTTGCTCTTTGACTAGATCTAAACCTGATATCATCTCTGAAACTGGGTGCTCCACTTGCAATCTCGTATTCATCTCTAGAAAATAGAAATTGAGTTTATCATCAAGGATAAATTCAACTGTTCCCGCATTGGTGTAGTTACAGGATTTAGCTGCATTGATAGCTGCGCTACCTAATTTTTCTCGTATCTCTGGTGTCAAGATACAGCTAGGAGCCTCCTCGACCACCTTCTGATGTCGTCTCTGTATACTGCACTCTCTCTCAAATACGTAGACATAATTTCCATAGTGATCTCCTAAAACCTGAACCTCAATATGACGTGGATTGGTGACATATTTTTCAATAAAACAAGCATCATTTCCGAATGCATTCCTCGCCTCGCTCATGGCTCTATCCATCTGCTCTACAAATTCCTGTTCTTTCGTTACAATACGCATGCCTTTACCACCGCCGCCTGCGCTCGCCTTTATAATGATTGGATAACCTATCTCTTTTGCCAATTTTTTGGCAGCTGGTATATCTGAAATAGCATCCTCTGTTCCAGGCACTAGAGGTGTACCATATTTTTTTACTGCGTTTCTAGACGAGATTTTATCTCCCATGACATCCATCGCTTCAGGGCTAGGTCCTATTAGTATGATATTAGCCCCTTTCAATTTGCGCGCGAAATCAGCATTTTCACTCAGAAATCCATAGCCTGGGTGTACAGCGTCTACCTTGAGTGCTTTGCAAATTTGAATGATTTTATCTCCTAGGAGGTAGGATTGATTGCTGGGAGGAGGACCTACGCAGACTGCTTCATCTGCATATAGCACGTGGGGACTCTGCCTATCAGCTTCCGAATAAATGGCAACAGTCTGAATGCCCATTTCGCGGGCTGATTTCATGACTCGAAGGGCTATTTCACCTCGATTGGCTATAAGGATTTTTTTCATTTATATAAATCAAGTATAAGGTAGACATATTAATTCATTCTCAAAAGTATTCATATTTATTCAGTATAGGATCAAAAAATCATCCCTGATTCGCCCAATTCTCTCTATCCAAACTTCGATAGTGAATGGCTTCAGCTAAATGCTCGACTTTGATTTCTTCACTTTGAGCTAGATCAGCTATAGTGCGAGATACTTTGAGGATGCGGTCGTAGGCTCGAGCGGAGAGATTCAATTTTTCCATCGCGCGTTTGAGAAGATTGCGGCCCGCATCAGATATTTGGCAAATTTCTTGAACCTCCTTGCCGCCCATTTGCGCATTGGAGTGGAGACCTTCAATAGCCTTGAATCGCTCTTGTTGAATATCACGGGCTTTGATGACACGCTCGCGTACATTGGTACTTTTTTCAGATTTAGACTCCGATATGAGTTCGTTGAAATTAACAGGAACAACCTCTACATGCAGGTCTATCCTGTCTAGCAGCGGCCCCGATATTTTATTCAAATACTTCTGCACAGCTCCAGGTGGACAGACGCATTCCTTTTCTGGATGATTATAGAAGCCACATGGGCAGGGGTTCATAGATGCTACCAGCATAAAGCTTGATGGAAACGTAATGGAAAATTTAGCTCTGGATATAGTCACTATACGCTCTTCCATGGGCTGACGAAGGACTTCGAGGGCTGTCCTTTTAAACTCAGGCAACTCGTCTAGAAATAAAACTCCATTGTGAGCTAAAGATATTTCACCGGGCTGCGGGTGATTACCTCCGCCGACTAAGGCTACATCACTGACCGTGTGGTGAGGACTTCTGAATGGACGCTCAAAGACCAAAGAATCGCCTTTATTTAGTAAGCCAGCCACTGAGTGAATCTTAGTCGTTTCGAGAGACTCATAGAGATTTAGAGGAGGCAGGATAGAAGACATACGCTTGGC
>CANESS010000137.1 GCA_947441115.1 Saprospirales bacterium | reverse complement strand
CTACATTAAACTCTTTCATATTTCTTGAAATGATGCTTGCATAGTCTCTCGAACTCGCATCAAAGGTATTGCACTGCGCCAGTTCGCCATTTCTAAATAATATAAATTCTAAGAACTTAGACTTTATGGAAACCAAGACTAAATCTTTTCCTTGAGACTTTCTCTTTAGTACCTCGAAGATAGGTCTATGACAGGAAAAAAACTGTGTATTTTCAAAAGTGAAAAATAAATCATTATAGACTCGGAAAGGATAATTGTAAAATTCTCTAGAACGGATAGAATCTAAATCGTCTATTAAAAGTTTTTCTGCAGAATCATTATAGACACTTCTATATGCGGAGTAGCTATCTATCCCAGTTAGTTCGGTCTGAGGCACCAGGACAAAGGTAGACTCACAGTGAAATACATTTTTTATCACGGCCGATCTATACGCAGCGGGGATCTGATCGAGCGCTAGCTGAATCTGGATAGAGTATACCCCGGGAATATTTAAGTCTTTAAACTGATAATGTACAAAAGCACTCATAGGCTGACCTATTTTTTCGTAACCAGTAAGAATAAGTGTATCACGATAGACAAGAATATCTGCTTTTTCAAAATTTACCTCCTCACTAGGATGATAGGCATGCAATACTTTTAATAATTTATTCTCCATGGGTGATTTGAGTTGATATTAAAAACGTGTATTATATTATATATTGTCTTATTTTGCAAAGTTATGGAAAGAATACCAAGTTATAAAGAAATTTTCCGTATAGCTATCCCTATCATGATAGGAGGCATAAGTGAGTCTATTTCAGCCATTGTGGATACCGCTTTCATGGGAAGGATAGGTACTTTAGTCATGGATGGCATGGGTATGGCTAATATTTTCTTACTAGTCATCATTATGATCGGATGGAGCTTTTCCAGAAGTGTACAAATTTTGGTTTCTCAAAATTTCGGTGCTGCGAATTATTCTAATATCGGTGCCATAGTGCAGCATGCTATTGTCGTTTTATTTCCTATAGGTATCGTACTTATGCTCTTACTCTATCTGTTTAATGGATTATTTCTCAGTTATATTATCGAAAATCAATCTATTCATACGATAGCCTCTGAGATATGCTCTATTCGTGCACTAGGTATGCCTATAGTCATGCTGACGCTGGTGTTTTCAGGTTTTTTTACAGGACTAGGACAGACCAAGGTGTTGTTTTATTCTCAAGGACTAGCTGCTTTGACTAATATTATCTTAAACTATATGCTAGTATTTGGCAAACTGGGAGCGCCTGCCATGGGATATAAAGGTAGTGCTTCTGCTACGGTTCTCTCGGAGGTTGTCGCTTTGATGGTGCTACTTATATACCTATGCTATCAATCCGGATTGATACAAAAATATGAACTGCTCATTCGCAAAAGACTGCAATTTCACCTCATTCGTGAAGTCATGAGGTTGGCTATGCCTATGGTTGTATTGCATGCCTTCAGTCTCGGATCATGGGTCTATTTTTTCTCCCTCATAGAGAAAATGGGTGAGAAAGAATTGGCTATATCCATGGTGCTCAAGCAAATTTTTACAGCTATTACCATTCCAGGTTTCTGCCTAGCTAGCACTGCCAATACTATAGTAGGACAATTGGTAGGCAGTAGAAAAATAGACCTCATATTGCCATCTGTGCTAAAGGTCACAAAGTTGAATTACACCATTTTACTCAGCCTGGCGCTATTTACCTTTATCTTCAGATATCCTATTGTGGCGCTATTTACCACCGATACTCAAGTCATAGAGCAGATATCAATGCCACTCATCGCACTACTATTAGCCTACCTCGTCATACCCTCCTCTAATGTTTTATTTAATAGTATTTCTGCTCTAGGTAGCACTAAAATACCTCTCTATATCGAGACCATCAATCTCATCTTTTACCTCCTCTATATGTTTATATTCATCCACGTCATGAAGTTAAGCTTGTTTGTAGCATGGCTGGCAGAAATAGAATATTGGTTTTTCTTGCTTCTTTTCTGTTGCTTCTATTTTTATAAGATGGATTGGAAGAAAAACATCATATATTTAGATAAGGAAAGTTAGTGTAGAAATTTTAATTAGAATGCACTATGAATTTTTAATTCAAAGGATTTATCAAGATGAAAAACTACTACTTTAGATTTGAAGGAAAAACACATGAAAGAATAAAGTCTATTCTATTCTGGACATTACTTGTGTTTTTTGGAGCCTTTATTTATGCTTATATTCATGGATGTAGTGATAAGCATTCGGACACTATCAAATATTTAAATGATGCTCTTGTATATTCCTTCATAATTACCATACCAATAGGCTTTATAAAGTACTTTGAGATAAAGTATATCAAGCGAAAGGAAAAAGAAAAAGCTGACTCTAAAGGCTTGAACTAGGTTGTTTGCTATTCAATACCGATATCTCCCTAGCCAAATTCTGAGCTATAGTGCTAAAACTATCTAAAACGACTTGGTTATCTGCGGAGAGTTCTTGACCGTTGTCTGCGCATTCACGCAAGTTTTCGGTGAGTGGCACTTCGCCTAGGAATGCGACTTCGTATTCAGTAGCTAGATTTTTAGCTCCGCCTGTGCCGAAAATATAATATTTCTTTTCAGGCATGTCTTCTGGCACGAAATAAGCCATATTTTCTATCACGCCAGCCACAGGGATCTCTACACCCTGAACTCGGTACATTGAGAGGGCTTTACGTGCATCGGCTATAGCTACTTTTTGTGGTGTAGAAACGATCACAGCACAGGTGACCTTGAGCGTCTGAGCTATAGTCAGCTGAACATCTCCCGTTCCTGGAGGCATATCGAGAATGAGATAGTCTAAATCTCCCCATAAAACATCATTGATAAATTGCTTGAGCGCAGAGGTAACCATAGGTCCACGCCATACGATAGCTTGTCGCTCATCTATAAGAAAACCTATGGATAGTACTTTTAGATTATCATTATACTCTACAGGTAAGATATAAATTTTCTCTTTTATTTCTCTTGTCAGCGGCTTTTTATTTTTCAGCCCTAGCATAATAGGGATAGAGGGTCCGTGAATATCAGCATCTAGAATGCCTACTTTGGCACCCATTTTACTTAATGCTAGCGCTAGCTGAACCGATATGGTTGATTTTCCTACACCTCCTTTTCCTGAAGATATACAGACTATATTCTTCACATTCGGTAGAATATTAATACCATTATTCCTCGTAGAAGAGACATTAGATGTCATATTGATTTGAACATCGATATCCTCACCGAAGTCAGCCTTGAGCTCCTTGACACAATTATTGTGAATAAGCTCCTTCAGTGGACAAGCAGGCGTGGTCAGTACGATGGTAAAAGAAATCTTTTGGCCATCGATGACTATATCCTTAATCATATTCAGGGTAACTAAATCTTTTTTCAAATCTGGCTCAGGAACTCTGCTGAGCGCTATCAATACATTTTCTTGGTTGATCATTTTTTTTAATTCTAAAGCAATATTAAATCAAAATGCATAATCCGACCTTTTCTTAATGAATTTTAGCCCAAATTACGCCTCAGTCTTCTCCTTCGTCAAAGCCTAATGCGTTATGTGGGTTTAACCCCGTAATAGATTTTGTTTCAATCCCATATGTAAGGGATTGAAATACAAAATCATATACGAATCAGTGCCGCGCGCACGGCACAGATTTTGGGTTTAGAAATTACGAGTATATGAAGCTATCGAAAAAAACTTTTTTAACTTTGCCGTCGTTACATATTTAGATATTAACTACAATCTATGCCTGTCCTGACCTCAACTTATGATTCATTTATAAAAAATGGTCATCTACAGACTATACTGCCCAATATTCTGCGAAGAGTAGATCTCCATAAACCAAGACGAGAGGAAATTGAAACTCCCGATGATGATTTTTTAGAACTTGACTGGTATGATGCAAAAGATAGTCGCAAACTAGTCATCCTCTCTCATGGATTAGAAGGGAATTCTAGACGAAGGTATATGAAGGGAATGGCTAAATATATGCATAGCAATGGATATAATGTGCTCGCATGGAACTACAGGTCCTGCGGCACCAGGATAAATCAACAACTTCGATTTTATCATTCTGGCGATACGGAGGACTTAGATACCATAGTGCGCTACGCGCTATCTAATTCTCTTTTTGATTCCATATATCTCATCGGATTTTCTATGGGTGGAAATATCTCATTGAAATATTTGGGAGAAAAAAGAGAAGGCCTAGATTCTAGGATAAAAGCAGCAGTGACTTTTTCCGTGCCCCTTGATTTGATAGGCAGTTCACGTTTGCTATCCAAATGGTGGAATCGATTTTATATGCGTCGCTTTCTAAAAAGTTTGAGAAAAAAGGTTGAAGCAAAAGTTTTACAATATCCTGACAAACTCAGTTTAGAAAATTTTGATACCATTAAAAGTTTCAAAGGATTCGACAATCAGTTTACAGCTCCTATCCACGGTTTTCGTGACGCCTTTGACTATTGGAAAAAATCCTCTTCGTTATACTATTTGGAACATATCAAAGTTCCTGTGCTCATAGTCAATGCGCAAAATGATAGTTTCCTATCGCCTACTTGTTTTCCTTATGAGCTAGCTGAGAAAAGCACTCTGATTCATTTTGAAGCACCAGTTTCTGGAGGACATGTTGGTTTCTGGTCAT
>CANESS010000136.1 GCA_947441115.1 Saprospirales bacterium | reverse complement strand
TTTACATCTAGATTTACTGTATCTACTTTATCTCCTACTAGTCCATTCGTTTTTTGGAAAGTGTAAGCTGAACCATGCCACTCATTCGTACCACTTCTTGTGACGGCATTGATATTGGCACCTGTGAAACCTGTCTGACGAATATCAAAAGGAGATACACCTACTTGAATTTCTTCAATCGCATCTAAAGATATAGGCTGACCTGAACCTCCTGGAGCTAGATTGGAAGAAAGACCGAAACCATTATTTAAATTAGCACCATTTACTTGAAGGTTATTATATCTGCCATCACGACCACCGAAAGTATTTGCATTATTTAATCCTGAAGAAAAACTCGCACCACTCTGAGGAGATAATCTCGTCATGTCGCTTAAGGTTCTATTACCTGTAGGCATAGAGTTAATCATAGTGGAATTTATATTGGTGGCAGCACCCGTTCTATTCTCATTGATAATACTATTTCTAGCACTGGTTACAAGGACTTCTTTTATCAATGTGGCCGACTCTTCTAATGTAAGATCTACGGAAATAGGCTCTCCAAGTGTGACATAAACATTATTCACTTGATCTTTTCCTTTACCGAGATAACTTACTTCCACTGTATATGGACCGCCGACTCTAAGTCCTCTCACTTCATACGTGCCATTGGCACGAGAAGAAGAACCATAGACTGAACCCGAAGGCACATGAGTTACTTTAATCTTTGCACCCTGCAGTGGCTGCTTTTTACTATCAACTACTTTACCAGAGACAGCTCCTGAAGTCACCTGTGACATCATGTAGCCAGTGACAAAAAGCATACTCAAAATGAGAATTAATTGTTTTTTCATTATTATATGTTTTAAAATTTATTTTGGCAAATGTAAGGCAAATGGGGGCCATTTTCTTTAACAATTAATTAACAAAACGTTAACATTTACTGAAGATTTAAAGATTTCTTTACTTAAGTTGTGTTACATATTCATTATCAATACCTTAAACAGTTTATCAATGTATTAATTAAAGTCCTAGCCAAAGCAACTAAAAGTGGGCTAACAATGAACATTTATACTATAATCAAATGATTCTATCCTGCCTTTGGTGAATATTAATCGCTCTCTAATTCATATTCTATCCAAAGCAATGTGAATCAACTCCTCCATTTTTTCTTTATATTTTACACTAAATTGACCCTTCGGGCGGTTGGCTAAAATCAAATTGAGTGAGATAGCTTTGTGTCCTAATACAGAGCTCAATCCATAGATAGTCGAAGTTTCCATTTCGAAGTTAGTGATTTTTCCATACTTAGTTTTAAAGCCTTCCATAGTATCTATATAGTCAGGATAGGCTCGCTCGGCTCTTAGTTGTCTGCCTTGCGGAGCATAGAATCCATTGTGTGTAAGGGTGATGCCCTTGTTCAATTCACTAAATTTTTTCAACATATCTGTATGCGCACCAAAGCAATAAGGCAAACATAAATCTATCTCTGCTTCGAATAAAAAGTCGGAAAAATCTAGGTTAATTTCTTGTTCATCGGCTCTATTGTCGTAATCATATGCATTCATAGTTCCATCCATACCTATGCCGTATGCGGAAACTAAAAATGTATCTACATCTATATTAGATTGAATACTACCAGAAGTACCTACTCGCACTATTTCTAGAGTGGTCAGAGTTTTTTTCACTTCCCGCTTAGCTAAATCAACATTGACCAATGCATCCAATTCGTTCAATACAATATCAATATTATCTGTACCTATGCCTGTAGAAATTACAGTAACTTCTTTCCCATTAAAGTCTCCCGTATGTGCTATAAATTCGCGTTTTTGTTTCTTGATTCTCACCGAATCAAAAAGATTAGAAACAGATTCGACTCTATCTGGATCACCGACTAAGATTATTTTAGATGCAATGTCTTCCGGCAATAAATTGAGGTGATAAATAGACCCATCGGGGTTGAGGATAAGTTCAGAGTTCGCTAGCATAAATTAGTTTATTCAATAGATATTTTAATATAATTATGCTAATCAAAAAGATTATTTGCTTTATTCGGCCTTACTTTTCCCATGTGCAGATAGGCTCGCTCTGTAGCTTCTCTCCCTCTCGCCGTTCTATTGAGAAAGCCTTCTTGGATGAGAAATGGTTCGTAAACTTCCTCGATAGTACCGGGCTCCTCCCCTACAGCTGTAGATATGGTATTCAAGCCTACGGGACCACCATTAAATTTATCGATTAAGGTAGTTAAAATTCGATTATCCATCTCATCGAGGCCGTATTCATCTACCTTGAGTGCATCTAAGGCGAATTTAGATATATCGTAGTCAATGGTTCCATTTCCTTTAATCTGCGCAAAATCTCGAACTCGTTTAAGCAGTAAATTTGCTATTCGTGGAGTCCCTCGGCTTCTTCGTGCCACTTCGATAGATGCTTTTTTATCTATTTCTGTCTCCAAAAGTTGTGAAGAACGACGCACAATCCCTGCTAGTACATCCAATGTATAATACTCCATGCGGAGGGTAATACCGAAACGCGCTCTCAATGGAGAGGTAAGCAATCCCGATCGAGTGGTAGCACCTATCAAAGTAAATGGATTTAAGGCTATCTGCACACTTCGGGCGTTTGGGCCCGTATCTATCATAATATCAATCTTATAATCTTCCATAGCAGAATAAAGATATTCTTCTACCACAGGACTCAGGCGGTGAATTTCGTCTATGAAAAGCACATCCCCATCTTCTAGATTAGTGAGTAGACCAGCTAAATCACCTGGCTTTTCTAATACTGGACCAGAGGTGATTTTAATACCTACGCCTAACTCTAGGGCAATGATATTGCTCAACGTAGTCTTACCTAATCCCGGAGGACCATGAAGCAATACGTGATCTAAGGCATCTCCTCTGCGCTTAGCCGCCTCTATGAAAATTTCTAAATTTTGAATAGAAGTATCCTGTCCAGAAAAATCTCGCAACCTTTTTGGTCGCAAGGCCTTGTCTATTTCCTTTTCATCAAGGTTTAGCTCTATGTCTTTTCGAGGATTGGTCTCCACTGAGGAATTAATTTAATACAAAGATGTGTATTTAACGGCAAAGATGCAAAGTTTTGCGGATAAGATGCTATTTCTCCATTCTCCACAAACCTAAATCATAACCAGGTCTTACGGAATAGGTCTTGGCAGACTCTTTATTATACTTTTTCGAAATAGCTATGCGCTCTAATGGTGCGAAAAGAAATATATAAGGAATATCACTATGCACCTTCTCTTGAAAATCTAGATACATGGCATCTCTTTTAGTTTCATCTAATTCAGTGCGAATAGCGTCTATCATCTTATCTGAGATAGCGTCTCCATAGGATACATAGTTAGAGCCGCCTGTAGCTGATTCTGTATGCCATATTTGCTTTGGATCTTCTACGTTAGGATCACCAACCCAGGCGCCACAATAGATTTCAAAATCATGCTTTTTGGTATCCTCTAGAAATACGGTCCACTCCTTAGCTACAATATTCAAATCTACACCTATTTTCTTTAAATTTTCTTTGTAAATAAGTCCGATATTCTTTCGAGTATCATTACCAGAATTATATTTATATTGAAGCTCTAGTGTTGTCTTTTTCCCACCTAATACTTTATCTCTAATGCCGTCTCCATCTGTATCTTTCCAGCCCGCTTCGTCTAAGAGTTTAGAAGCCAAGTCTAGGTTGTATTCAAATTTCTTTAAATTTTTATTGTAATATTTTTTATCTGGCTGCACCATAGACTCTGTAGGCGTGCCTAGTCCGTATAATAGGGTGGAAATAATTTGCTCCTTGTCTACAGCATGTGCCAATGCTTGACGAACTTTTAACTCCTTCAATTTTGGATTGGTCAGGTTGAGGCCGATATATAGATATTGAGGAGAGGTAGGAGTATGAGCATAAAAGTTTTTATTGAATTTTTCATCCTTTCTCAAATCTGTGAAAATTTTATACTCTATTCCTCTAGCTACATCTAATTCTCCACCTTTTATAGCAGTAGTAGCCGTCTTCCAATCATTGATAATCCTAAATTTTATTGTCTCTACTTGTCCATAATTTTTCAGAAATTCATCGTTGGTCTTTCTTCCCCACCAGTCCTTCTTCTTTTTAAGGGTAATTTTACTGCCTGTAATCCAATTACTAAATTCATAAGGTCCGCTGCCGACGACAAAGCCTTTCTCTCTAGAAAATTTTTGAGAATTGAACTCATCCGCAAATCGAAGAATATCCTTATCCCCTTTGAGTGATTCTTGTTTTTTCTTATCTCTAAAATCAGAGATAGAAAACTTTCGCATGATTTTAAACGTATCGTAAATGTACTCAGGCAATACCCAATATCCACTATATTCCTCTACCAAAATGTATTTCTGATTAGATATAACAGAGAATTTTTTAGGATTGTTACTATCTATAATTACATCTGCTAGAAAATCTAGATAGGGTCGAATTTGTTCACAATTCGTTTTAGGATTCAGTGCAGCTTTATATGAGAAAAGAACATCATGCGCTGTGACAGGTGTGCCATTGTCCCATGCAGCTTCCGGTCGTATTTCATAGTCCAATTTCAAACCATTTCCATAGGCCGAAATCACAGGTTTTCCAACGGCTAGCATACATATAAAATCTCCTTTCTCATAATCCCAGTCTATTAATTTCTGAAACATATAGCGTTCAATAGCCGTAGAACTAGCAGACGTAGACGCATAGGGTAAAAGCTTAT
>CANESS010000135.1 GCA_947441115.1 Saprospirales bacterium | reverse complement strand
GAATCAATGTGATAGCCTATCATCCAAATGATCCAAATATCATATACTGTGGAGCACCAGCAGGAGGCTTTTGGTATAGTTCTAACAAGGCTCAATCTTGGACAAAAAGCAACACAGATGATCTGCCAAGATTTGGAGTTTCTGCCATTGCCGTTATTCCTGAAGCTAACTCTACACCCTTGATTTTAGTAGGCACAGGAGATAGAGATGCGAATGATGCCCCAGGATATGGAGTATATGTCTCTATGGATGGAGGAGTCACTTTTACGCCATCGAATACAGGTATGGGGAATGATGCCGTTGTTAATAGACTTTTGGTAAATTCAATGGATAATAATATAATTGTAGCAGCCACTAGTAAAGGAATTTTTAAATCCTACGACAAAGGCGAGAATTGGGTTCGAACTTCACCTGCAATTGACTTTAAAGATGCAGTCTATCACCCCGAAGATACTAATTTCATATATGCAGCAGCAGGCGGTACCTTCTATAGAAGTATCAATGGCGGAAATGCATGGTCAATTGTTTCTAATGGATTTACTACAGCATCCAAAAGAAGACTAGCTATAGCAGTTACAAAAGCTCAACCTGACCTAGTCTATGTGATAGCAGTAAATGCTAATAGAGGTATGGAGGGGCTATATAAATCATCCAATAAAGGAGCTAATTTCGCACTTCAATTAAGTGGAACCGTATATAATCCTTTGAGCAATTCTCAGAATGGCACCGGTACCGCAGGTCAAGGAGAATATGATTTAGCTATTGAATCGAGTCCATCAGATTCAAATATAGTCTATGTAGGCGGTATTAATGTGTTTCGATCTATCGATGGAGGAAAAACATTCAGATGCAAAGCATTTTGGTCATTTAGTGCTACTATTCCATGGGTTCATGCAGATATTCATTATATCGGTAGGAATCCTATTAACAATGAGCTATGGATTGGAAGTGATGGAGGTATAGATTACACTGCCGAAGAAAGGCTCCCTTCAGGCGCAGGAGTTGACAACTTGTTTCCAATAATTAATAATAGAAATAGTGGATTAGTCATTGCTCAATTTTACAACTTAGGCGTTAGTCAATCTTCATTAACTAAATTTATCACAGGATCGCAAGATAATGGTACGAGTGCAGGAACTAATAAATTTGACTGGACTGCTGAATTAGGTGGTGATGGAATGCAATGTGAAATCAGTAATTTTGATACTAGAGTCATGTTTGGATGCATACAGTATGGTGATTTAAATAGATCAATTAACGATGGGGGAAGTTGGAATTTCATTGCCAACTCAATTAATGAAAGACCGGGGCCATGGATTACACCATATCATTTGCATCCCAGAGTTGATAATATTTTGGTAGCTATTTATAGAAATATTTGGGTTTCTAAAAATTCTACAGGTACTGCAAACCCTACTTTCAGCAGAGTTACAACTACTGCCGCTGGAGAAGGCTCTGCTGTGCGCTTTTCCAATGTAAATGATAATTATATTTTCTGTGGCTGGAAAGATGGAGTTTTAAGATATTCTTCCAATATTTTAGCTGCTGCACCTACTTTCACTGGTCTACCAACCCCTCTTAATACAGGAGAAATTACGGATATTGAGACCAGTTATCTAGATGTCAATACTATATATGTATCTAAAGGAAATCGTATATTTAAATCTACTAATTTAGGCGCTAATTGGACGAATATCTCAGGAAATTTACCTAACCTATCTATAAACTGCATCGCATTAGATAAAAATGTACCGGAAGCTTTATATGTAGGCACAGATGCTGGAGTTTATTATAAAGATTCTTCTATGACTAGTTGGATTTTATATAGTGAAGGGCTTACTCTCAATGCTCCAGTGCGAGATTTGGAGATAGTCTACGATGGGGATTGTTCTGCCAATTCAAAAATATTTGCGGCAACTTATGGCAGAGGGTTATGGCTCAATACGGTGCAAAAAACTAGTAACCCTAGCTTAACTCTGACATCAGATAAAGGATCTGCCATTTGCAAAGGGGAGAGTCTAGAAATCACAGCAGAAGGCGCTGATCAATATTTCAATGATGCCTCACCTGACATTTCTAAAAATGGAACGAACAAATTTACCTTGAGACCTGCAGCGTCTGGTCAATATAGATTTTATGCTAAAAAGTCTGATGGTACTTGCGAATCAGCTGTATTTGATGTCACGGTAAATCCTGTACCTGTTATTTCGGTTTCACCAGCATCTAAAACTATAGATAAAGGTGAGAGTGTATCTATGTCTGCCACTGGAGCAGATGAATATACATGGAGCCCAAATTCTTTTGTGGTATCAGGAAATAATACGAATCGATTAAGCGTAAGACCAGATAATACGATAACCTATACATTGACAGGTAAAAGTTCGGAAGGGTGTCAAACAACGACTAAAATAACGATAACTGTCAGAGGTACAAGTTCTATACTATCAAGTGAAAAAACAAAAGTCGAGATTTACCCTAATCCTAGCAGTGAATTTTTAAGTGTAAAAGCAAGTAAAAAAGTGAGTTTAAGAGTTTATAATCTCTCAGGAAAAAGCGTTTTGGTAGAGCCAGATCAGAAATATTACCACCAATTATCTATTGAAAATCTACCTGTAGGCATTTATTTTGTCGAAGTCGTGAGCGGAGAGAACGTGATAGAAACTCATAAACTAAAAGTAGATAGATAAAATAACTTATAAGGAATAGTATTATTTCTTATTTTTGCACGGGCAAGTCTTGTACGACCAGCTCCTGTTAAATCCCCCAGGGTAGGAATACAGCAAGGTTAGATGGTTGTAGCGGTGCGATATAAGTAACTTGCCTATTTTTTTTAAACCTAGTTTATAAAAGATTGGCAAATTTGAAAATTCTTTTTTATCCTAAATAGTAGGTTGATTTCATGATTTTTATAGATACGCTAGAAGGATTTGGAAAATATGTAAGCATGATAGGCTCGATGTTTGCCAAGCCAGAAAAATTTTCTATGTATTGGCGTGAGACTATGCGTCAAATGTATGATATAGGCGTAGGATCTTTTTGGATTATAGCCATAGTAGGTACTTTCATTGGTGCGGTCACAGCAGTTCAGTTTAGCAATAAATTACTCAACTTTGGTTTCATCCCCATGTGGTGGATGGGTAGTATGACGCGAGATAGCATGATATTAGAGCTCGCACCGACTATCTCCGCCTTATTGCTAGCTGGTAAGGTCGGCTCTAATATAGCCACTGAACTAGGCACTATGCGTATTACAGAGCAGATAGATGCCATGGATATTATGGGTGTCAATACCAGAGCATTTTTATTAGGTCCTAAAATTCTAGGAGGTTTATTAATTGTTCCTTCCTTGATTATTATGGCCATGCTTCTAGGTACTATTGGTGGCGCGGTTGCGGGCGAACTAGGGGGTTACTACTCTTGGGAAGAATATAAATATGGACTTCAAGATGATTTCCAACCCAAGTATGTAAGACTCATGTTTATTAAGTCTGTCGTTTTTCCTTTTTTAATTACATCTATCGCCTGCTACAAGGGCTTCTATGTAAAAGGAGGTGCACTTCAATTAGGCAAGGCGAGTACAGACGCCGTAGTCTATAGTTCTATAGCCGTTGTCGTAGCTAATTTTGTGATAGCCTTTTTATTTCTATAGCAATGATTCAAGTTCGTGATATTAGAAAGAGCTTTGGCGCACAGCAGATACTAAAAGGTATCAGTACTGAGTTTGCACCTGGTCAGTGCAATATGGTAATAGGAAAGAGTGGAGCGGGGAAGACCGTTTTTATGAACTGCCTGGTAGGCCTAGTTGTTCCAGAGGAGGGCATTATTAAACTCAATGAGCGAAATATAGTGCCTATGAATCAGAAGGAGAAATCGGTCTTGAGAAAGGAGATGGGAATGCTTTTTCAGAAAAATGCCCTATTCGATTCTATGACAGTAGAAGAAAATGTGCGCTTTCCGCTTGATATGTTTACCGCTATGACTATTTCTGAGAAACGGGAACGCGTCAATTTCTGCCTACAGCGTGTCAATCTGCCGAGTGCTAGTCATAAGTTTCCATCAGAGCTATCTGGGGGTATGATGAAACGTGTGGCCTTGGCTAGAGCCATGGTGCTCAATCCTAAATATTTATTCTGCGATGAACCTAACTCTGGGTTAGATCCACAGACAGCTATTGTCATTGATGAATTGATTCAAGAAATCACTCGTGAATACCAGATAACCACTGTCATCAATACCCATGATATGAACTCTGTCATCGGTATAGGGGATAAGATTATCTATTTCTATGAAGGGGAGAAGAACTGGGAAGGCTCGAATAAAGAGATTCTACATACCGATAATGAACGACTCAATGACTTTATTTTCGCCTCAGAGTTTTTGAAAGAAATTCGCAAATTGAATTATAAATAGAAGCTAAACCAATGTGATTTTAACTTATGTCATAATAGGTGGTCGTACTTAAAAAACTTTCAACTTTCTCCTTTCTACTAAAAAACCATCACCTCTCCCGTTTTCGTAAATCGATTTCCTAGAAATCGATAATTCAGAATATAGGAATAAACTCCCTTAGCAGCAGGCTGACCGAGATAGAAGCCATTCCAGCTTGGAATAAGTGGGGTGTAGCTATAAACTTTCTCTCCGATACGGTTGTAGATATCGAAGCTTTCTATGATGATAGTTTGGTTTGTATTCGGATAGAAGGAATCGTTCAATCCGTCTCCATT
>CANESS010000134.1 GCA_947441115.1 Saprospirales bacterium | reverse complement strand
TTATCAAAAGTGCTAATTCTCTTTGGGGTATTAAAACAGAACTGCAATTCGGTAAGCTAAATGTTAAAACAGTGCTGTCTCAGCAGCGATCAACACCTCAATCCAAGACGATAGAAAATGGGAAAGAAATTCAAAATTTTGAAATCACAGTTGATCAATACGATCAATTTAGACATTTTTTTCTCTGCCATATGTTCAGAGATCATTATGAGAAGTCTTTGGAAAATTATCCGATGATCAATTCTCCATTCCAAGTTACCAATGTAGAAGTATGGGTATCGAACAGAAGTAATCTAACTCAGAATGTAAGAGATATAGCTGCGTTCCAAGATATGGGAGAACCTATACCGTTCTCAAATAAAATAGTAGGAAGACTAGGAGCCCTAGCTGGCAATGAAGCCAATGATTTATACGGGAGAATCAAATTGGATAACGGAGTGAGAAATGTCAATACGGCTCTACAAACTCTGCAGAACGCACCTTATGGATTGGTGGCCTATCGTGATTTTGAAAAAGGATTTCTCAGAAAGTTAAATCCAAACGAATATACTCTAAACTCACAGCTAGGTTATATTTCCATAAATTCCTCCCTACAGCCTAATGATATTTTAGCAGTTTCATTTCAGTATGTGTACAAAGGACAATTGTATCAAGTTGGAGACTTAACAAGAGACGTTACCTTGCCAGATACAAGTAGCCCAGATCCTTCTAGACTTTTATTTTTAAAAACCCTTAAGGGCACTAATATCAATCCTAGCTTTCCTATGTGGGATTTGATGATGAAAAATGTCTATTCACTTAACGCCTTTCAAATAAGTCCTGAAAATTTTAGATTAGACATATTTTATAATGATCCAGGTGCAGGCGTGAAGCGATACCTGCCTAAAGGATCGCTGCAGAATGAACCATTAATTCGCACGTTAGGAGTAGATCGTCTGAACCTAAACAATGAACCATTTCCTGATGGGGTGTATGATTTTGTTCCCAATATCACTATACTTCCCAATAATGGAAAAATATATTTTCCAGTATTAGAGCCATTTGGCTCTCACTTGAAGAAAAAATTAGATTTAACAGGTAATGCAACTCTAGTCAAAGAGTATGTTTTTCAATATCTCTATGACTCTACCCAGTTTATTGCGCAGCAGTATCCAGAGCTCAATCGATATCTAATAAAAGGTACGTTTCAATCCTCTACAAATAAGCGAATTCCATTAGGTCTCAATACTCCAAAAGGCTCTGTTTATGTCACCATGAATGGACAGCGCTTGGTAGAAGGAATGGATTATATAGTAGAGGACGGAAGTCTAGGCTATGTAGAGCTTATGGATCATGTGATGACTTCTGGTGGTCAAATTCGAATCGAGTATGAAAATAATATGGCTTTTGGTCTTCAGGTTAGAAATTTTTTAGGAGCCAGAGCTGAGTATAGATTTAATGATCGATTTAAAATAGGAACAACATATGAAAAACTTTCTGAGCGGCCATTTAATAATAAAATTAGCTATGGAGACGATCCAATTAGCAATCAAATTATAGGAGGAGATATCTCCTATGCATCTAATATGCCATTTATTACAAGGGCTTTAGATGCCCTTCCGTTTTATAAAACAAGTGAGATGAGCACTGTCAATGCATATGGAGAATATGCACGTCTTATTCCTGGCCATTATAGTTCTATAGGGGGTGAAGGTACGATATTTATAGATGATTTTGAGGCATCGAGTATCAATTATGGTTTTGGAAATCCTGCTAATATATGGAGACTAGCGAGCACGCCTAGTAGAGCTATAGATGCTACAGGTAAAATTTTATTTCCAGAGTCTAAACTTTTTGATAGCTTAAGTTATGGATATAATAGAGCTCAGCTATCATGGTATAATATAGCTACTACGTTTTATTTTAATTCAGGTGTCGGCTGGAATCCACCAAAGTCAGTTCTCGATGACCTCTACAACCGAAATTACCAAATCCAAGATGTGTATCCTGGACGTTTTACCACGGGCATCAATAATTTATTGCAGACGCTAGATCTTAGCTTCTATCCAAAGCAGCGCGGACCTTACAATTATGAATTTAGCAATAGTGCTACGCCAGGTATATCTCAAGGAATCAATAGAGATGGTAGTTTGAAAGATCCGAAGACACGCTGGGGTGGTATACAACGATCTCTAGAAAACACCAATTTTGAAGTCAATAACATCGAGTTTATTCAATTCTGGATGTTAGATCCTTTTATTAAAGATAAAAACAATAAAGGAGATATGTATTTTAACATTGGTTATATCTCCGAGGATGTGTTGAAAGATTCTCGTCTGGCTTTTGAGCAGGGTCTGGTAGATAGAAATGGCGCTAGTTCTAATCTCATTTCTGAATCCAGATGGAGCTGGATACCTAAGACTCAGCCATTGATAAATGGGTTTAGTAATGAACCGAATACAAGACAATTTCAAGATGTAGGCCTCGATGGTGTATCCAATGAGAATGAAAGAGAGAAGTTTAAGCAGTTTCTAGATAGAGTAAAATTAAACTTAGATCCTCAAGCATATACTATTATGGAGAGCGATCCTTCTACGGATGATTTCAAGCATTTTTTAAATCCTTCGTTGCCTCAAATTGATATTGTAGGTCTTTATAAATCTTTCAATGGAGTAGACAATAATACTCCGATAATCTCTACCTCTGGGGTTCCTCAGAGCAATTATGGAACACCTGATAACGAAGATATAAATAGGGACAATACCTTGAACGAAAACGAGGCTTATTTTCAATACAGGCTCAACTTATTCCCAGGAATGGATGTCGGTAGTCATCCCTATATAGTCACTAAAACTGTTTCAGCAAATGCTACAGACTTACAGGGAAATAAAGCAGTTTGGTATCAATTCAGAATTCCCATCAAAGAATATACTCACAGAGTAGGGGAGATAGGAGATTTTAGAAATATACAATTTGTCCGTATGTTTTTGACCAATTTTGAAGATAATGTGACGGTACGTATGGTGGATCTTTCCTTTGTGCGCAATCAGTGGAGAAAATACACGGGATCTATTCAAGCACCCACAGATTTTATCCCGAGAGATAATGGTGAAACAGAATTTTTCGATGTAGGAGCAGTGAGTTTGGAGGAAAATGCAAAGAAAGACCCTGTAAGTTATGTGACTCCTCCAGGCATGGTGCGCGAGGTAGGACTAAATGCTTCATCTAATCCTATTCAGCTCAATGAGCAATCTCTTCGTCTCAGTTTTTGTAATCTAAAGGATGGTGACGCCAAGGCTTGTTTCAAAAATATCAATTTTGATTTTAGACAATATAAAAAAATCAGAATGTTTGCTCATGCAGAGAATAACGATGCCTTAGCGCTCAATGATATGAAAGATGATGAAGTATCTTATTTCGTGCGTCTTGGGAATGATTTTAAAGATAACTACTATGAATTTGAAATACCGCTAAAGGTATCGCCACCCGGAGTTTATAATGATATAAATGAAGCGCATAAGCGCATCGTATGGCCAGATTCCAATGAAATGATTATTCAAATATCTGAAATGGTCAAGGCAAAATTGGAGCGAAATAAACGCAAGTTTCCTACTAATACACCATTCGTATTCAAAACTCCTGATAACAAAAATATTACGATATTAGGAAATCCAGACCTAGGTATTGTCAAAGTAGCTATGATAGGGGTTCGGAATAGAGCAGTCAATGATCCAAATAATTTTATATCCAATGATGATGGGCTATCTAAATGCGGGGAAGTATGGGTCAACGAGTTACGTCTAGAAGGATTAAATGAACAAGGCGGTTCGGCGGCTATAGGTAATGTAGATATTAAACTTGCTGATTTAGGGACTGCACAGTTTTCATCATCTTTTCATACGGCTGGCTATGGCCAAATTTACGAAAGGGTCAATGAACGAAAACGAGATGATTATTTTCAATACAACTTTACAACTACCTTACAGTTAGGTAAGCTACTTCCTAAGTTTTTAGGTCTCCAGCTTCCTTTTTATTTGCAGACAGGAAGAGGTACAAGTCAGCCTCAGTTTGATCCGTATTCATCTGACGTGCTTTCAGGGCAAGGAGTAGATGCTATTAAATTAGCCTATGGAAATGATAGTGCCGTAAGATATCAAGAATCTATTCAGACTATAGATAGACGCTTCGGCTTCAATTTTACTAACGTGCGATATATGCCAGCTAAACCTACTAATAGCGCTTTTCCTCTGGCACTTAGATTCTTTTCTGCCTCCTATTCTTTTAATTCTATCCGTAGGTCTAGCCCATTTGTAAAAGATGATTGGCAGCGTACCTATTCAGGAAATTTGAGCTACAACTATGCGTCTCAGCCTAAGTATATAGAACCTTTTAAGAAACTAATAAAATCAAAATCAAGAGCTTGGGATTGGGCAAAATCTATAAATTTTAATTTATTACCCAACAGTATCACTTTTACTAATCAAATAGATCGAGGTTTCGCTACATTTAAGCAGCGGCAGCTTCCAGGAGAGAGTTTTTCTATGCCGGAGCAGTTTATCAAGACATTTACTTGGAATCGAAATTATGGATTTGACTATAATCCATTTAGACCTTTAAATATAAACTTCACCGCTAATAATCAAGCACGGATTGATGAACCGCAAGGTAGAATCGATACTAAACCTAAAGAAGATTCTTTATGGAAAAGCATTAAAGAATTTGGTAGAGCGACTGCATATAATCATACGCTCAATGGAAAGTACAATCTTCCTATAAATAAGATTCCTGCCTTAGATTTCCT
>CANESS010000133.1 GCA_947441115.1 Saprospirales bacterium | reverse complement strand
TTGGGTACATAGCCCCAAGTATTTTTTCTCACCTCCTCATGCAGCCACTCTGTAGAGGCTTCTGCCAGTCTATCGGCTACTGCTTTGAGCAAAATATCTTTATAGTCATCGTGGTCTTTCTTATACCGTTCGAGATAGTCTTCAATGTTTAGACCAGCTGTGACGGCAAAAAGTCCTATGTAGTCTCCATTAGATGAAATATAATCTGTCAGACATTGATTTTTCAGCCCTTGAGTCTTTTTGGCTTGCTGACGTAGAAAATGCAACTTTCCTACCTCTTTACTTCTATTTTCATCAGCGAATAGACTTAAACTTTCATTATCTTTAGTACAAGTATAAAGCCCTGTAATTGTGTTGATTGTTAGAATTCTATCTTTTTCTAATTCATCTAGCAGTGCATTCGCATCTTCCAACAATTTTTTAGCTTCATCCCCATATTTTTCATTTTCGAATATTCTAGGATAGGTACCCTTTAACTCCCAGCTATTGAAAAATGGACCCCAGTCTATATAGTTCCGAACAATACTTATAGGGAGATTTTCGTGAATATCTTCCCCTAGATGATTGGGTTTTATCGGTTTATTTTTGTCCCAATCAGCCTGAAATGCATTATTCCGGGCTTCTTCTATGGATATTAATTCTACTTTCCGATTTTTCTTTTCGTATTCGCTTCTTATATTTTGATAATAAGTTTTCTTCTCAGCGATAAAATTGACCTTCTCCGTACTGACTAGCTTGGTAGTAACAGGTACGCTTTTGGAGGCATCCAAGACGTGAATGATGGAACCAGAGTAATGAGGCTCTACTTTAACCGCCGTATGTATTTCACTGGTAGTAGCACCGCCTATTATGATAGGAATTTTCAGACCTTTTTTTTCAAAATCAATAGCTACATCGACCATTTCATCGAGAGAAGGGGTAATTAATCCGCTTAGCCCTACCACGTCTACATTGTGTCTGATGGCTTCTTCTATAATTCGTTCTTTTGGGACCCTGACTCCAAGGTCAATCACTTCGAAGTTATTGCATTGAAGTACGATGCCTACTATGTTTTTCCCAATATCGTGCACATCTCCTTTGACAGTAGCCATGAGTATTTTTCCAGCAGAGGAAGATTTGCCGTCTGTTTTTAATAGATATGGTTCGAGCACAGCTACTGATTTTTTCATAACTCGTGCGGACTTCACTACTTGTGGCAGAAACATTTTTCCGCTTCCAAATAAATCGCCTACGATACCCATCGCGTCCATCAATGGCCCTTCGATGACTCGAATAGGTTCTTTGTATGCTTCTAAAGCTTCGAGGGTGTCCTCCTCTATAAACTCGACGACTCCTTTGATAATAGCATGGTTGATTCGCTCCTCTATACTTTTCGTGCGCCATTCTAATACATTGACTTGAACATCTTTTTTCGTATCCTTTAGAGATTCTGCTTTATCCAGAAGTCTTTCTGTAGCCTCATCGCTTCTATTTAGGAGAACATCCTCGACCAGATCCATCAAATCTTTTGGTACCTCATCATAAACCTCTAGCATAGTGGGATTGACAATACCCATATCCATGCCGTGTTGTATCGCGTGGTATAGAAATGCGGAGTGCATAGCCTCTCGTACTATATTATTCCCTCTAAATGAAAATGAAACATTGCTCACGCCCCCACTGACTTTGGCTCCGGGTAGATTCTCTTTAATCCATTGGGTGGCTTTGAAAAAATCGATGGCATAGTTTTTATGTTCATCTATACCTGTAGCTACGGGAAATATGTTAGGATCGAAAATAATATCTTCGGGTTTGAAATCAATTTTTTCGAGCAATAAATCATAGCTTCGCTTACAGATATCTATTCTGCGCTGGTAGGTATCTGCCTGACCTTTTTCATCAAAGGCCATGATGACGGTGGCAGCGCCATAGCGCTTAATCATCTTGGCTTGATAAAGAAATTCATCTTCGCCATTTTTGAGAGAAATAGAGTTGACGATACCTTTCCCTTGAATACATTTGAGCCCTGCCTCTATGATGTCCCATTTTGAAGAGTCTATCATAATAGGAATGCGCGCTATATCTGGTTCAGAAGCAATGAGGTTCAGAAATTCTACCATGGCTGCCTTGCCATCGATCATGGCTTCGTCCATATTCACATCGAGTATCTGCGCACCGCCTTCTACTTGGTCACGTGCTACAGAAATAGCTTCATCAAAATTGCCTTCTCGTATGAGTTTGAGAAATTTCAAGGACCCCGTTACATTGGTGCGCTCACCAATATTAATGAAATTGGAAGTTTTAGAGATAATTAAAGGTTCTAGACCAGAAAGGGCAGACATTTTAAGTTTTTGGATTCAAAAGTATTGAAATATTTATAGCCAAGTACATAATACTTTTCAGCAAATCTTATAAAAAAATAAAATTACAAATTATTTCAAAATAGGATGATGAAGTATAGTTACATTTGCTAAAAATAGCTTATGATGAAAAAAATATTTATTGTTCTGTTTTCGGTTTTTTTAAATAATTATATTGTAGCTCAACTTGCTGCCATAAACGCAAAGTCTAGCAAGGATTTTGAGACCATTGAAAAGAATACAACCATTGCTATCCTTACGGGATATGAAAGCTATGACAAAGCATTAATAAATGCAATGAACAAGTATTGGAAAATAGGTAAGTTCGACACAATGTATTCATCAAATATTTCAAAAACGGAGTGTAAAGAAGGCAAAAATTACCTGCTAAGCTTAACAATGCAATCGGCTCCACCAGGCAATGTTTCCCGAATGGAGCTGGATCGCACAAAGCCAATGAATGGCCCTATGGGGCCTTCATATAAGAGAGTAGAATCTCCTTCTATGCTTGATCCAAAGACATACCATAATTATGGCTTAATTATAGGACAGGATAAAAAAGTCAAAGGATATTCATATGAAGATATGGTATCTTATTCACCTATAGATTATTTTGGTTTAGAGAAGAACCCACTGAACATATTCTCAAGACTGCCATTGGTTATTTATAATATTCAAAATACCTTGGAATTGGTTAAGACGAATAATATAAATGGGAACACCTTGAAAATTGTTAAGCAGCTAAAGTCAATTTATAATCAAAATGCGGGAATATTAAAAAATAAGACATTGCTAATCTACAAGGATCGCACCAAAGACGTAGATGGTCCAAAGGAGAAGAAAAAAGCTTTTATAAGGAGCTATTCTTCAATAGGTGAGGCGTTAGCCGAAGGCGACAAATTAGTTTCAGAAGAAGAATTCGCCAAACTATATAAGTACCCATTTGAATATGCGAGTATGGAAAAAATACTACAAGCTATCCAAGATCATGATCCGAGATATGCATATCTGTGTCCACAAATTACCGTTAATAAAAGCATATTCGTATATGATTTGGAAACGTTTGTTCCTTTGTACTATGATTATGCAATTCAAGGGGTCAAAATTAACACGAGTGATGTAAAGAATTTATATAGTACAGTAAAGGAGTCAAATTCAAAAACGATTAAATACCAATATATTAATTTGGACAAAAACAGTATTACAAGGACATCGGAAAATAGCATGGACCAAAATAATAAGGGCACTGCTGACCAAGCCACTTCACCTTCTCTCAGTACTTCTGGTCCAGCTTCTAGTCCTGCCGCCACTGAGAGCAGACCAGAAAACACCTCTGCCATAGCTCACGGAGAAGCCCGAACACCAAATGCATCTGTGGCCAAGAATTATAAATATAAAGCAGATGAAAAGTCAGCGGAATACTATACTGAACTGAGAAAGAAATTTGAGGAGGAAGAAAAAATAAAAAAGGAAAAAGATGCCATCCAAGCCATAGAGAATGCTAAAAAGGAAGAAGAAATCAAACAAGGGAGAAGATTACCAGAAGAGCAAGCTCCGCAGTTTGATAAATATAGACAAGGCGCAAAAAATCCTGAGGTTCAAAAAGCCACAGCAGAGGAAGATTATAAAACGATCTTTAAATAGTGGTTCGACCTTTCTCAATGTCTACTTTGGTTGAATTATTAGAAAAAAAAATCCTGATAATGGATGGCGCCATGGGTACCATGATACAGCGCTATACACTGACCGAAGAGGATTTTCGGGGTAGTCATTTTCCAGAATCAAAAATACCTCTTAAGGGAAATAATGATTTGCTGTCTATTACGCGTCCAGATATTATCAAGGCTATTCACTTAGAATATTTGAATGCTGGAGCAGACATAATAGAAACTAATACCTTTAGCGGTACGACTATATCTCAGGCAGATTATGAATTAGAATCTGCGGTATATGAAATTAATTTTCAGTCAGCTAAACTAGCGAAAGAAGCAGCATTAGAGTTGTCTACTCCTGACAAACCTAGATTTGTGGCTGGTGCTATAGGTCCTACGAATAGAACCTGTTCTATTTCTCCGGATGTGAACCGACCAGGCTACCGAGCGGTCAGTTTTGATGATATGGTCAAGGCTTATAAGCAGCAAGTAGAAGCATTGATAGACGGAGGCGTAGATATCTTATTGGTAGAAACGGTTTTCGATACCCTCAATGCCAAGGCGGGTTTATTTGCTATTCAAGAAGTCTTTGAAGAGAGAAAATTACAACTGCCTATCATGGTCAGCGGTACCATAACGGATGCGAGTGGAAGAACGCTTAGTGGACAGACGGCAGAAGCATTTTTAATTTCACTTTCTCATGTACCTCTTCTCAGCATAGGCTTCAATTGTGCCTTGGGTGCAGAAACAATGAAGCAGTACATCGAAGTCTTAGCTAAAAAAGCCCCTTTTTATGTTAGTGCCTATCCCAATGCAGGTTTGCCAAATGAA
>CANESS010000132.1 GCA_947441115.1 Saprospirales bacterium | reverse complement strand
TATTATGCGATATAGGACTAAATAATTGACTACTTAGCCAATGCGAATTAGATATTACAGCTACTTGGGTTATGTGAAAATTTCTAAATAAATTTTTTAATGTACATTTGCCATGAATTTCAACTTTTGGAAAAGCCTAAACATATTTTTCTCATAGTAGCAGACAGTTTGCGAAAAGATGCTGTATATCAGAACGGAGTAGACATGCCTTATTTAGAGCGTCACGGAGTACAATTTACCCAAGCCAGATCCTCTGCCTGCTGGACACTTCCAGCCACATCATGTATGTTTACTGGACTCAATGTACACGAGCACAGAGCGGATACCCATACCCGAAGATTGCGTAGTGATATACCTACTTTAGCTGAAAAAATGAAGGAGAAGGGTTATAAGACTATACAAGTGACGGCTAATCCAGTCACTACCGACATATTTGGGTTAGATAGAGGTTTTGATGAAGTGCACAAGGTATGGAAATTGGTGACCCCAAAATTGAAAACGACCATGCGTCTTTTATTATCTATCGGTAAGCCTAGAGTGCGTAAAATACTCTTTTCAAAAGATCTCATCAGTGATAAACTGAGTGAAGATCTGCAGGTAGCGACCTGCTGGGGACAGAATACGCATAGAGATAATTTCGCCAAGGTACTACAGCTTATAGAAGAAAATGACAAACTAAATCAACCTTGCTTTTTCTTTATCAATCTTATGGAAACACATTTTCCATATCATGTAGCGGATACCTTCGGTCTGACAGGCAAGAACTTATGGGAAAAGACGATGGAAAGCATAACTCTTTTCAAAATAGTCAATCAGAATTTTCTTATAAACGACAACCCCGTTATCAATCAAAAGTATGCTGACTTAATCTACCATCGCCAGATGACCAGTTACCAGATTATCAAAAATGATTTAAATCAATTTGTAGAAACTATTCATCAAGATAAAAATAGCCTAGTTGTTTTTTGTGCAGATCATGGCGATAATTTTGGTGAGCAGGATTGGTATTATCATTTTTCCAATGTGAATGATGGTGGAAATCGAGTGCCTCTATTTTGGCTGCCACCAGGCGGCAATGCTGCTAAAACTATAGACCAGCCGATTAGCAGCCGATTTATGTTTCATAGTCTTTTAGAAGCTGTGGGAGAAGAACAGACGACGACTTTATTTAAAAATTCTGACTATAGTTTTCCTCTTACCCAGAGTTTCTGGTACAAGCACAGAGGAGTCACTAGGGATCAATATCGCTATAATCAGTTTATGTTTGTAGATGAAAATATACGATATGTAAAGCGAAATGCGGACTGGATGACAGCACCTATAACTGGTGACCATTATCATCAGGAAGCTAAATTTGAAAAAATGAGTGAAGGCACTAATCCTATTATAGAACTAGTAAAGGATACCGAAAAACGCACTTATTTAGCAAAAAAAGAGAAAGAGTTCGATGTCTTCTCTAGTGAAATTAGAATACAATAATTCTAAAAATATAATTCCTCTGAATGGAAAACTTAGAAGAGGGCATTCTCAATAAAAATATAGCTGCATTAGCTAGAATGGTCACTCTCAATGAGAGCACCAGACTAGAAGATAATATCATAGCTGATAGATTTATAGAGCAGCAACAGGGCAAATTGAACAACTCTCTTGTATTAAGCATAAGCGGTATCCCTGGTGTAGGGAAAAGTAGCTTTATAGAGGCCCTAGGAGTTTATCTGCATAGCCTTGGTTATAGCATTGCCGTATTTTCTATAGATCCTAGCAGTGAATTGACACAGGGAAGTATATTAGGTGACAAGACTCGCATGACAGAGCTAAGTAGTCTCGATCATGTATTTATTCGCCCTTCACCTAGCTCTAATAGACTGGGAGGACTAGGAATCAACACCCATAAAAATATAGAATTAGCTAAAATAGCAGGTTATGATATCATCTTAGTAGAAACGGTAGGAGTGGGGCAATCCGAAACTATAGTCAAAAATCTATGCGACGCGTTTATTCTTCTGCTCATGCCAGCGGCGGGGGACGAACTGCAAGGGATTAAAAAAGGAATTATGGAGGTCGCTGACTTTTATATCATTCATAAAGCTGATGGCGAACTATTGAATGCCGCCAAATTATCAAAAAAAGAAATTGGGAATTCGGTTCACCTTTTGAAGTCAGATTTGAATATTTCAGAAAGTATATTTACATTCTCATCAGTTGAAAAATTGGGATTAGACCTCATTTGGAAATCCATAATGAAATTTATTGAGAATAAAAAGGAAAACAAAACCTTCTATGCTACTCGGATTCAGCAGAGAATTCATTGGTTTAAAGAAACTTATGAACGAATGATGCTTCAGTACTATCTAGAAAAAGGAAAGGAAAAATACAAAGTCCTCGAAGATGATATAAAGACAGGAAGATATATCAGTATAAATGAAATTCAAGAAAATATAACGAACTAACTTAGGTTATTACTCAACTTATATTTCTTAAACGACAGTCCTTCATTTTTCAGATCATTCCAAGCTATAGCCAGACTCAATGTATGCCATTGGTCTGAGCCGGATTGATTAAAAGCTTGAATCAAATCAATTTGAATTTTATTTTCATTTTTAGTAGTCCACTCGATCTTACTTCGAGCCGAAGAGGCAATATGTTTACTATAAAAATTCTCAATTTCAGTAGATAATTTAATAACGAAATTCTCTGCTTCAAACCATTTTATCAGAAGGGGTTTATCTACTATATAGACACTATCCTTCGCATAATATGCTAAATAGTCCGCATGACTATTCTCCATCCAGCCCTGGTGGGTAGGATACTTACTATAGAGCTCTATTAGTAAGTCACCATAATCCTCTTTGCGAAACTTTTCAGAAATATGTATACTTCTATCCTCTATCACTATGGTTAAATCTATATCTTTTTTCTGAAAGTCTATGTCTTGGATAAAGTTTGAATCATATCGATTAATCACACATTCTGGGTACTTAGATTGATAAAAGGCATTCGCCTTAGGTTGCCATAATTTTTCATACTCCGATGATTGATGATATCTATGTAGCATAGATTTACTTTAAAAATGATCCATCATAAATTTTAAGAACGAGAGCGTTAAAGAGCATCTCGTACTTTTCTTTTACATTACTAGATATGGAGTTAACTAAATTTGACTTTGAGGTATTCAGCTCCTGCAAAGCAATTCTGCCAGCCTCATACTTTAGCTTTTCCGTATCATAGTTTATCTGATTAGAATATAATGAAGATTTTGACACATCAAACTTTTTTTGCGATGCAGTATAATCTAAATAAGCCTTATTGAAAATTTTCAGTTGATTTTGAAATTGAAAAAAGCTACAATTAATATGTTTTTATATAAAAGAAAATAATAGATTTTAATTTCTATCTAATTTCTTGACTTTAATTCAAAATATCCCGTATAATGCTCAAATGATGCCTTGTATGGACTTCAAGCATTCGAATGGCTTGTTTCAATTTTAAATCCCCGAAAATAGGGTGTTTAAAGTAGGAACTCGCTAGTAAACTATCTAGTTTCGTGGCTTGAATTTTAGCTTCAGCTATTTGTGATTTTATAGTATCCAGAGAAATAGTTTCAGATGGCAATACCACACTAGGCGCTTTTGCCTTACCTCGTGGTATCTTGCCTAGAGTAAATACGATATAGCGTGACAGTTTAAAACTCCATTGATACTTCGAAGGATTTGATTTTTCCAGTGCATAAATTATTTTATTGATAGTCAGCATGCTGTGCTCTATTTGCCAGCCGACAGAGGCCGCTGAGAATTCTTCATTCACGAACTCATATTTGCTCACATAATCTTCCATTTCATGGACTAATTTGGTTAGTTGATTCATATCTACAAAATTAAACTAGATTCAATTTCCATTCCGCATTTAAAGGATTTGAAACGGCTATCATATCGCTTATCCAGTCTTTCCCTCCTTTCAAATAATACGCGGAGAAATTTTCCTTTCGCTCTATCAGATAATTATCTTCAAACACTTTAGACTTAATTTTTTCAAATGTGACTATACTCTCCTCATGTTTTCTTTTCTCTGCCTTGAGGGCTTTGCTATAAAGGAGTTCAATTGACTTTTTCAGCTTAACCAATTCAGATTCGTAGGATCCTTTTAGTGATTTATCTATGGAAGTCATTAAAGTTTCCAGGCTTGCAAATTGGATGATAAGTTCCTTTTCTACTCTAGAAAATTCTAATTCTAAATCTGAATCTTTTAAGGCAATTTTCTTTATCAATTCATTGATAGGTAGAAAAAAATCTAGTTCAGTATAGCCAGAAGATGTCCACTTTTCCCAAGACTTAGTATCTAAAACCGAGACAATATCACGAAGAAGTATCACGGGAAAATCTATATGGGCAGAATCGAAAATAGGCTTTAACTGCAACCAATAGCCCACTTCTGCACCGCCTCCAATATTAGCGATAGAAGGCAATACCGTCTGCTGCATTAGTGGTCTTAAGATGACATTCGGACTAAAACTTTCTGGACTTGATTTTAATTTGGCTAGAAGATTCTCTTCGATTCTATCAATTCGTTTACGTTCTCCATCTCTATATTCAAATAAATTGATATCTCTCGGCTCCGCCTGCACTGAATAGTTCTCTCGGATAAAATCTAAATTAGATTTCAACGTATTGAAAGAAAAACTTTCTTTTATTTCTTTTTCAAAAACTGGCACCATAGCTTCTTTAACTTCTCTCATATTAAGGTCTAACACTATGAGGCCATAACTGCCTAGCAATTTTCTTAGCATACTAGCGAATGCTAGTGCTATCGTATGATTCAAAATATAAGATGAAAGGTATGCTTCTTTTAGTTCCT
>CANESS010000131.1 GCA_947441115.1 Saprospirales bacterium | reverse complement strand
CCGAAAATTGTTCCCAATATGTCTTTATCTATATCTATATTACCCGTAATATCACCGATATGGCGAAGGGTATTTCGGAGGTGAAAAGAAAGTAAATCGCCTGAGAGGTTTTGGATCATACTTTGTTTGACTTCTTGTAGAGAGATCATAGCCAGTTTGAGAGATTCGAGGTGACGAAGATTGGATATAATGACTGAATTTTCAAATTTTGTCACTTCTAGGATCTGAGCCATTTTTCTTTTCAAATCATCTAGCCCTTGTTTAGTCTTAGTAGATAGAAAAATAATTGTATCACTTGTATAGAGCTCCTCTTTCAGATCTATTTTATTGGCTACTTGTATTAGTTTTTTCCCTTCGCGCGCTATCTCATCCTGAAATGGACTGATGGCATTTTGACCATGTTCTTCATCTCTTATATCGTATATATGAATGATGATATCTGCTTTGGTCATAGCTAATTTGGTTCGTTCGATACCTATATTCTCTATTATATCATCTGACTGGCGAAGGCCCGCAGTATCTATAAACCGATACTGAATGCCCTCAATAGTCAAGACCTCTTCTATCGTATCACGGGTAGTTCCAGCTATATCGCTCACTATGGCGCGCTCTTCATTGAGCAGCAGATTGAGCAGACTAGACTTACCGGCATTCGGATAACCTACTATGGCTACTGGCACACCATTTTTAATCGCATTTCCATAATTGAAACTCTCGATTAAATTCTGAATTTTGACTTCTAGATTCTGAACGAGGCTCGATAGCTCTTCCCTATTTGCAAATTCAACATCTTCTTCTCCAAAATCCAATTCCAATTCGATTAAGGCCGTAAAATTGATCAATGATTCTCTCAAGGTAGCGAGTTCATTCGATACACCTCCTCTCATTTGATGCAGCGCTATGCTGTGCGATGCCTTAGATTCTGAAGCGATCAAATCTGCCACAGCTTCTGCCTGAGCAAGGTCTAGCTTGCCATTCATAAAAGCTCGTTGGGTAAATTCTCCTGGCTGCGCCATACGCACATTATTCTGAACCAATAATTCTAAAATAGTCTTTATAATATAAGGAGACCCATGACAGGAAATCTCTACAGTATCTTCTCCAGTATAAGATTTAGGGTTGCGGAAAACCGAAATCAAAACTTCGTCGACTATTTCATCTTCTTTCTTAATTGTACCAAACACAACAGATTGGCTTGTAAGATTTTCTAGGTTTTTCTTACTAAAAAAAATCTTATCGACTACCTCTATAGCTTGCGTTCCGCTCAATCGAATAACGGCTATAGCTCCAGAACCTTGGGGTGTGGCAAGGGCGATTATAGTTTCATTCATTGTTCTATAAAATTTTCTACATCAGTTATTCTCATGCTTTTTACTCTATCATCTAATAGTGAATACTGAAATGAATTCTTCACCAGCTGAATTATTTCTTTTTGTTCTAAATCTAAAGCCCTAATAATAGCCTCGAAATTAGCCATCAATTGTCCTCCAAAATAAGCGGGATCATCAGAGTTAATCGTGACTCTCAACCCTAAGTCCAACATTTTTTTAAGAGGATGGTCTTTGATGTCTTCTACCACCTGCAGGGCAGTATTAGATAGGGGACAAACGGTCAGAGCCAGATCTCTTCGAATGATTTCTTGCACTAATTTTTCATCTTCTAGACATCGATTTCCATGATCGATGCGCTTTATCTTCAATACGTCTATCGCTTGCCATATATAGTCTGGTGGTCCTTCCTCGCCAGCATGAGCCAGGGGGATATAGCCTTCGGCTACGGATGCCTCAAAAACTCGTTGAAATTTCGAAGGTGGGTGCCCTAATTCTGAAGAATCTAGACCTACGGCTTTTATCAGATGTTTAAATGGTTTCGATAGTTCTAATATCTCAAATGCAGACTTTTCCGATAGGTGGCGGAGATAAGACATAATTAGAAAACTAGATATCCCATATTCTTTTTCTGCCTGCTGACAAGCTCTTGATATTCCTTGGATGACTGTTTTAAATGCTATTCCCCTTTCTGTATGACTTTGCGGGTCAAACATAATCTCTGTATGGATAATTTTCTGCTCTTTGCATTTGGTCAGATACTCCCATGTCAAATCATAAAAATCTTCTTCGTTTATCAATACATGTGTGCCTTGGTAGTATATATCTAGAAAATCCTGCAAGCAGTCGAATTGATATGCATTGCGCAGCTCGTCAACCGAAGTATAAGGTATCTCTATACCATTTCTACTCGCCAATTTGAAAAACAACTCAGGTTCTAGTGTGCCTTCAATGTGCAGATGAAGCTCAGCTTTAGGGATTTGATGAATAAATTCTTTTAAAGACATGCTAATAAAATGTGTGCTAAACTAATAAAATGAGCGTAGAGGATAATAAAATAATGACTGACTACCGCAATCAAGACCTGTAATACAGTGAGAATAACATATTGAATTAAAAAAAAAGGCGCGAAGAGTATTCGCGCCTTTGATCATAAATGGTTTGAAGTATTATGCTTGTGCTTCCTTCTTAAATAGATTAAATTCATTCACTACGATTTCGGTAATATATTTCTTCTCCCCTTCCTTTTCATAACTGCGATTGACCAATTTGCCTTCGATAGCTAACTCTGTGCCTTTGGCTAATAGCTTTTCAGCCAATTCTGCTGATTTATTAAAGAAAACAAGATTGTGCCAATAAGTATCTGTTACCTTCTCTTTCTTATCATTATAATAGTAATCGGAAGTGGCTATGGATACTCGGGCTATTTTAGAACCTTTGTCTGTATTGATGATCGTAGGAGCTGCGCCTAAATTACCTATAAGTCTTACTGAATTTTTAATTGTGTTCATGTTGTGTGTAATTTAAATGGTTTGTGAAATGATTAATGTTTTAAAATTTGTTTATGTCTAATTGCAATTGACAGTGCAAAGATGGGGGCATGGGGTAACGGATAGCAAGAGTCTAAGTAATTGTAGTCGAATAAAAACATTTGCAAATGATTAAAAATGGATATATTTGTTTGAAGATAGCCACAAATTCACAAATTAAACAGTTGATTATGAATGAAAAACTATGCCTCGAATGCTCCAAAGTCTTAAAAGGTCGAGCAGATAAAAAATTCTGCGATGAGGGCTGTAGAAATCAGTATAACAATAATCTCAATAGCGATACGAGTGCAGAAATGCGTTCGATTCAGAATATTTTAAGAAAAAATAGGCGCATACTGGTCGAAGTTTTAGGTGAAAATGAAAAACTCAAAACCTCTCTCAAAAAACTAACAGATAAAGGTTTCCTTCTAGATTACATGACCTATCTATACAATACAAAATCAGGCAGTCAGTATAGATATAGTTTTGAATATGGCGTTATGCTACTAGAAGAAAATATGGTATTGATAGTGAAAAAGGGGTAAAAAAACCTATTATTTATAGATGAAACTTAGAGATACATCATCTACTAATATTTTAGATTTCGCTTGATTATTGATATATACTTCAAATACGTCTCCTTCATACAAATCTTTATGGATAGGGTATGGAATGAAGTATTCTATCGCAGACCATTGATTTAATTTTACTTCAAAAATATTGATAGGAATGGTGTCTCCTAAACCATTTCTCAATTTATTATCAATTTTGCATGCTTTATTGAAAATTGAAATACCATTGCGTTTTACATTGAATGCTAATTCAGACATTTTATAATAGTAATATGGAGAGTTCTTTAATAAAAACTTTCCTGATATTTTAATGTGTCGAAGGTTCTCTAATTCCTTTTTCTTTAGAACATGATGTAAGAGTACGGGAGAGTATTCCAAGTCAGAAAGATAAAAGACTTTAGAAGAAGATAAAGAATCAAAAAATACAATACTATCACTTTCAAATGAATTAGATACTATCGTTCTTTTACTGAAATTTGTATGGTCTCGCGGCTGTATATAAGGAATATCCATTGTCACCAAATCCAATTTGTCTAATTTGGATTTAAACAAAGTAGAGGCATTATATGCAAGGCTGGAATATTCTGACCACAACTGACCATTTAATTGTTTATATGTAAATGCTAAATTTATATAGATAGTCGCTATGATAAACAAGGATAGTCCAAACTTAAAAATCGCCTTCTTGCTGAGAACATATTGAATGCAAGCCGCCATAGGAAAGGCGAGAATAGCATAGATATTTATCATAGGTCGAGAGCCAAATCCGTTGACATACTGATAACAAAACCAAGAATAAATAAGATAACTATACCCAAAAATTATAATTATAGATACCAAAGCCCATTTTTTATTCATTTTATACATTATCAATCCAAATACTGATAAAAGCATCATGGGAGAATAGTGCAACCAACCATTATCTGAGCCAAACCAACCATCAAGGATATGTGGATTCGATAAATCCAACTTTTGACTTCCGTAACTATAGTAAAAGTAGCTACCAGACATTATCTTCCAGTAGATCAATTGCGGAACTATTGGCAAAAATGCTATAAAAATTCCAACTAGTAATTTCCATCGTTGACATTTTATAAATTGCCATTTTTCTATTAATGACTTTTTATCATAAACATCATACAATAGTGGGATGAGTAATATGATGATATCTGTAGCTCTAATGAGTATAACCAGTCCTATCGCTAATCCAATTAATATGGATCTTTTAAATGTTGGGTGCTCATGAAACGCCAGGCTCCAATAAATCACAAGTGCGTATAGAAAAAAAAGTGGAACGTGCGACATACCATAGTGATAGGAGGTAAAGAAAAGCATATTGCTTCCTAAAAAGATAATAAAGCAAACAAATCTTGCTAAATCTGAATTATAAAATCGTCTTAATGATAGAAAAGCTAACCAAAATCCTAACAAAAAATAAACTATGTTTGAAATTTTAATCCATTGACAATAAACATTTCCAAAGCCATCTTG
>CANESS010000130.1 GCA_947441115.1 Saprospirales bacterium | reverse complement strand
CATCTTTACGATCGCAGTAAAGAACTCGGACCTGCTATCGGTCAAGAAGGAAAGCAGCGCGGCTCTATGAATGGAAATGACGATTTCGCTAACCTATTTTTGACAATTTCTTGGACATTTTTCTCTCCTGCCTGCCCTGGCTATAAGCAGTGATGAATAAAAAAATCCATATAGAGATTTTATGCCTATATTAGATTAACTAAACAGTAAACAATGCGCAAACTATTACTTGCCTTATTTCTATGCCTCTGTATTAATCGTATTAATAGTCAGGTGATAAATTCAGAAGATATTCCTGACTTTAAGTATACCAAGAAATCCTACTTAGTATATGACATAGATGGGAAATATCAAACGACTGCCTCCCGAGATAGCGGACTAACTAAAAATTACGAAACAATGGATATGGATTTTTTCGATCTGGATGATAGAAAGACTAGCCTTGTCAGGATACAGCAGCCAGTTTTAGTTTGTATAGACGGCTATTATATAGATAAGATGAAGTCTGGAACATTTGTATATTCTATCCTTGATAGTCTTAATAAGCAGAAGCGCTTTAAGATATGGGAACAGTCCTTTAGAAAAGGAAAATTGAATGGTGAAAGTAAAGCATATACTATTCAGGGAAAAATAGCTGCTGAATACAACTACCAAGATGACAGCCTAGTAGGAAAATCAAAGCTCTATGGCACTGATGGCCATACCATTATAGAAGAAATTAGCTATGACTTAGAAAGAGGTAAGTATGTAAAACGAACCTATAATGATACTAGTGGCAAATTAATGCGAGAAGAAAACTACTCAAATTATATATTAAATGGCATATCTAGAGATTTCTACGCAAATGGGGAAGTGGAAATGGAGGAATTTTACATAGATGATAAGTTAAATGGCACGCGCCGGCACTTCTATCCGTCGGGAGCGCGCTGGACAGAGGTAGAATATAGGAATGGTAAAACATGGACAGCCCTAGGAGCGTATCTTGAAAATGGTAGACCCCTCTTTCCTGGTTCATTGAGCAATGGAACGGGTGTGCTGCATATTTACGACCGCTATGGTGTTGTGCAGGAATCGTATATGTTTATGAAAGGAGAGTTTGTAAAGTAATTAAAAATCTCTTTGTAAAAAAGCAATAAACCCATTTACTGGCTTATTATCTATCGTTTTCGTAAATGAAACAAATTGCAGTCCGTGTTTTTTATCCGCTACACTTACTACATAGCTGCGAGGTGGAATAGAATAAAAACCATCCGGCCCCCCATTACTAAATTTTTTCCAATCATTGCCTATGGCCGTTGGCTTATTAGAGTAACTAAAAGTAGATAAACTAGTTTCACTTATATTTTCAAGATTGACATTTTCTAGCTTCGCTATTTTAGCATTTTTGGAAGGATTGGAGATAAGTCCGGCTACACCGTACATTTGTGGTTGACTAAAATCTGTGACAAAGGTGGTATATCTAGTCACTTCAAAATCCCAACTCATTTTGTCCGTAGGCTCTATATCCTGAACATTACCCGTAACTAGAGAGACGTAGGTATAATGGGTAGAAGAATTTAACGGAATGGTCAATGTTTTTTCGTTAGTACCATCTATATTGGCAAAGCGGAAACTAACTTCAGTCGGGTTATAGGTAAGTATATGAAACTTGATACTAGGAAAGTAAACACCTGGATAACTTAGATAATATACATTGAACAAACCTCTTGAAAATAAATCTGCAGCGCTATCATAATAGTTTGCATAGATAGGTTTTTTTACAGTATCAAAAAATCCTTGTTCAATAGATCTAGACCATAGCGTATCATTTTTTGTTGTGCCCCAGCAGCTTTTCCCAAAGGCATAATTCATAATGACTTTGTTCATATTAGTAGGATCATTCGCAAAAGCTATATGCCAACTAAGGTTATCCGATGTTTTGACAATAGATCTTGATGCTAGTTGATAATAAATTTTAGCCTTATACTCATTAGCTTGGTCCAGATTGAGTTCTACCTTAGGAAAAGGAGATAACTCAACATTTATAGGCCCGTCTATTTCTTTTAGGCATGAAGTTAGGAGTACAGTTGGAAAAACAATGATCCCAAAAAATAGTTTACTTAACATTGTCTAGATTTAAGGTGATACTTGTAAAAATGGTTCTTCCCCATAGATTATTGACTTCACTATTCGGCGCACTATGTACATTTCCCGAGAAGCCAGATACTCGCAGATTTATAATGTTTAAAATATTCTTAACGCCTATTGTAATATTCAATTTATCATTCCATATATTTTTAGAAGCACTAAGGTCAGAATACATAAAAGCTGGTATAACAGACTCTTCTACACTATTAGTCTGTAAATTATAAACTACGAAAGGATTGTACGAATTAAACTTATTGACAGATGTAAATTTCATATCCCACTTTTTATAATAATAAGTTAGATTGGCGTTAATCGTCCAGTTAAATAAAAAATAATCCAGTTGATTCGTTGAGTTGCTGAATAAACGCTGGAAACCATTAAACGAGGTGCCAAGCACGAAAATGTAATCTTTATATTTTACACGATTATCTATATTAGTTATAAGCCCTCTCACATTGCCTATGTTCAGATACTTAAATTCATTTGTATTCGAATTAACATTGACTATATCTATGGCGTTTGATTTATTGAAATAAGTGAAGTTTAGTGAGGATGAATATGATACCAAACTGCTAGAAGCTTTTACCTTCTCTGGTTTGACATCTATGCCAAATTGGAAATTATCATTGGTTTCTGTCGTCAAATTAGGGTTTCCAGTAATATTATGATTAATGTCAATAAACGTAAAGTAAAGCTCCTTTAACTCAGGTATGCGATAGCCTCGGCTAAATGCAAATCTGGAACTAAAATGTTTACTGAGTTCATATCTAAAGTTAACAGTAGTAGATATGGGAGTGGGCGCTACATTATTAATACTATATCTTAAACCTGGCTGCATAAGGAGTTTCTCAGAGAACTTATAGTTAGCCATTACGAATAAACTTAAATCAGTTATTGCCTTGGCACCAGAATCCAACTTCTGAGAATTACCGATATCCATATTGTAGTCTGCACCATAGAGCAAGTTAAGCCTTTTACTTGGTATTTCATGCTTGATTTGAGACCGTCCGAAGATGTTATAAATTTTTTCATTGACATCTCTTAAATATGTCCGACTACCTGCTGTTAAATCTTGATTATAGTACTCAATATTTCGCGAAAAATAATTAAAGTTGAAGTAATTTTGCCACTCTACATACTTTGAGAATATAGTATTAGTATTGCCTCCTACGTTAAACTTAGTAGTCTTGTAGTATTCATCATTCACCACGATTTGCTGAGAAGATGCAGGATTTAATTTATTCATAATACTTTCCCAAAATCCATTTATTTTCATATGCAGACTCGTCTTTTTAGACAATGGGGCATAGTAGGATGTATTAACCATAAATTGCTCCTTAGGGTTCCATGCTAGATCTCGCCAAATAGGTTTGACTGCTCCTTTTAGAGAATCTTCATTCTGATCCCAACCAAAGAAAACATTTCTATGAACACCTAGACTTAATCTATGGCCTTTGACAGATGTATTATAATATGCATTGGCATTCACCACACCTACAGATTCTGCATATAGGTTCGCTTTTATATTAGACTCATAGGCTGTTCCTGTTTTCGTAATTAAATTTATAACACCGCCTGTAGCATTGGTTCCGTAGATCGTAGAAAGTGGTCCATCGACCACTTCTATTTTTTCTATATTACCCAATAAGACTTGAGAATAATCTATGTTGCCGTTTAATCTTCCTGCCACAGGTATGCCGTCGATCATTAGCTTTAAGTCAGAGCCACTCATTCCATTAATGGAAACTTTAGTGCCCAATATGGGATCTTGGGTTATCGTAAAGTTATTTTCTGTCAATAAAAAATCAGCTAGAGTCACCGCATTTTTATTCTTAATTTCTTCTGCAGTATAAAATTTAATTTTGAATGGAGATTGATATTTATTTCCTGGTACAATCTGACCGGTAACCAATACCTCTTCTAATAAATTTTTTATCGGCTTCATAAAAACCGATTTAGTATAGAGGGATCTGTCTATGACAATGCGAGTCATTCCTAGTTTAAACATAATGACCGAGTCCCATTCTGCGAAATACTTAAAATAAACTTCTCCCTTAAAATTAGATCTTGTGACTTCAAGAGACCTATTCTTGAAGAAAAGAATTGAGGTAACTCCTTCTAAAGGCTCATTAGTGATAGAATGCTGAACTATAAATTCTTGACTAAATAACGGAGTTGAAGAAACGAAAACCAAAAAGAAAAAAACAAGGGAATGCCTCACGATTGACCTTAATGTACAAATAATTTATGAGAATAAATTTGAGAATCATTCTCTATTTGTAAGAAGAGTAACTTGTTTTTAAACGCATTCACATCTAATTTCAAATCAGCTCCCATAGTTGATTTATACAATACTTTGCCTGTAATATCAAATAAGGTTACTATTTTTTTTTGCACACCTTGAGTTTTACTGACCATTTTCAAATCAGATCCATCTTGATAAACTTTTATTTCATTTTCTTCAGGATAGCCAGACGATATAGAAGATATACTTCCCTTATTTATAAATGCAATATTGATAGATTTACTGGCTGCATCATAGGTAGTGAAAACGATATGCCATAACTTATTATTTCTATCTTTTAGAAAATAGCTTCTTGCAGGAAATGGTTGACCAGAGGTTTTATTAAGCCACTTCTCGCCTATTTGATTAAATTCTCTAGAAATAGGATCGGGAGAATTTAGTGAATTATTATAGAGTACCGTAGCTGGATCACCAATAGCCTCATAGGCTTCTGTTTTTACTACTCCTGGTTTTAAATATTCTTCAGGATAGCCAGCTATAGAAGACATTCGTATTAAATTGTGCGCGTTATT
>CANESS010000129.1 GCA_947441115.1 Saprospirales bacterium | reverse complement strand
TCACCATGTCGGGGATTAAGGCAGGAGGGTCTTGAAGATCCGCATCTATGATGATAATATAGTCTCCAGTAGCATGCTTAATTCCTGCAGAAACTGCTGGCTGATGACCGAAATTTCTAGAAAAATGAATGGATTTTACCTTAGAGAAATCCTCCTTGAATGAAAGCAATAAATCCTTGGTTCTATCCTTACTTCCATCGTTTACATAGACTATTTCATAGTCAGCAAAGGCCCCAGCAAGCACTGAATTCAACTGAGCATTGGTCTCTTCTATGACCGACTCCTCGTTATAACATGGTACTACTACACTTACTCGCATGTGTGCAGGTTTTTAAGTAAAGGCTTGATCTATATCGGCGATGAGGTCCAATGGATTTTCTACACCTACGGAAAATCGAATTAGTTTATCCGTGACATTAATTTTTGCTTTAATATCCTCTGGAACACCTGCATGCGTCATGGAATAAGGATGCTGAATCAAACTCTCTGTACTGCCAAGACTCACTGCTAGCTTGATCAATTTCAGTTTATTCAAGAATTTAAAGCATTCCGCTTCACGACCTTTGACATCAAAAGATATCATAGCGCCTGGTTCAGAACACTGTGCCTTATATAATCTCTCCTGCTCTGCATCTTCAAACTGATCGAAGTAATAAACTCTTTCTACCCTAGGATGACTTCGCAAGTACTTAGCCAACACTTTCGCATTTTCACACTGCTTTTCCATTCTTAGCTTCAGAGTCTCTAAACTTCTAGTCAATAACCAAGCTGTATGAGGACCGCTCATTCCACCCAGATTATTTCTCATTTTTTTGATACGGGCTATATGCTCCTTACTTCCCATACATGCACCTGCTACTATATCACTATGACCCCCTAAGTATTTAGTAGCACTGTAAACACATATATCTGCACCCATAGGTATAGGATGCTGCCAAATTGGGCCCATATAGGTATTGTCAGCTACTACCAGTATCTTTTTATCTGGTGTAGATAATTTTTTCGCAATCGATACACACATGGCGATATCTATTAGCACATTATTTGGGTTAGCCGGGGTCTCTACGAATATGACCGAAATTTTATCTTTAATCCCTGCCGCCTCTATGGCACTTAATATATCCGCTTCTTTATCTCCTGGCATAAAACCATGCGAGCCAATATGATAGCGAGATAAAATAGCTTTGAAGAATGTATCCGTACCACCATAGAGTGGATTAGAATGTAAAACCACTTCACCTGGACGCATAAATTCTAGCATCACCGTGGAGATAGCCGCCATACCACTTTCAAATACGCAGGCATCTTCAGCACCTTTTTCATATACGGCCAATCGGCCTTCTACGATTTCCAAATTTGGATTATTAAATCGACTGTAAACTAATCCGTTAGTCGTGCCCGGCTCCAAGGCCTTCTTGCCAGTAATGACTTCAAAAAACCGCTTACCCTCCTCGGCAGATTTGAATACAAAGGTACTCGTTTGAAAAATAGGTGTTTTGACACTACCTTCTGACCACTCCGGGTTATAACCCAGCGTCATCATTAAACTCTCTGGGTGCACATTTTTTTCGCTCATTACATTATTTTATATGATGAAGCAAAAATAAAATAAAAGCTATATTTGTTCTGGTAAATCGTCTATATATGAATTTTATTATTAAATTTCTAATACTAACAGCTGTTCTGAGCCTTTTTGTAGTCTTTTATAATAATGGACAATATATAAGTGTCACTAATCCTAATGACTTTAAGTCTATAGTCGTTTTTCTCGCAGCCCTTGTCATTTTGAATACTTTCGTTAAACCTATTTTAAAATTATTTACTTTTCCGTTAAACTGTTTGACATTCGGCCTATTCTCTTTTGTCGTTAATTTCATTATTGTTTATTTTGCAGATGAATTAGTCGATTCATTAGAATTCACCAATTGGAAATACACATTTGCATTCAGCATTCTTTTTGCATTAGCCAGTTCTATTATCGACTATTTCTTGAAAGATAAAGACTAAAATATAACACAAGATGAAACTAAAGCACCTATATGTCTTAGCCGCCGCTATTTTATTGTGGACACTGTATAGCAGTAATTCTTCTGGAGCCGGAAGCTCCAATTTTAATTGCAACAATTGTCATAGCGGCTCTAGCACCACTACTACCATAGATAGCGTCATACTAAGAGATGCGGCCAATCTAGATAAAATGGTTAAATATTCTCCTACGACCCCATACATTATCACCATTTATGGCTCTAATTCTGGCGCATTGAATCGATTTGGATTTCAGATGAGCCATGGAGGAAAGGGCAGTTTTTCCAATCCGTCAGCAGATTGCCAATTGTCTGGAAATATATGGGAACACAAGCAGAAAATATCTGGCACTTCAGGTAAATTTCAAGTTTCAGCTCGCTGGAATGCTCCTGCTAAGGGTACAGGAACTGTGACGCTTGAGGCCTACCTCAATGCCGTGGATAATGACAATAACACCTCTGGCGACAAACCTAGCAGTAAATTTACCTACAGCTTTGATGAATTGACTAATTCTGATCTAGCTCAAGTAGAGATTAGAATTATAAGTCCTTCGGTCTTAGACGACAAAAACCCCAATGAGGTACTTACCTTTAAAGCATTTCCTACCAATGGTGGCTCCACACCAGAATATCAATGGAAGGTCAATAGCAAAAACATAGGCCCGAAAGGCTTTGAAGATACCTATATCAGTTCTACCTTAAAAAATAACGACACGGTCACCTGTTGGATGTATTCCAGTCAGTTTGGAGCGTTGCCAAATCCTGCCAGTTCAAATAAAATTATTCGGGATGTTCGTAATTCTCCCACGACAGGAAGTATATCACAAACGAACAAAAATCTTCCTCAATTAACTTCTGTTCAAAATAAATTATTTAAACTTCTGAATGTCAGCGATATGACCAATATTGAAATATACAGTCTAGAAGGTACTAAGCTAATAAACACGAAGCATTTTCCAAATGAAATCATGGATTTATCATCGCTATCAAAAGGGATTTATATAGTTAAATTGCAGATAAACAATAAAATATATTCTCAAAAAATAGCATTGGACTAAAAAACTCATTGAAATTCAAAAAATAAATACTATATTTGCACCCTCATAAAAAAAAAATTTAAAGTAATATGGCTTTAACATCAGAAAGAATAAAAGAATTAGCACTAGAGCATGGTGGTGCAGAGACTAACACTGGGAAATCAGAAGTACAGGTAGCAATGCTTACAGAGCGTATATCTAGTATGACGCAGCACCTTAGAGCTCAGAAAAATGACAAGAACACGATGCTTTCGCTCGTAAAGCTAGTAGGACAGAGAAAAAAATTACTTAATTATATATCTAAGTCTGATATCAACAGATATAGAGAGATTATAGCTAAATTGAAGTTAAGAAGATAATTCAAGCTGTTCAGGTATTGAATTGATTTATAAGCCGATAAGTTAACATTTGTCGGCTTTTTTTGTAAATAATAAAGAAATAAAAAATGAATATAGTTAGTAAGAAAATAGTTCATGCAAATGGACAAGAGATCACCATAGAAACAGGCAAATTAGCCAAACAAGCACATGGGTCTGTAGTCGTAAGACAAGGAAACACCATGATCATGGCTACTGTGGTTTCAGAATATAAAGCTGGAGAGAATGTAGATTTTCTTCCTTTGACAGTAGATTATAGAGAACGATTCGCCAGTACAGGAAGATTCCCTGGTGGCTTTCTAAAAAGAGAAATGAGACCAAGTGATCATGAGATACTTATATGTAGATTGATAGATAGAGCTTGTCGTCCACTTTTCCCAGATGATTATCATGCGAATACCATGCTTATGGTCACACTCATCAGTGGAGACGATGTGGTCATGCCAGACACACTAGCCTGTCTAGCCTCTAGCTGCGCTATCATGGTTTCAGATATACCATTCAATGGTCCTGTAAGTGAAGTAAGAGTAGGAAGAATCAATGGCGAATATGTCATTAATCCTAACCAAAAAGATCTACCTAATAGCGATATCGATATGATCATAGCCGCTACCGAGAAAGATATTATGATGGTAGAGGGAGAGATGAAAGAAATTTCAGAGAAAGAAATGGCGGATGCTATTTTATTCGCGCATGAAACGATCAAAATTCACTGCCGAGTGCAGAAAGAGCTAGAAGCTGATGCAGGAAAGACAAAGAAGAGAGAATATTCACATGAAAAAAGCGACCTTGATTTATACAAAAAAATCAAAGACTTTTCGTATGCTAAAATCCAAGAAGTAGCGAAGTCTGCTAGTGGTAAAGATGTGCGCAGTGCTTCATTGGATGCTATATTGACAGAATGTAAGGCTACATTAACAGAAGAAGAACTAGCGAACGAATTTTTAATTAAATTCTACTATGGCAAAACGAAGAAAGAAGCGATAAGAAGAGTCATGCTCGATGATAAAACGAGACTAGACGGTAGAGGAATGAAAGATGTAAGACCTATTTGGTCTGAAATCGGCTACCTTCCTTCCCCACATGGATCGGCAGTATTCACTAGAGGTGAGACGCAATCACTGACTACAGTGACTTTGGGCACTAAAATGGATGAGCAGAGCATCGATGGCGCTATATTCCAAGATAGCAAGAAATTTATACTACATTATACCTTCCCTTCCTTCTCTACAGGTGAAGCACATCCATATAGAGGTGTAGGTAGAAGAGAAGTAGGTCATGGTAACCTAGCTCAGAGAGCGCTGGAGAAAGCCCTTGACCCTAATTTCCCATATACAATTCGTATTGTATCGGATATATTAGAATCTAATGGTAGCTCATCTATGGCTTCTGTCTGTGCAGGTAGTCTAGCGATGATGGATGCCGGTGTACCTCTTACGAGCGGGGTATCTGGTATAGCTATGGGCCTTATCTCAGATGACAAAGGCAACTACGCTATATTATCTGATATACTAGGCGATGAAGATCATTTAGGTGATATGGATTTTAAAATCGCTG
>CANESS010000128.1 GCA_947441115.1 Saprospirales bacterium | reverse complement strand
TACGGTGACTTTATTTTTTGAAAATTTATGCAATATTCCCTTTGCCAAACTGAGACAAGAGAATAAAGCCATACAATTCGTATCCTACAAAGCGGCCTATATCCTCATCAATATAGCCCTTAATATTTTCCTTCTCTCCTTTGTGCTAAACGGTCAGATTCAGTTGCCTTTTCAGATAAGCAAAGATCCTGTAGAGCTCATCTTCTGGGCCAATATGATTCCATGGACCCTTGTTTTTCTATATTTCTCACCCCAAATAGTAAATAATATATCTTGGTCTGAGCTACGACAATCTAAGGAAATCATATCTTATTCGCTTCCGCTCATCCTCGTGGGGACTGCTGGCATGGTAAATGAAGTGATAGACAGACCCATGCTCATGTATCTGCTGCCAGGCAGTCAGGCAGAAAATGCTGCTGCAGTTGGTATTTATAGTGCAAATTATAAATTATCTATTATAATAACGCTGGCCATACAGGCCTTTCGAATGGGCGCAGAGCCCTATTTTTTTAAGCTAGCCGACGCTAAAGACGCTAAAAAGACCTATGCGCTCGTCATGGACTATTTTGTTATAGTATGCTGCATTATTCTAGTTCTAGTTTCACTCAATAGAGAACTTATAGCCACAATTAATCAATCTGATTACAAAGTAGCTATAGACATTTTGCCTTTTTTATTACTAGCCAATCTCTTTCTGGGCATGTACTATAACACATCTATCTGGTACAAGGCTACCAATAATAACACCAAAGGTGCTATCATTGCTCTCATTGGAGCTATAATTACTCTTGTTCTTAACTGGATTTTAATTCCGTATATGGGCTATTATGGATCCGCCTTGACCACGCTTGTATGCTATTTTAGTATGTTAGTCATTAGCATGCTATGGGGAAGGCAGTATTATCCTATACCTTATCATTATGTATACAACTTTAGCTGGATAACATGCAGTGTTATTTATTCCTCTCTAATTTATGCCTTTTTTGAAAATCAAACTTGGATAATCCTTGGATTTACATGCTTATTTCTTTTGATATCACTTTATTTTGCGATAAGAAGATACACTGACATAAAGTATTCCATTGATTAGAATCCACTATTTTTGTAATTATTAATTAATTCTATGAATTCCTCCAAAAATAATTTTCTAGCTCGTCTATCTTCTTTTGTATTCGGAGCTATTTTTCTATCTGTAGCCGTGCTGCTTGGGCTTACTTTTTTCGTACCCGAAGATAAAATTAGACAGGTAGAATATTCCCTAGACTATCCTATAGCTCAGGTGTGGCAAGCCGTATACGAGCCGAGCTACTACGTCAAAGCAAAAAAAGAAATCATAAAATATAGAATCTATGACAGCATACTTCCCCGCTGGACAGAATACTATACCCCTCAGGATTCGATAGAAAATAAAACTACCACCGTAATACCTCAGAAGAAACTGACTTATGGTATTGTGAATCAAAAACATCAGCAAATCAATGTCTTTTCTTACAAACTAGAAGCTGTCAATGATAAGCAAACGAAGCTAAGTATTTATGAAAAGTCAAGATATTTTAACGTCTGGGGCTCTATCTATTTTCAACTTTTCAGACCGACTACAGTCATAGATTATGAATATGTGAAAATAAAGAACACCCTAAAATATATAGATAGTCAAAATCAATCATACTAAATGAAAAAACTATTCCTCTTTATTCTCTGCATCTCTCATCTCCAGTTCATTGCTCAAAACATAGATGAAACCAATGGCTATATAGACCGAGAGCAGCGCAGGCTAGATAGCCTAGACGGAGTCATAGATGGTAAAATAGAACTGAAAAAAAATGATGAGCAAAACAAGCTCTATAGGCAGATTTATTTTGGACTAGTAGACTCTTTTCAGAATAGAGTGAATCAAAGCCCCCAATTAGCAGGATACCAACGCAGAAATCTACTCTATGGTATGTATATGACATTGACAGAAATCAGTGGCAAAACATTTAATAACATTCCACTTTATTATCAGAAATTATTTTCTCATGCTTTAGGTTTGGTTAAGGCATCAGAGAATAAAGATGTTATTTCATACCTTATCACAGACCCACTATATTCTGTCAAAAATATTTATTTTTACAAATACGATTTTTATGCCAAAGAGTTTTTGATATCTTCCTGTCATACCTATCCAGAGGAAGTACTCAAAGCATTTTCTAAATACAGCGAAAGACCCTACAAAGATACAGTGATAGAGGTTTGCGCTATTTTAGCACCTAATATTGCTAAAAATTATCTGATAGGAGAGACCGGTATCAAGCAAATACTCATGAATAGCGGCAGCATGAATATCATGGGTATGCGCGGTTTTTTTAATAAGTATAATATTCTATCTAAGGGCATGGTGCTAGTAGATGACATCGTAGATGGCAATCTCATAACCGTAGAAGACGCACATACCATATCTCTAGATAAACGGAAATTTTTACGAAAAATGATAGAAATCAGAAATAGTGATTATATCATGGCAGAGCACTCCCTAGACCAGCAGCTAAAGGCCACCAGTCTAGAATATGTGCGAATCATAAACGAACTACATGATGAAAAAGATCCTAAGAAAAGATTTGCCTGCGTAGATGACTTTAACTGGAAAGAACTCTATACCCTCCTAGTATATAGTGAAGAGGAAATTTTTACCTCGACCTTCAATGGTGTATTTGAACGACTTATTTTTAGAATCAATCAAGAAAAAATCAGCGGCGATAAAATGCTCGATAAGGTCAAATATAATAAATTTAGAACCTTCATAAAAATAGCTGCCAACTTCAATAAACTAGGAGATTTCCTTAAAACTATGCCCAAGGATCAATCTCGAATGCTTATCACAAAGTTTACGAATAAGCTCGATAAAAACGAAGGGGATTTAAGCTCTGCCATCAATGTGGCGAATGCCTTTAGCAGTATCAATGATTCCTTATTACTGACCTATATGAGAGAAAATATAGCTCAAGAATATGCCCGCACAGAAAAAGAAGGGAATAGAAATGGAGTGGCTATCTATGGGTTATTAAAAAGCCTATTTATTGTACCAGAGAAAAAAGATGCCCTGTGGTTTCAATCTATGGCTATGAAATATAAACTACAGCCAATAAATAAAATAGATAGTTCGGCTCTCTTTGGCATGGATAGAGTGCACAGACAGATACATTTTTTCTATGACGACGAAGACGGAGATGCATCATACGCATCCTTTATCACCACATTTACTACCCCTCACTATAGAATAGTTAATAGAAAAAAATGCGTAGCTATAGAGTCCATAAAAGGAAAAAAAGTTATCATATATGCCAATCATCCTAAATCTGAACTCGAAGGGCAGGCAGATTTGATAGGAGTTATGGATTCATTTCGAAAGGATATTCAACTTTTTGTACACAGAGGTCATAGCTACTATGCTATGAATACCATAGACCAAATACCTCCTCGCACTAAGATAGTTTTTCTTGGCTCCTGCGGTAGTTATCACAATATACACGAGGTGCTGAGCCGATCAGAGAATGTGCACATCATATCTTCTAAGCAAATAGGAACTATGGGAGTGAATAATCCACTTCTATTCCATATAGCAGAGACAGTGAGAGAGGGAAAAGACCTCGTATGGGCTGACGTATGGGCGAAAACAAGAAAGACCATAGCTAAAAATGTAGATGCTATGGAGAAATTTAGAGATTATGTAGCCCCGGATAAAAATCTAGGAGCTATATTTCTACAAGCCTATACGAGGCTAGTGACCCAAGATTGATGAAGGTTTTTCATTTAAGTCTCTGTTTTTTCGTTTCAAATTGCTTATTCTCACAAAGCGATTTTATCTCTGCTAGAAACCAAGAATTTTTTCTGAAAAATCAGCCTTATACATTCATAGGCGCCAACTATTGGTATGGAGGACTCCTCGCGATGGACACCGCTAACGATGGACTAGAGAGACTTCAGAAGGAATTGGATTTTTTAAAACAACATGGAGTTACCAATCTACGTGTATTGATAGCGAGTGAAGGAGACGACCGCTATCCCTATCGCATATCCCCCTCTCTTCAAGAAAAACCGCTTGTATACAATGAGTCTGTTCTTCGCAGTTATGATATATTTCTAGCGGAGGCATCTAAGCGGAATATGAGTGTAGTTTTTATTCTCAATAATAACTGGGAGTGGAGCGGTGGCTTCGGTCAATATCTAAACTGGGCGAGCTATCCTAACCCCATATTACCTAAAACCCTTCAATGGGATTGGGGCCATTATTGTGATTACATAGCTCAATTCTATACCTGTGACAGTTGCCAATATTGGTATCAAGAGCTGATTTCTCAGCTACTAAATAGAAAAAATACAATCACTCATATCCCATATAAAAATGACCCAACCATTATGGCTTGGGAACTAGCGAATGAGCCCAGACCGATGAAACCAAAAGCGATAAATGCATATAAAAACTGGATAAAACTAAATGCTGATTTTATTAAAACTATAGATACGAACCACCTCGTAACCATAGGTGTCGAAGGAGTCATCGGCACTGCAATGGACGCAAATTTATTTAAGGCGATTCACCAATTCTCTACTATAGACTATGCCACCATGCATATCTGGCCGAAAACCTGGCAATGGTATAATGGTGACTCAGGCCATTCAATTACGGATACTACTTTAGAAAAAACTAAATCATACATTCTATTGCATATCAGATTATGCCAAGAAATAAATAAGCCCTTAGTCATCGAAGAGTTTGGACTCCATAGAGATCAAAATAATTTTTCTGCTAGAAGTACCACTACGAATAGGGATTACTACTACAAATATATCTTTGATCTAGGTAAGAAGGAAAAAATCGCAGGATATAATTTCTGGGGGGCAATAGCCTATAGAGACACAAGACTAAAAACGGATTATTGGAAAAAAGGATTGCCCTTTACTGCGGATCCACCGCAAGAAGAACAAGGACTATACGGAGTCTATATGACAGACTCTAGCACATGGAAGATAATTCGCAATATGATGATT
>CANESS010000127.1 GCA_947441115.1 Saprospirales bacterium | reverse complement strand
TTATCGGAATTTTATTCTATAGCGAAGATTTTCAATGGATTAACTATGTCGGCTTACTTTTAGGCTTTAGTTCTATTTACTTTATCAATAAGTCTAGTAAAGACGTTGATTATAAGCAAGATAAGCTTATTTTTATACTTCCACTTCTCGTATGGTTTGGTTCAGGACTATGTGATAGTGCTGTGCAGCTCATACAGAAATCATTTCCTATACCAGCTTCAAATGGAACGTTCTCATTTACAGTATTTTTAAGTGCTGCTACCTCGAGTATAGCTTTCGTTTTATTTAAGAGAATGAAGTGGGATATCAAAAGCTTAATAGGGGGTATCGCTCTGGGTATTCCAAACTATTTTTCCATTTATTTTTTGGTCAAAGCGCTGCAAGAAATGCAAAAAGAGTTTTATATGGAGAGTTCGAGTTTATTTATGGTCAATAATTTGTCTATTGTGATCTTAAGTGTAGGCATTGGCCTCGTCCTTTTCCGAGAAAAATTAGATAGGTTGAAGATATTTGGACTTTTTTTGGCTTTAGTATCACTTTATTTAATTAATTATAAGTAATATGAATTCAATAATTTATGGTAAATTTAAGAACTATAGCAGAATCAGACCTAGATAGAATCGTAGAGCTGTGTCAAGATCCTATAATTAGTGAAATGACACTCAATGTGCCATATCCATATACTTATGAGCACGCCCGCTACTTTTACGATCATATTGTTTTGAATACTAACTCAAAGCAGTATGCTATTTATCTAGATGATAAAACAGAATTAATAGGAGTGATTGGTATTAATTTCAATCAAACCAAAGATTGGGAGGCGGAAATAGGATATTGGATGGGTAAAGATTATCGAAATCACGGATATATGACGGAAGCTCTGAAATTGATTATCCAGATTTGTTTTGAAGAATTTAATCTCATTCGAGTTTATGCGACTCATAATCCAACGAATCTTGCTTCAGGAAAAGTAATGCTCAAAGCAGGAATGCTTTATGAGGGTACCTTGCGAGCTAATGTGCGCAAAGGTTCTGAATATATAGATTCACCACTTTATTCTATTATCAATTCAATACTTTAATTATGTCCTATAATTTACATTATGTTAATTAATATATTGCAAAAATACTTTGATAGATCGCGCTATACCAAATCATATTTAGATCTTTATAGCGAGCAATCGTCACCTTTTTAATGCGTTTGCTAGAATAATTTAAAAAACCAAGAATATAAAGAAATACTTACAGCCTATATTTTCTAAGCTCCCTTATGGCTACTTCAAATATCCCTCTATCAATTTTACAGATTCCTCTACCCCGTTTTCTAGTTTCATTTTGGCGCCAGTAGCAAGAGCGTTGAGTGTATACTCTTCGGTCGATATGAGATTTATGGCCATTAAGATTTTATCGTAACTCAGTTTTCTAAATGGAATATGAACTCCTAGCTTCTTTTTAGTTATTAATTTGCCATTATTGGGTTGGTCTGCTAGGATAGATGCTATGATCATCGGAATCTGACCATGCAAGACAGCTCCCACAGTGCCTATACCCCCATGAATGATAGCTAGTTTGCATCTAGGCATGAGCCATTCATGATTGATACTATCGACCAGAAACAAATTTTTATGCTCTAGTTTTAAGAAAGGCTTCGTCCAGCCGTGACAGTATAGAATGCGGTGTTGGGTTTCGTTAAGCAGTCTTGAAATGATGGATCCCATGAGGTCTGGATCGGGTATGGGTATACTACCAAAGCCTATATAAATCGGCTTTTCCCCATGTTCTAGAAATGTTTGGAGCTCTGAAGAGCTTTTTTCGTTTGAGATTTGGGTTCTCTCTGTAGATGGCAGGTTTAAAAAACCGGTGACAGCAGAATTACTAGGCCAATCTAGAGGCTGCTGGAGCAGCTGCTGACTCATAGGATGTAAAATCAATCGATTGTTTAATTGAAATTCCTTTCGAAGCTGAGCTAAGCTCCATTTCGGCAAATTTAAAAATCGAGCGGAGAGATTGACTTCTCTCAGAAGAAATAAAATGCAGGATGCATAGGCAAATATGGTATAAGACCATTTATTTATAATAGGAATATTCTGAAATTCAAAGCCAATGGAGGGAAATTCCTTGGTTATAGAATACGGCATACTGAAGTTGAGTATAGCATATTTGATATGTCTTTTGACCGCTATAGGCAGTATATTGGGGAATGCCAATCCACTCGCGATGATGAAATCAAAATTTTCAGAAGCGCGATCTATATCATGGATAGTTTTGTCTAGATATTTGTCAGAATGTTTTCTCAGTAGCAGCGCAAATTTAAGCAAGCTGCCGGTGCGGGTCACCTCCATCACCTCTTCATTATAGACCTCTTCTTCCATATTGAGGTCTAGAGGTATGAAATCAATCTGATAGTCGCCAATCAGTTTTTGAAAATTTCTAAACGTGACAATCGTCACTTGATGACCCCGCTTTTTCAAGCCTATAGCCAAGGCTATAAATGGTTGAATATCTCCTCTTGATCCTTTCGTAATGAGACCTATTCTATATGGGTCTTGTGCTTTAAATGAGTCTATATAGTTTGAGTTCATGCTACATTAAAAAAGACAGTTCCGAAGAGCTTACTTATAAAAAAAATTAAGATATACCATATTGTTATTTAAGAAGCTTTCTAATTGCGTAGCTTAGCATCTGACTGCCACTTACTATGTCACCTAAGAGACCCCATCTACTGCCAATGTTACACCCCGCTATTTATTCTTCTGTAGCTTCAAATATAAAAGATCCGGCTATCTGAGCTATTTGATTCACGCCAAACTGATCATTTCGTAGCCATTTTTACTAAATGATCTAATATGTTTTTAAATCTAAATACGAAAATAAACTAAATATTTCTTTCTTTAAATTTTTTAATTGCTTCCTTCGTTCCTTTTTGATCGATATCTAACTTCTACGAAATCACTCCGAGCTAATGACCGAATTTCATCAGAATTAAAAATATTTTATAGAATATCCCCTGCTTAAGCTCTTAACTATTTTATTATTAATACTTTAAACTCTTTTTTTAAATTCTATGAAGATTATTTTATCTACCTTTGTTTTTTAGTTCCTTTTTAATGAGATTATTATTTATTTTCGTTTTTTGTAGTATTTTGAGTGTGAATGGACTCTATGGACAAATGCCGACTCAGCAAGTATCTGAATTGCAAGTAACCGAAACCTACGCTTGGAAGTTCAATATATCCTTTAAAGTACCTACTTCTAGTGATAGCGCCATACTTATCATATCTCGTTCTCCGCTGACTAGTCTCTCGCTGACCAATAAATTTTATGGAGTAGGGTCTAATATTTCAGGAGATATTAAAGTGGTCAAGAAATTTTATAAAGGGACGAATACCATAAATCATAAAGTATATTGTTTGGTGGCCAATACAGATTACTATTTAGCTATTTATACTTTTAATAACAATACGAATGGTATTTTTTATAATCAAACTAATCCACCTAGACTCACAGTAAGAACTAAAGGCAGAACTATTGGCAATTATTATTCGAATTTAGATACGAATATGGCTGTATTTTTATCCAAATTGGGAGCTTTACTCAGAAATCATACTTTTTTAAGCTATGATGGATTTGATGAAAATCTTGTACCTGAATTGTATGAAAGAGATACATTTATAAATGGTGAATCTAAGAAATTTGTAGCATGTGAATATTCTAATATCAAGGCTTATTATACAGGTAAATTTTCTTTCACAGCTACTAACTTTAACCGTGAACACACACTACCCAAAAATTGGATGAATTTCCGAGGAGTTCCAAATGGCAATCTGGTTGACTATCCTGAAGGGGCTGATTATCATAATTTGACCTTAACCGATGGCCTTACCAATCAACTGCGCAGTGATTATGTATTCAAAATACCCACCAAATCAGTAAAATCTATAGGCATAGCCAGATATTCTGAAAATACCTCTAATTATAGTGATACCAATAATTGTTTCGAGCCACAAGACAATTACAAAGGGAATGCTGCTCGATGTATATTTTATATGCAGATCTGCTATCACAGCCTTTTAGGTAATAACTGGGGACTCAAAACGGGTCTTAGTTCTTTTGCCAAAAACCAGCAGCAATCTCTTCTCAAGCAATGGGCTACGCAAGATACTCCCGATAACTTTGAAATAGCTAGAAATGAATGTATTTCCTCTATTCAGGGATCTAGAAATCCATTTATAGATTTCCCTAGCTGGATAGATTGTATTGATTTTAATGATATACGTTTATTGAAAGCATGCGAAGGTCTAGTAGTAAATAGTTCAAATAATGCCCTATACGCTAATGAAAAAAACAACTGGGATGTCTGGTATTATCAGCATGAGCCTAAAAAATATACGATAAAACTCTATTACGATAAAATTTCTCCGTTAGAAATAAGTTTGTATGACCTTAAAGGGCAGCGAGTCCAGCAGGAAAAAACAACTGTAAATGAAGGTGAAAATGCTATTCTTTATGATTTATGCAATTTAGGTACCGGCAATTATATTTTGGAGCTGAAAACTTGTGAAAGATGGAAATCTATTAGATTATTCATAGAGTAAACAATTATTTAATATAAATCTCAAGTTTTTTAATTAAATTTGCAGATAATAAAAAATCAATAATTAAATTCATGAAAAAATTTATACTCCTTATTAGTATTGTACTCGTGTATTCAGGTAGTCAGGCACAAGTAGTATTCAGTCTGATAAACATTCCTACCAACAAAATTATTCCTAGAAAAGAAGGCGGTTCGCCAATCACAATAGAAATCCGTAATTCAATGCCTATGGCTATGCTCATGAGTGTAAAGTACGTGCTATATGGTAAAAATATGGATGCTATGGTCAATACAGATCTAGAACAGTTTAGCAATAGATTACTATCTGATACAATTGAATTTAAAAATAATGATTCTATAAGAAGATTTTCATTTAAGCCAGTCCTTGATGGCTTCAGCGAAGGCAAGGATACCTTTGTTTTCAAAATTTCTCAGCCTAGTATGGGCTCTATCGGTACGCCTGAC
>CANESS010000126.1 GCA_947441115.1 Saprospirales bacterium | reverse complement strand
GTGATAAACTAGTTCATATTCCTTCCCTTCTTTTACTGTGCCTAGATCCAGCATTGTATCCTGAAAATAAATTTCTGTAACTTTACTATACAGTACAGTATCTATTGAATATATACTACTATTATTGTTAAATTTATCTTTAAGGCCTTTAGAAAAATCTTGACATGAAGACAAACACAATGAAGGAATCGCAATAAGACAGAATACTTTATTCATAATTAGACACAAAACTAGCTGGTAAGAGTTTTTATTGTTTGAAAAATACTTAAAAGAAACTGTAAACCTATTTAAACCGAATATTGATTGTTGCCATGATTTGACTAATAGAATTATTGGTAGAATATCCTACCTCATAATTATTTGTATTATCTTCATAGCTATAGAATGGTCTAAAGTCTTTGAAACTTGTATTCATATAAGCGAGGTCTAATGACACTTGTTTTCCACGATACCCTAGACCAAAAGTATAGGTGAGGGCAGAAGCATTATTGGCACCAAAAATAAAATCTTTACTGTAAGGGGTCGTACGATAGTTTATACCACCTCTGAATCTAAGACTTTCCAATACAAACTCCCCACCTACTTTGAGGGTATGAGTATTATTGTTTTGTCTCCAAAGGGCATCATTTAAAGCTGCGGTGAATTGAGGCTCATTATCTAGCTCTATCATCAGGCTTTTAAGATTATTAAATTCATATTCAGCGCCAATAAATCCACGTTTACCTAGTAGATAACTTAATCCACCCCCAAACTTAAAAGGTGTGATGTAATTGAATTGAAACTCTTCTATTGTCCATGGGGCACTAGAGCCTGCAGTACTATTAGCATAGTAAGAGCGAGCGGTAATGGCATATTCCTGAGTTAGCTGAGTAAATGTAGGAGTATGTATATAAGCTGAAGCTCTCAAATTATCAGTCAATCTAACTAACCCTCCCAATTTAAGATTAATTCCAGCTCCGCTATACTTATCTATTTCAGAAATACTAAATCCCCCATAACGACCATAAATTGAATTAGGACTGGAGCTAACTGGCCCATTATTGGTCTCATCGAGTATAAATTCTGTCTGATAGTTAACGATTGGAATACCCATTGAGACCCCAAAATAGTATTTATCTTTAATACTAGTAGACCATGCAAAAGAAAGTTCTGTAATACCGCCGCTAGTCTTCATTTGACCAAACTGAGATACATTAACAGAATCCAAGTTTAGTGCGTCCTCATAAAAATCATATGGTGCAAAAGAATAAATAGCTTCCGCATTTCGGGCTGCTAAAATTCTATTATATGAGTTAGCTATGGATGAATAGTTATCTTCAATCGGGAATGTGCCAGGAGCAGGAAAGTCTGTATTGAAATCTCTTCTCAAATACTCTGCCTCAGTGGCTTGAAGCGCCAAGTAGCTGCTATAGGAATAGGTCCGATTTCTACCCATACCAAAGTTAGTCGATCGGTTAAAATCTGCTGTTCTATTTAAGCCAATAGTTATGTTGGATGAACGCATGACATCCTTATCACTTTTTCTATTGGCTATGACTACACCCAGACTATTGATAGTAAATTTATATCTCCGCTGATCGAAATCTGTTTCAAATTGTCCTCTACCATCATTGAGGATATAAGTGCTATTGACACTATTCAGTGAAAAAGTCGGAGTAAACTCAAATTCTGAGCGAGAGAACATACCTAGTCCTGCCGGATTGGTGCTTAGATTGGATACATCGCCACCTACGCTTCCGAGCACTCCACCAGACCCTACAAACCTAGCGGTCCCTTGCAAAGTGCTTTGGCTAATATCTGCTCCCAGCCGCAGAACTGCTCCGGAATATCTCTGTGCTGCGAGAAATAATATACCCGCAGACATACCTATGGAAATAGTTATCTTTTTTAACATAACCTTTATTTGTATAATTTGAAAAAATAATGATTAAAATCTGGATCCACCGCCACTTCTTCCCGATCTACCGGAACCACCACCACTAGAGCCTCCTGAATTTTTTGAACCACCATCACTATTAGGGCCTGAATTCATATTGCCCATTCGTGTAGGTGAGGGATTTACCGTTGGACTAGGAGAACTAGTACCTTGACTTCCTCTAAATATAGGTGTGTTAGTATTCGTATTTGGACTAGGATTTCTGTTAGTATTACTTTGATTCTGTGAAGGTCTATATCGAGTATTTCCATAATCTCTGTCTGGATCCATAACCCTTACCGCTCTGGAGATGCGTCTTTCCGGTGGATTGACACTATTCCTGTTTCTATTATTCCAACCACCGCCCCATCCGTTATTCCAGCCGCCGCCACCCCACGAATTCCAACTGTTATTCCAGCCACCACCCCACGAATTCCAGCCTGTATGACACCCCCATGGATTATTCCAAGCATTCCATGAATTCCATGAGTTCCAGCCGTTATTCCAACCCCATGGATCGTTCCAACCGTTTCCTACAGAAATCACAAGACTATTACTTCCCCAATATGGGTTGTAGAAGTTGGCAAATTGAGGATAAGAATACATATTTATAAATGCAGAACTAGGGATGATATAGTAAGGGTCATACATTCTTCTAAGACTACGTCTGTATCGGTAATCAAACTCAGGATTATAGCTATCATCAAGATTTCCATAGCTACCATCGCCTGCATTATTCGGTGGATTTTGATAGACTATTCTTGGTTTCACTGGCTCCGGCTGATCATAAATGTCATCCTGTGCTTGGAGGATTAAACTGCCAAAAAGCGCACATTTTAAAAGCAATAATAGTCTCATAACTAGCGTAATTATAGTTTACAACAATATGACGCTAAAAATACAAATAAAGTTTAAATGTTTCACACTTAAAATCTGTTATATTTGTTTAAGTGGAAGTAGGCAAAGATTTCGACTTTCCAAAATAAGAAAAACTCCATAATCCTATTACGGTTATGAGTCCATTAAAGATTAAAATAGTATTGCCGTAATAAAAAGTTGAGCCTCTATAATCAAAGGGATGCGTATCGATATAATAGGCTATCAATGGCGCAGTCATGCATATAATAGGTACCACGCTATCTTGGACCTTTCTCTTAGTTGCTAAGCCGAAGATAAATAAGCCTAATAAAGGACCATAGGTGTAATTAGCTATTTTTAAAACTATATCTATGACGGCAGAGGTATTTAGTGCTTTAATAATCAATATGGCAAAAAGCAATAGAACAGCAAAACTTAGATGAATCAAGTTGCGGAGTTTAACATCAGGATTTTTATCTGAATCTTTTCCTAATATGTCTATGTAAAAAGATGTAGTCAAGGTCGTCAAAACACTATCTGCACTAGAAAAGGTAGCAGCAGTAAGACCTACTATAAAAGATACACTAGCCCATAATCCGAGCTGAGTAAGGGCTAAATAAGGAAATACCTTATCGGTATCGATAGACCCATCTCCTTTAACTGGCAAAGTGATACCCATACTATCTGCATAGATATAAAGCAATACACCGAGAGAAATAAAAAATAGATTGGTAATTAAAAGAACGATACTAAACCAGAATATATTCTTTTGAGATTCTCCTAAGGTTTTACAGGTAAGATTTTTCTGCATCATATTCTGATCTAAACCAGTCATACAGGATGCTATGAAGGCGCCACCTATAAATTGTTTCCAAAAATAATTTTTACTATTTACATCCCAGCAGAACAGTTCACTGAGTTCATGCGCTTTGACTATACTGGGCCATTCTATCCAACTAATGTTTAACTGACTTAATATAACGATAATAGAGACTAAAACTCCAAAAATGAGTAATCCAGACTGAAAGGCATCCGTCCATACTAAGGTTTTTATGCCGCCCTTGGTCGTATAGAGCCATATCAGGAAGATGATTATAGATACTGAAAGTGCGAATGGTATTCCCCACTGATCAAAAATAAATAGCTGCAGTACAGAGGTAGCCAAAAAAAGCCGAGCTGCAGAACCTAGTACCCGAGAGAGGATGAAAAAAAAGGATCCAGTATATTGAGAAAACAAACCATATCGCTCTCTAAGATAGCCATAGATTGAGACTAAGTTCAGCCTATAGTATAGTGGTAATAAAATAAAAATAATAGCAAGATAGCCCATGAAATAACCGAGAACGATCTGAAAATAGCCAAATTTCGAAAGCAATACAGCTCCAGGCACAGATATAAAAGTAACTCCTGAAAGGGAGTCTCCGAGCATACCAAAAGCTACTACATACCATTTAGAACCTTTGTCTGCATTAAAATATGAATTAGATTGGAGACGACGAGTTGTACAATATGATATAAATAACAATATACCGAAATAGACTAAAATACAAATGAGTAGTGCAATTGCTGACATATTTAGTTTGGATCAAAAGTTAAGGAAAAACTCTAGGCTTAGCCGAAAAACGACTAGACTATTTCGCTAAAATTATTCCTCCGTTTTTTTCTTCTTTGTCGTTTTTGCCTTTGGCTTCACTGCTGGAGTTTCTTCTACTGCCTTTTCTTCTGCAGAAGATGAATCTACAGCACTTTCAGAATTAACCACTGCATCTGCTGCAGATTCAGCTGGCTTGATGAGATCTTTATCAGCAAGTAAATTATACCATTTGACTATTTTTTGAATATCGCTAATATATACTCTCTCTTCATCATAATTTGAAATCACAGAGCTAAAAAACTTCTTCAATTCTGCAGGATCAGCTTTATGATTGGGTAAAACTGATTTTTTTTCCTTTATTTTAAGCATAACCTCTAACAATTCCATAGGCTCTTCGGAAGTGTAAATAGTTATATTATCTAATGGTGTGAATGAATGTGCTCTAGATGCAGCGAAAAACACTTTATCATCCTGCAGTGATTTTACAATAAGGCCATCTGCACGATGTTTGTGCATTTGATATAAACCTGGCAATTTTGAAATGGCTAAAATTTCACTAAAACTCATCTTTTCTATTAAATTATTGGGGTTATAAACTAAACTTCTAGGAGCAAATTTAATTGTTTTTTTTAATCTTTAGTTTAAATCATAGGAGCGAAGGTAATAATGTCTATTTCTCGAGGACTCTCACATTATCTATAT
>CANESS010000125.1 GCA_947441115.1 Saprospirales bacterium | reverse complement strand
GCAGGAAAAACACGCAAAGTTGGTGAATTACAGAATCATATTCGTATGGAAATGATAGATTCAAAAGGCGTTCGAATGAATGGTATCGCTTTTGGACTCGGAGATATGATAGATTTAGAGAAAATGAAAAAGTCATCTTTTGATATTTGTTATACTATTCAAGCAAATGAATTTAACGGTAAAATATCGCTTGATATTATCGTGAAAGATATAAAGATAGTAGAGTACTAGATGTACTATTTCTATAAAAGACCTCCATTTTGATTCGGGACTAGACAACATTTTCCATAAAATTTATTGTAATATTTTAAAGGAAACAAACTATACCATTTACTTATATTTACATTGTAAATTGTTATATTTTCTTTATGAAGCGCATTTTAATAGCTGGCGGCAGTGGATTTGTAGGAGAGCACCTTCGCAGACTCTTAGTTAGTCATTATTTCGAGGTTTATATACTCTCTACTCAAAAGAGCCAGGCAACTCAGCAACATGTGCTCTACTGGTCACCATATAGCAAAGAAATAGACCTAAGAGGGATAGCTCAATTTGATACTATTGTTAATTTAGCTGGTGCGGGTATAGCTGATAAATTATGGACTAAAAAGCGTCGAGAGGAACTACTGAATAGTCGTGTAAAATCAATCCATTTTCTGCAAGAACTGCTAAATCGCGAAATATTAAAAACGGATTACCTCGTTCAGGCCTCCGCGATAGGCATCTATGGAGATCGCGGATATAAAAAACTAGATGAAACCGCAACGAGAGGAGAAGGCTACTTATCTAGCCTAACGGAGCAGTGGGAATCCGCTAGTCAAAAATATACTCTTCCCCACTCAATTGTGCGTATAGGAATCGTTTTTGATCCGCATCAAGGAGCTTTTCCTAAACTAATCATGGGTCTCAAATTCAGATTTATGGTTATATTCAGTAATGGTAGACAGTATATTTCATGGATAGATATTCAGGATTTAACTGAACTCATTTACTTTTTAATTAACCGAAAAGAGGTGGGCGTTTTTAATGCTGTATCCCCACAGCCTATTCAATATATATATCTTCTGAAAAAGTTTAACTCTAAATTCGGAGGTATATCCATACCTTTTTCAGTGCCAGCATTCATTCTCAAATGGCTTATTGGAGATTTTAGTGAACTATTTCTCTTTTCTCAAAAAGTGTGCTCAAGAAAAATAGAAAAACTAGGTTTCCATTTTCAAGTGAAAAATATAACTAGCTTCTTGAAAAAGAATAAGAAAAAATGGCAATAGTACTTTATTAGAATTAGCCCTTAAACTAAAAAGCTACCTAAATAAATTTACAATGCCTTCATAAAATCTTTGAGATCTATCGGCGTATGTGACAGATATGAAATATTTATAGACATTTATACCTTCTTTTTTTCCTTGATAGATACCGTCCCAGCCTTTATTTATATCGTAGCTCGAAAATACTATCTCCCCGACCCTATTTATGACTTTGATATCTATTGAAATAATGTTTTTTCCATAGACATACCACACATCATTTTTGTCATCGCCATTTGGACTAAACGAATTAGGTATATAAAGATCCTCTGGCCTGGCTACATCAAAAAAGACAGATTCTTTTACAACACAACCTTCACCATAATTAATTTCTATAGAATACGTCTCACTTTTAGTTCCAGTATATTTCGTAGACATGCAGTCTGAGCAGGATAAGCTAGTTTTCGGAGTCCAGTTGTAACCTTTGATATCAGCCGAAATAGTATTTAATCCATATTTGATTTTTGGAGCAATTTCCTTCTCCTCTCCAAGTTCGAAATTAATCACAACGGGCAGCTCTAATTGAATCTCCTTATTGATTTTCAGTTCTCCATTAAACTCTTTTTCACAGCCTTTTTCATCTTTGACTAGGATGGTGTAATTTCCGTTATTCAAATTAGTAAAACTATTTAGACTAGTATATTCCGTTAAATTTTTCAATTTATATTGAAGATTATTTCCACTTCCATTGCTGTTTAAGCAGCTTATGGTTAATGCTCCATTAATCAAATTAGGACAGTCTTGATCTTTCAGTTTAAGTGATTCTAACTTAATAGGGTTAGGCTGAGTTAAGTTGATACTATCTATAGCTACACACTGATCTGCATCTTTCACCGCTAGCTTGTAGTTCCCAGCCTCCAAATTGCTCAACTCCACTCCAGTTTGCACCGGACTTAATTGCCATACATAATTTAGTGGGGATTTCCCCCCCGTTACCTTGGCCTTGATTTTACCATTCATATATCCATGACAAGTTATGGGCTCAGCTATTTCTAGATTTACCATAAAAGCAGGCTTAGGTATTACATAAAAAGAATACTCATAATTACAATTTTTAGAATCATCTAATCGAAGGGCATACCAACCTCCCATTAAATTTTGAGCATAAGGGATAAGCGCATTGCTAGCATTATACCACCTTTGTGAACTATATGGGGCAGTTCCTCCAGATATATTTTGTATATTTATTTGACCATTATTGGATCCAAAACAGGTTTCATGAATAATAGCTGAGGCGAATGTTAAAGAGTCAGGCTCACTAATCTTAAATTGAGTCAGATAGCTGCATTTATTACTATCTATTATTTTTATGTTGTAACTGCCTTTAGGCAAATTATTCCATTGAATACTAGCAGGACTAGTGAGAATAGAATCTGAATTAATATAAGCATTGTATGGACTTGCACCGTTGGCCATATCGAGGTGAATTTTTCCCGAATTAGATTTTGGGCAGCGTGAATTTTCCAATAAATCTAAGTTCGCTGATAGGATATACTGAGGGTTTAATGTGAAATTTTGACTTAAAATACAGTCATTGGCATCTCGCATTTTAATATTATACGTACCTTTACCTAGAGAAATGAAATCAGTGATAAAACTACAGTTGCCTCCTGAAAAAGAATACAAATAAGGTAGAACTCCACCGGTTGGATGGTTAATCATCAACTTGCCATTAGTCACTTCCGCACAACTTGGATTTTCAGCTATCATAGTATATTTCAATCTAGTTGGACTATTTATAGACGACACAGTATTAGAAGTAGTGCATCCCTTGCCATCCTTCACATATATATTCACATTTCCATTAGCTAAATTAGATATAAAGCCAACCGTTGATTCTATATTATCAAAATAATATTTATAATCACCATGGCCGCCTGACGCTATGACCGCTATTTTCCCCTTAGTCTCCCCGAAGCAAGTGTTATCAGTAGAAATTATTTTCATATACATACTATCTGGCTGTGGTATAATAAAATTAAAGTTTTGGTCACAAGCATTTCCAGCGTGATTGATGTATTTATAAATACCATAATAATTGCCTGCAGAAAGATGATTAAGAAATGAATCTACGGCTATTACATTCGTCCATAAATAGTCGTTGGGCTTCAGACTTGATGTCACATTTATATGTCCTTTACCATCGCTTCCTCCATAGCAGGTAATCTGACTATCCATTACCCAGTGAGCAACTATTCCTGGAGTTTCACCTATGACTATAGTGTCCTTTAGTTTACAGTTATCTTTATCACTTACTTCTATTATGTGTATACCTGCGGCTATACTTCCTATGCTATCTAAGGTAGAGTTGTTAGTCCATCGATAGGTATATGGTCCATTGGTGCCTGTGACCATTACTTTAGCTGCTGCATCAGTATATCCTTTGCAACTAGGACTGTATCCTAAGGTTGAAATAGTGAAGATAGAGCCATGATTAAGGTAAATTGAATCTCTCGAAGGGCATTGTGAGTTAGGTTGAGTCAATTGTACTTTTATCCATGTATCTTTAGGATTAGTAAAAGAGATAGAGCGACTGCTCGAAATATAATTTCCCCAGTTAGCAGTCAAATCTTTATTTAAAAGGGTAGGAATGAAAAAAGGCTGCGTGCAAGATAGGATTGTGTCGCTATAAAACATTCTATAATTAAAAACGTGAAAAGACAATTGAATCGTTTTATCAAATCCAATACCACTATTAGTATGGCAGAGTTCGAATTCAAAGCGCAACTGAGTTGATAAATCCTGCAATCCACTATGTGTATAGTTGAAATCAAGGATTAAAGTATCCATTAATGCATTCACCTTTCTTGAAGTACTAAATTGATTTGTTATTTCTGTCGATCCAAGAAACACTTTCAGTTTATTAGATTGAATACTTGGCTCGATTGGCAAATAAAATTTGATTGGGTTTGCTAGTCCATTATTGCATATCGTAATTTGCTGGGCTGAAATCTTAACCGATGGGCTGGAAGAAGATATTTGATGCAGTTGAAATTGAGAGCTTATATTGAAAACCGATACTAGTCTATCTTGATTTGATTTACTGATACAAATCCAGGTATCCTTAACTCCAATATTGATTTTTCTAAATTCTGATTTTACCAATGTCAACCATGAACTCTGAACCTCACTTGGAGTAAATTGCACTGAATTAGGAGTAACTGTTATTGCGGATTCATTCATATTGAATGGCCTGTTATCATTTAACCCTGGTTTTACTTGAGATTTAACTAAGGTATATGTCAGATTTTGCACTGCAATATTATAATTTAATGATTTAAAGGGCAATGAAGTTTTGAAGGATATACTATCATTCTCTTTATCATCAATGGTATAAGCCATATTAGTCCATCTATTCTTTAAGGGAAAATGACGCTTTGACTCATCTAAATTCACCTGAGTATTCGTATAACAGGGAATGAAAGAGGTATAGAGAACCATTGGGTCATCATCAGTTACCAAATTATCGCTGTAAGTCCTATTAGAATATTCATCGAAATAGATAAGACATTCCTTCTTGCTATTTGGTACTACAATATTAACCTTATAGTATCGAACTTCTATGATTTGACCTCCAGAATTGGTGCATTTTTCAGTAGGAGAGGCACAAGGATAATATATATAACTAGAGTCAAAAATCTTAGCAGAATATACGCTGAGGCTGTATCCAGGTGAGCTCTTGGCACTATATTCTAGCACCTTAATTGCGTATTCTTTGTGAAAGGTATTAAAAGAATTACAAGGACGCTCCAGCTTAAGTAACACCTTGTAAACTCCTCGCACAGTGTCCAGATCTATAGTCTCATAGCTCAGTTGG
>CANESS010000124.1 GCA_947441115.1 Saprospirales bacterium | reverse complement strand
ATGATATAATTAAAAAAGAAAAAAAAGAAATATGATTCTAAAAAATAATAAGACAAAAATTATAGCTACCTATGGACCAGCATGCGAATCTGACTTGGTCTTTGAATCTATGATAAAACACGGAGTCGATGTGTTTCGCTTCAATTTTTCCCATGGAGATTACGAATTTCACCTCAAAGGTTTTCAAAAGGTCAAGGATTTTAATAAAAAATATGGAACTCACATCGCTATTTTAGCTGATTTACAGGGTCCTAAAATCCGAATAGGCGATGTAGAAAATGGAAGTATCATATTAAAGACGGGACAACAAATATTAGTCACTAATGTAAAACAAGTATCTAATCTTGAGAAATTATATGTCAGCTATGATAGATTAGGGGAGGACGTGAATATAGGGGAAGATATTCTTGTAGATGATGGGAAAATAAGGTTACAAGTTCTATCCGTTATAAACGAACAAATTATTAAAGTTATAGTATTAGAGGGAGGTGAACTCAAATCTAAAAAAGGCGTCAATTTTCCACATACTAAAACCACTATAGAATCCCTAACGGTTAAGGACAGAGCTGATTTAGAATTTGCGATAAATAACCGAGCAAACTGGATAGCACTGAGTTTCGTCAGAAAAGCAGAAGATGTGCTAGAGGTCAAAAAAGTGTTTGGGGATGCTTGGCTTTACCTCAAAGTGATATCCAAGATTGAAAAACCTGAAGCGATTGAAAATCTAGACAGCATTCTAGAAGTATCGGACGGCATTATGGTCGCTCGCGGAGATTTGGCTGTCGAAGTTCCTCTTGAAAGAGTTCCTCTGCTGCAGAAAGAAATCGTCAAGAAATGCAATAAGCTAGGGAAACCAGTAATAGTAGCTACTCAGATGATGGAGAGTATGACTGAACGAAGTTTTCCTACTCGAGCAGAGATCTCTGATGTAGCCAATGCAGTTCTGGATGGCGCCGATGCGCTCATGCTGAGTGGTGAGACCTCTGTGGGACTCTATCCTGAGAAGGTGATAGAGACCATGTCTAAAATCATAGACCAAGTAGAAAATAATAGTGATATATACAATATTGAGAGCTATATTAGCAATGAGAATTCGTACGATTATATTCCCGACGCGGTTTGTCATAGTGCGGTGGCATTAGCAGAAGATTTAAAAGCAGAGGCTATTATAGGTATGACAAGGTCTGGCTATACTGGATTCAGGGTAGCTAGCTTTAGACCCAAGTCTAAAATCTATATCTTTAGTGATAATAAGCCCCTTCTTTATACTATGAGTCTTATATGGGGCGTCAAAGGATTCTATTACGAAGGATTTGAAGGAACTGATAAAACTATCAAAGATGTCATAGACATTTTGAAGGATAAAAAACTACTTAAAAAAGGGAATATTGTCATAAATACCGCATCAATGCCATTCGACGAAAAATCAAAAACCAATACGGTAAAAGTGACTATCGTCTCATGACGATGAAAGAAATGAAGCAATTCTATATGGGTAAAAAAAATGACATTAGAAAATAAAAACTTCTATTTTTGCCAACCTTTATAAAAATCAAACAATAAATATTAAACAAATGAGTATGAGTTCAATAATGATTTACATTCCTCTAATTATGGCTATGATAGGTCTTATTTATATGGTGGTTATACGTTCTTGGGTACTGAAGCAAGACGCTGGTGATGGCAAAATGAAAGAAATTTCTGACTATATATATGAAGGTGCCTTAGCTTTTTTGAATGCGGAGTATAAACTACTCGCAATATTTGTTTTAATAGCTAGTGTAGCTTTAGCTGGGATTTCATTTATTGTTCCAACCACACATATTTTAATTGTAGTCGCTTTTATTTTCGGAGCTATTTTTTCTGCTTTGGCTGGTAATATGGGAATGAGAATCGCTACCAAAACGAATGTAAGAACAACTCAAGCAGCTCGTACTTCACTTCCTCAAGCATTGAAAGTTTCTTTTAGTGGTGGAGTGGTTATGGGATTAGGTGTTGCAGGTCTTGCTGTACTTGGTTTGGCTGGATTTTTTATTATTCTATTCCATTACTTTATGAATGGAACCTGGACAAATACGCATGATATGACAGTTTTATTGGAAACCTTGGCTGGATTTTCATTGGGTGCGGAGTCTATAGCCTTATTTGCTAGAGTGGGAGGTGGTATTTATACAAAAGCAGCTGATGTAGGGGCTGACTTAGTAGGCAAGGTGGAGGCAGGTATTCCTGAAGATGATCCTCGTAATCCAGCTACCATAGCAGATAACGTAGGCGATAACGTAGGCGACGTAGCAGGTATGGGAGCAGATTTATTCGGTTCTTATGTTGCTACAGTATTAGCAGCTATGGTTTTAGGAAACTATGTCATCGAGGACATGGGTGGAAGTATAGCAGACGCATATGGTGGTATAGGGCCTATCTTATTGCCTATGGTTATAGCAGGCTTCGGTATTTTATTTTCTATTATAGGAACTTTACTAGTGAAAATTTCAAGCAATGAGGCTAAGGAAGCTCAGGTACAGGGTGCTTTGAACATTGGAAACTGGGTATCTATTCTTTTAACGGCTATTGCTTGTTATTTCTTAGTCAATATGATGCTTCCAGCTATGATGCAGATGGAATTTTTCGGTGAAGGAATTAAAGAAATTTCATCTATGAGAGTATTTTATGCGACTATTGTAGGGTTGATAGTCGGCGGAGTAATTTCCTCTGTAACTGAATACTATACAGGTCTAGGAACTAAGCCAGTTTTAGCTATTGTACAAAAATCTAGTACGGGCGCTGGTACAAATATTATAGCGGGTTTAGCTACGGGTATGATATCCACTTTCCCTACTATTATTTTATTCGCTGGCGCTATATGGGGCTCCTATGCATTAGCAGGATTCTATGGTGTAGCTTTAGCGGCTTCTGCTATGATGGCGACTACTGCTATGCAGTTAGCTATTGATGCTTTTGGTCCTATTTCTGATAACGCTGGTGGTATAGCCGAGATGAGCGAATTACCAAAAGAAGTGAGAATGAGAACAGATATTTTAGATTCAGTAGGAAACACAACTGCTGCTACTGGCAAGGGATTCGCCATTGCTTCAGCAGCTTTAACTTCATTAGCACTATTTGCAGCTTATGTCACCTTTACAGGTATCGAAGGTATCAATATCTTTAAAGCACCTGTATTGGCTATGCTGTTTGTCGGCGGTATGATACCAGTAGTATTCTCTGCATTGGCTATGAACTCTGTAGGAAAAGCGGCTATGGATATGGTTTATGAAGTGAGAAGACAATTTAAAGAAATACCTGGAATCATGGAAGGTACAGGTAAGCCTGAATATGGCAAATGTGTAGCGATTTCTACCAAAGCGGCTCTACGAGAAATGATGTTGCCAGGATTAATGACTATTGGGTTCCCTATTTTGATAGTGATTCTAGGTAAATTGGTCTATGGAGGAAATAATGCAATCATAGCAGAGATGCTCGGGGGATATATGGCAGGTGTAACTGTATCCGGTGTTTTATGGGCAGTATTCCAGAATAATGCTGGTGGTGCATGGGATAATGCTAAGAAATCATTTGAGGCTGGTGTCATGATAAATGGAGAAATGACCTATAAAGGCTCTGATGCTCACAAAGCTGCTGTAACAGGAGATACAGTAGGAGATCCATTCAAAGATACTTCAGGACCTTCTATGAATATTTTGATTAAATTGACTTCTCTAATAGGTTTGATTATAGCTCCTATGATTGCTGCGGAGAGTCCAACTAGCCATGATGAAGGAGTTTTAAAAGTTATTGAAAAAACACCAAACTTAAATGAAGGTCAAGAATCAATAATGCTCCCTGGTGTAGGAAAAGATTTCCCCGTCTCTGCTGATAGTATTGAAATGAAATAATTTAAATTCATTGGGGGATAAGAATTTAGAGGTAGACAAAGCCACTTGGTTTGATTTTGATCTTTTGACATTTGAAACTGGCAAAGATACTTTAGATTCCTTTTCTCATTAGCAGTCAGGAGATATAGCCAATATGTAAAAAGCTTATCCAACTGTAAAATTACTTTGCCTTAGTCTTTAAGTATATAATATTCACTTCCTTCTTGGTTATAGCAATTTTAAGTCAACTGTTGTGAATATCTTTAAATAGTCTCCAATTGCGCAGAATTATTTAATTTTATATGGTTAGACCTGAACTTAAGGTATTTTTACCACATAAATTATGACCTTAGATGAGTTTTTAGTGATTCGTGAGAGCCTGCCAGAGCAGCCTGGTGTCTATCGCTATTTCGGTAGTGATGAAAACTGGCTCTATGTGGGCAAAGCCAAGAATATTAAGAAACGGGTATCGCAGTATTTTTTGGAGAATAAAATCGTAGCTACTCGAATCAAGCTTATGGTTAAGCAGATAGCGCGTATAGATGTGACCATAGTTCCTAATGAAAATGATGCGCTCATCTTGGAGAATAGTCTCATTAAAGAAAATCAGCCGAAATATAATATTCGTCTAAAGGATGATAAGACGTATCCTTTTATAGTCATCAAAAACGAGCGTTTTCCGCGCATTTTTTTCACTCGAAAATATTATAAGGATGGCTCTGAATACTTAGGCCCCTATACTTCTGTAATTACAGCTAAAGATATTTTTAATACCATCACGACGCTTTTCCCTCTTCGCACCTGCACACTGAGTTTAGCGCAAGAAAGTATAGATATGAAGAAATTTAGAGCTTGTCTGGAGTATCATATCGGTAATTGCCTAGCTCCCTGCGAGAATAAACAGACAGAAGAAGAATATGCACAAAACATTCGTAAAATTAAGGATATTCTGAAGGGTAAATTCAGTCAGGTAAAAGATTATATGAAATTCCAAATGGATAAAACAGCCGATCATCTTGAGTTTGAGGCGGCAGAAGACTGGAAGGATAAGTTAAAAAAGTTGGACGAGTTTGAAACAAAATCCGTCATCTTTAATCCTAAGTGGAATCATATCCTCGCAGTCAATCTATATACTACAGAGGCCAAGTGTATCATCAATTATCTATATATCGAGAATGGAACTATTATCAGTTCTAAAAGTCTGGAGGTAGAGCGCAAACTCGATGAATCGAATGCGGAGGTTTTGGAAACATTTATCACACAGTTT
>CANESS010000123.1 GCA_947441115.1 Saprospirales bacterium | reverse complement strand
ACCAAAAAAGATAGTTTCTTGACGATATGTAAGAACTATCCTATTGTATTCAACGGAGTTAGTCTCAACACAAGTGGAACATTTAAGGATACGTTAGTGAATGTCAAAGGGTGTGATAGCTTTGTTTACCTCGACTTAATAGTCAACGATGTTTCGTCTATCATTCTTTTTGATACCACATGTAAGAATTATCCAAAGTTCTTTAATGGGTCTCTCATAAATGTATCTGGATTGTATCGGGATACATTGGTCAATTCCAAAGGTTGTGATAGCTTTATTTTTTATAGCCTCTTTGTTAAAGATACAACCAAATTCGATAGCTTTTATTCCATATGTAAAAATCAATCGATTATATTCAATGGCATAACATATAATACAACAGGTATCTATAAAGATACATTTGTCAATGCCAAAGGCTGCGACAGCTTTCTATATCTTCATTTAAATGTAAGGGATACTACTAAAAAAGATAGTTTTCTGACAATATGTAAGAATTATCCTATCACATTCAATGGAGTCAGTCTCAACACAGGAGGAACATATAAGGACACGTTAGTGAATGTCAAAGGGTGTGACAGCTTTGTCTATCTTTATCTCACAGTGAATGATACCACCAAAAAAGATAGTTTCTTGACGATATGTAAGAACTATCCTATTGTATTCAATGGAGTTAGTCGAAGCACGAGTGGGACATATAAGGACACGTTAGTGAATGTCAAAGGGTGTGATAGTTTTATTTATCTTCATTTGACAGTTAACGATGTTTCAACTGCTGTTCTGGTAGATACGACATGTAAGAATTATCCAAAGCTCTTCAATGGTTCTTTGATAAATATTCCTGGATTATATCGGGATACATTGATCAATGCCAAAGGCTGTGACAGCTTTATTTTTTATAGCCTCTTTGTTAAAGATACAACCAAATTCGATAGCTTTTATTCCATCTGTAAAAATCAATCGATCATATTCAATGGTATAACATATAATACAACAGGTATTTATAAAGATACATTGCTCAACTCAATAGGTTGCGACAGCTTTTTATATCTTCATTTAAATGTAAGGGATACAACTAAAAAAGATAGTTTTAAGACGATTTGTAGAAACTCATCCATTATTTTTAATGGTCTAGTATTAAATACTACGGGGATATACAAAGATACATTTATTAATTCAAGGGGTTGTGATAGCTTTTTATATCTTCATTTAATTGTTACCGATACTGCACATAAAGACAGCTTTTTATCAATTTGTATCAATAGTCCAATCCTTTTTAATGGAAAAATACTTAACCAAGCGGGGATATACAAAGATACATTCAGCACAGGAGGTTGTGATAGCTTTATATATCTTTATTTGTCTATACGAGATACATCGGTTAGAATAATCTTTGATACGACATGCAAAAACTATCCAAAATCTTTTAATGGCTCCCTTGTCAATGCTACAGGTATATACAAAGACACCTTGGTTAATTCAGTTGGCTGTGACAGCTTTATCTACTATCATTTGTTTGTGAAAGATACCACGTATTATGATAGTTTTCTGACAATTTGCAAGAACTTTCCAATAAGATTCAATGGTATATTTCGAAATAATTCTGGACTATTCAAAGATACTTTAGTGAATTCAGTTGGTTGTGACAGCTTTTTATACCTTTATCTAGAGGTATTATCACCATATATTATATCGAGGGATACTCATTTATGCTACTCATATAGCTATAGAGGTAAAACGTATCAAGCAAATGCTATCATTTATGATACATTCAAGGGAAGAATAAATTGCGATAGTATTTATTATGCTACGAATTTAATTATCCATAATCCATATTCGAAAGAAGATGATTCGGCGAAAGGATGTACTAAAGTAGAATATAGAGGTCAGCTATACAAAAAAGATACAAGTTTTGCTATAAATCAAAAGAAACTAGTATTTCCATATTGTGATAGTATCAACCAAAAAGCAGTCATAAAAATATACCCTTATCCAAAGGCTAAAATAACTATATCGCCGGATACGCTCGTCAGAGAGGGACAAATGATAGATATACAAGCGAGTGGCGGCTACAGCTATCGCTGGGCTCATACGAATAGTACATCTTCGTTATTAGAATATAAAATTACTGAAACTATTGTATTTACAGTCACTGTCACGGGGGATAACCAATGTGAGAGCACTGTATCCCAGATCGTGAATCTGATACCTATTATAGAAGTACCTAAAGTATTCTCTCCCAATAATGATGGGAATAATGATATCCTGACAATTTTTACAGAAGGGAATCTTACTATTCTAGGAACCAAAATATTCAATAGATGGGGACAAGTAGTATTCGAGTCAAATGATCCTAATCCAAAATGGGACGGTATATTTAAGGGTGATAATCAACCACAAGGCTCATATGTAATTCAAATAGAATATATTCATAATGGTAAAAAAGCAATTTATACCGGCGCAACTACCCTAATTAGATAATGAAAAGTCTTGTATTAAAATTTTTCTTTTCAAGTATATTGATAAACCAAAGTTATGGACAAGGTTTAGTCTATTCTCAGTACTATGCCTCGCCTTTGACCTCTAATCCTGGTTTTACAGGGGTTTTTAAAGGTACGACGAGATTATGTGCTAATTATCGTTCCCAATGGAATAATATTAATACAAATTCAGCGCTATACAACACCCCTAGCCTTTCAGTAGATGTTTCCATACCCGAAAAAAATTTAGCATTTGGATTTGTATTTGTAAATGATCAGACGAATGATAAAATATTCAATACTTTAGAGGCAGGAGCATCTGTGGGATATAAATTGAGATTTAATTTGTTTGAAATCTCAATGGGAATACAAGGCTGGTATAAACAGATATATTTTGATCCTACCAAAATCGAGTCAAGCATTCTAGCCGTTGAACCAAGTTTACTTGATAATTATACAAATCTAGACTTAAATACTGGCTTGGTAGCTACATATATGTTCCCTAATGAAAAGAGTTCTATTTTTTATGGCGCTGCGGTTAGCCACTTATTAGCTCCTCGAGATCAGGTCGTTAATAATACTTTGAGCAAAGCTAAGTTGGCAATGAGATATACGTTTCATACAGGGGGATCATTTAGTATCAAAGACGAATATAGAATTATGCCAGGGTTTTTTGCCACATATCAATCTAAATCTACTCAGTTTAATCTTGGCACTTCTGTTGGATTTCATTTTCTCTGGGATGACTATGATCATCCTTCAGGCACAGTATTTACTGGCATTTGGTTCCGATTGAATGAGTTTGCTATGTCAGCGTTTATACCCCAAGTTGGTCTTGAGTATAACAATTTCAAAATTGGCTTTTCCTATGACTATGTCACAAATAGTATGTCTAGTGGAGTTACAGGTCGGCCTAATACTTTAGAATTATCACTAAGCTATATATTTAATAGAAATCGAAGTACAGATTATAGTTGTCCTTATTCTCCTTATTTCTAGAGATTATATTAATCCCCAATTTTAGTAGCAATTAGAGGTTGGTCCAAGGATATTGTTGGGTCTTTTATCATTTCCTTTCTTACCTATAATTTGTAGTATGCTTTTAAGCTCACTGATGTTTCTGCTAGAATAAGTGCCAAATTGATTAAAATCATTTGACTTCAATAAAAACTTACAAGATTCTAGTTTACCTAGCCAAGGAGATAATCTATAAGATCTAAACGTATACTTTCTTACAATGCTAAAATCTTCTAGAAATTTGTTTTCCTGAAATATGGAAAAACACCAATAATAGAGACAAAAAAGAAGCTTAAAAAATTCTATATTTGTAAAAAATATTTATATGAAAAAAATAATCATCTCAGTCAGTGTAATTCTTTTGTTTGTTAATTTTTCTTTTACAAAAATAAGCAACAAAGCTACTCCTAATGAAAATTGGTATTTATGTTATAATTGTTGTAAAACAAAAAAGGCTTCTGCGGCTCCTTGGGAAAGTGGATGTAGAAGTTCATCTTCAAAGACGCATAACTATCAATTTTGTGGCAAAGCAGGTAACTATAATCAAACTTGCAGAAAATGTGATGCTGAAGTTTATCTAAAGCAAGGAACTTCTCCAAGTGCATCAAGGTGTTGTGCTTCTGGAGGTACACATACATGGTATAATAAATAAAGACGGTCTGCGAATAGCCTAAATAGAGTAAAAATTATATTAGAACAATTAAAATTTTAAAAAATGAAAAAAAATATTTTCTTAATGTTAATTCTATTGTTCTCGACGCAAAAGATTTTTGCACAATCAAAAAAATATTGTGCGTTTAATTCTAATGGTAAGTATGAAGTTAATTTGTCGAATGATGGATCACATAATGCTTTATTTAACTTGTACGATAATTACGGGGATTTAAAAAAGACAACACAAGGTCAATGGTCTATAAGAGATGAGGGAGTCTATGGAGCTGCATATGCTTTAACATTTGTATTTACGGGTAAAAATTCAAATCTACCATCAATGAAATTTATATGTCAATATGATGGAGAAGGACAATTGCAAGCTTTAATAGACAGTCAAAATAGAACTTGGTATCTTTGCAGATAATTAATTATTAAAAATCAAGGCAATCTCCGAAAAGCCAAAATAGAGTAGGATATACATTAAACAATTAAAATTTTTAGAATTAAACTATTTTAAATTTCATGAAAAATTCCCAAAGATTTTCTTTGGGAATTTTTTTACTATATAAATCCATTTTTATGTATTGAAAGCGATGAATCACTCTCCTATCGTTACCAAAAAAATCTCGCAGATCTGCAGCATAAAATCCTGCGTAAAGCAGTCTAGAGATTACAGCCCTAGTCCCTGATTCATTTTGACCCCTAAAGTAGGATCAATACCTGTGACCATCTCCGCTATTTTCTTCTTTCGAGTGACCGATTCTTTAGCAAATATATTGGCTATCTCATCGGACTTGGTCAGAATGAAATGCTTGTGAATGTAGTGTTTAGAAGGAATTTCGTAAATATCTTTTATACTCAGCTCTAGATTATCCATAGCTTTCTTCGCATCGCTCTCTAGTACATCTATCCCATCGATATGATATTTATATACTGCATTTCTAAATTTGTCATTGGAGCCTGATAGCATAGCCAGAACCATGCCTACTTTAGATTGCTGACCACTAATATCCATAGCTTGGCTAGCTTGCCACCCTCTTACGGGACTGCCTGCCACACTGAGATTT
>CANESS010000122.1 GCA_947441115.1 Saprospirales bacterium | reverse complement strand
CTACCTCCTTGAGGCACATAAGGGTCTATAAGCGTATTCGTATTTGGATCAAAATAATCTACACGCAGACCTACATTTAAAGCAAGCGACTTTAATTGAAACCTATCTTGAATATAGGCAGCCCCATATCTCGGCATAAGTGCCGCTACGTGGCGTAAGAAATTTCCTTTCTTATCCTTAGCCGTAAAAAACTCATTAAACGTGGTAGACATTCCCAACTGATTGCCATATACATCATATCCTGTTCCTGATGCCAGACCATTATTGAGCAAATCATCCGCAGAGAACCACTCCAATTTCATTTTATTAGGATCTAGCTCATGAATATTAATCCTCACTGTAGAATCTCCTCCAAACAAATCATTTCTCAAATTTCTCGAAAAATTCGTTTGAGTACCATTGGAAACTTCCTTATCGTAGAGAAGAGTATCAAATGCTGCAAAGGTGATAGTATCCTGTTTGATATAATCTTGCAGTCTCATTTTCACCGTACCGTTTCGCATAACCATCAATGGATTGAAATTTCTTTCATTATCCGGAGCTAGATGATTATTCAAAAACCCTGACTGCGCTGTAGTCCATAAAGTTAGAGGATTAATGTTATATGAAGAATTGACTCTCTGCTCTAATTCATAACCGATTTCTATCGTATGCTTATTTATAAATGCGCTTTTATTCTTCACTGGCTCTATATCAAAGTTAAAAGCTCCAGTAGCTCTAAACTGCATATTTTCTTGCTTCTGAATACCGTTGAATACACGTGTAGCAGGGAAAAACAAGTCATGAACAGTAATATTAGCTCTTAGTCCATTGATAACACCCCCTGCGTTTTCAATAGCTGAAATAGAATTTAAAGGCCCCGCATCAGTTTTGCCTATAGTATTGTTATACATATTGATAAAATATTCCGTTTGAGCTGCTGCTGGAGCATTGATCGTGCCTGGTGTAAATTTTACACCCCTAGAGTTTGAGGTGTTCGCCGATACGAAGTCTGTAAAAGTTAAGAACTGATTCGGTGCATAATAAACCCTTTCTCCATCGCCTCCGGTCTCTCTCTCCCAGGTCCAATCTCTATTCTCTTCAAATTTTCCTATATAGCCGTAGTGCCATGGATTGTCTCCCCCAACAGGTGATTTAAAGTCTTGACCTGATAGCGTAGCATCAAACTGAAGAATCATGGTGGTATTTCGGATAGACTTATTCACTTGCTTATCCGAGTTGAAGAGCGGCTGATATAGCCTTAGGTAGGCATTGTAACTCTTATTTCTATAGATAGGATTGTTTTGATAATTTAATAGAGAGTAACGTTGGACATAGTTGTTAAATTGATTATCCTCTCCTCTAAATCCTAAAGTTAAGTTTGTACTGTTTTTTACTACTTTCCAATCAAGTTTTCCATTCAGTCTTAATGTCCCAGCAGACGTGTTTTGGTGTGAATTAATTCTTTCTAAATCATTAATACCTATAAAGCTTTGCGATAAAAGCAACTGACTTCCGTCGGCAGATAACCGATAAGGATTCTTTTGAATTTCGCGCATTACATTATCTTTTACCTTCCAGTTTCCATTGATGGTAGGATTGTTATCACCTTTATATTCGTATTCCGCATTGATAGAAAAGCCTAGAATGGTCTCTCCTTTTCTTTTTTCATATACGCCCGGGGCTATGGTATCTATAATCGATTTTCTTCTAATCAGTGGGCCTCTCAAACTAAAGCCACCAAGATTGTATCCGAAAGGATCTAAAAACTGGGATGTCAATCCCTCAATTTTGCCCATGAACTTATCAGAAGGACCTTTGGTAATAATCGTAATGACGGCCGCATCTGCATCGCCATACTTAGCTGGAATACCACTGGTGAATACTTCAATTTGTGCGATTTCGGTAGCGGGCACATTGGGAGATCCTGTCATTTTCACCCCATCTACGAAGTAAACCAAGCCTCCTTCTCGACCACCTCCTGCATTCAAACCACCTCCTACATCAGACTGAACTATACCACCCGTGCTGGCAGCTATAGAAGCCACATCTCTATTCGAGTTTTCTTTGACCTCTGCCTCACCTATGACGTTTTCTTTTGGTTTATATACATCAATCAGTTTAGTTGGCTTTACGGGTGCTTTTGCAATAATATCAATTTGCTTTTTAGTATTACTCTTTTGCTCCATAAAGAAGTTTTGCTCTGTAGGTCTTCCTGCTGATACTTGTATACCCAGCTCTATGGCTGATGGTTTACCTACTGAAGTGGCCATTAAGTTATAGGTGCCAGGGTTCAAACCTTTTAAGGTATATCTTCCATTAGCATCCGCTTTGGTTCCTTTAGAAGTTTTATCCTTTCCCGCCTGATCTCTAATTACTATGACCAGTGCGAATGGTACAGGCTCTCCTTTATCATCTAATACTCTCCCTTGTATCTCTCCAGTCTGGGCAGTAGCAGTAAATGAGGTTATCAACAAGACACTTAATACTTGTAAAAATTTCTTCATATCATCTTTGAGTTCTTAATTACTAATTATTTTCTTTAGTGCAAAGGTGCACAAATAAAACGAGCAAATTTAGCAGTTTTGTTTAATTATTATAAAAAAAATTGACAGTTTAACAAAAATCGAACTGATTTAACTTGGTTAGAGCTTGTTCGACCATCTTCTTTTTGCTTTCATATGTCCAGCCAGCTATATGTGGCGTAACAAATAGTCTATTTGTCTTCAGAAGAGATTTAATTCTTTCATCCATTTTAAAAGGTTCATTGTCATAGACATCAAGCATAACTCTTTTGAGAGTCCCTTGTTCTAATCCTATCCATACGTCTTCTAAAACACATATTCCTCCTCGGGAGGTATTAACCAAATCTATAGATTTGTTAAAATTCTTGAGAAAAGAATTATTTATGAAATGATGAGTATCACTATTCAAGGGTAGGTGAAATGAAGCTATATCTGCCCTAAGGAAAATTTCTTCCATACCCACTTGCTTAGCACTAGTCTGTGCTATTCTAGTACTCACATCGATGATATCATAGACTAGTACTTCCGCATCAAATCCGGTCATGAGCTTTGCTAGTCGGCTTCCGTTATTTCCGCAGCCTATGATGGCTATGGTCTTCCCGCAAAGTTCTTCCCCTCTGTTTGACTCTCTACTCCAGATTCCTTCGAGCATCTCTGCCTGGGCCCTATTTAAATTATTATAAGCAGATAAGATAAAACCTAAGACATGTTCAGCCACCGCATTTGCATTTCCCTCGGGAGTAGATATAAGGTGAATCCCTTTTTCAGAGCAGTAGGACTGATCTATTATTTCCAATCCTGATCCTATGCGAATAATATATTTTAGACACTTAGCATGGTCTATCAATTGCTTATTTACATTAATTTTACTATTGACTACGAGGATTTCATAATCGGCTATATTTTCTTGAATAGAATCAGAGGTGACATCCCATAACTGGTCACAGCTATAGTCTAGTTTTTCTAACCCATCGGTAAGACTCTGGTGAAATTCCTCAGTAATTAGTGCTTTTTTTAGCATATTTTAGTGGGCATTTTACTCAGTTTTAAGTAATTGAGTTTAGCGCTATCATTCATTATACTTTGTATTCAATACTCTATACACAATACTATACCAAATCCTCCGACAAAGCACAAAACTGTTCAACACTAAGTTGCTCTGGTCTTAGGTTTTTAAAAAGCTCGTAGCGGATAGTATCCTTAAACTGTAACCCTTTAAGAGAATTGCTAAGCATTTTCCTACGCTGATTAAAAGCAGCTTTTACTAGTTTTTTCAATGGAGTATATTCAGCCAAAGGTGCTGGTCTTCGCTGCATAGATATCACGCCTGAAATCACTTTAGGGGGTGGATCAAATGCCTCTGCAGGGATGTCGAATAAATAATTTACTTCATAAATCGCTTGAGTTAAGACACTCAATATTCCATATTCTTTGGTACCATGCTTTGATGCAATGCGCTTAGCCACTTCTTTTTGAAACATTCCTACACTATTTACCACGTATTCCGAGTTTTCTATAATCCAAAACATAATGAGATTGGAGATATTATATGGGTAATTACCCACTATACTGACTTCCTTACCTATAGTAGTCTTAAAATCAAAGGTTAGTACATCTTGATGGTAAATCTTATCCGATAGTTTAGGAAATTTTTTTGGTAATTCTATAACAAATCTGTCGTCTTTTTCTATCAATCGATAATCCATGATATCCAAGGCCAATAGACGCTGAGTAAGGGCGCCCATGCCCGGGCCTACCTCTATAACAGTTTCTAATGGCGTCAATGCTTGAACAGCCGCTACTATGCTCTTCAAAATAGTCTGATCTACCAGAAAATGCTGTCCGAGTGCCTTTTTTAACTCCAATTTATTCCGTATTTAAGGATATTAAGAACTTTATTCTTCTATATTTTATTAGCTTTGCAAATTTATACCTAATTTCTAAACCTTATCCATATTAAATATAAATTATGTTAGATTCAAAACCAATCCATATTGGCGCAGGAAAAATAGCTACGGCTAAAGAAAAGGTCTATATTCTAGAAAAAAAGAGTGCCAATGCTAAAATGGGATTTACTCCATGGGAATTAGCTGAGTTAAAAAAATATTCTGAAAATGGCGGAGTAGCTATACTTCGTTCAGAAAAGGAAACCAAAATCGTGGTACAGATAGATAAACTAGCTAAGGATAGTATGGCTAAATCAAAAGAAGAATGCAGACGTAAAGGCGCAACACTCTTCAAAGAGACAAAAAAGTTTCAGATAGAAAATCTATGTATCACTTCTTATTTATCAGAACCCAGCCTTAGTTTATCTCTCGCTGAAGGCATTATCTTATCCAACTATCAGTTTCTGACCTATAAATCAGATAAAACAAAAAGCTATCTCAAAAAATTGACAATAGAAGATACACGGATTAAAGCTGCTGAATTCACTGAGCTAAATGAAGTTCTTACTGGCGTATATTTTGCTAGAACTCTAGTGAATGAGCCTGTCATAACTTTGACTGCTGAGCGCCTTAGTCAAGAAATTAAAAAACTAGGCAAAGCGGCTAACTTCTCTGTCAAGGTTTTAGATAAAAAAGAAATAATGAAAGAAAAAATGGGTGGCTTATTGGCCGTCAATTCTGGATCTCAGTTGCCCCCTACGTTTACCATCTTAGAGCACAAACCTAAAAATGCCAAGAATAAAAAGCCTTATGTCCTAGTAGGAAAAGGTGTT
>CANESS010000121.1 GCA_947441115.1 Saprospirales bacterium | reverse complement strand
TTTCCATTAATCATCAGCGAGAATTATCGACAACTAAACTAATATTTTGCACCAATGCTTTAGCTCCAAGTCAAATGAACAAAGTAGTGCCAGCTAGAGGTCAAGTACTAATAACAGAGCCATTGGAACACTTAAAATTTAAAGGCTGCTTTCATTTTGATGAAGGCTTTTATTATTTCAGAAATGTTGGAAATAGAATTTTATTAGGAGGTGGTAGACAGCTAGACATAGCTGGTGAAACAACAATTTCACCAGATTTAAATGAAAAAATTCAGTTGGATTTAAATTCTAAATTACATCAAATCATTAGCCCAGGATATATTCCCAAGATAGAAATGAGGTGGTCCGGTATAATGTCATTCTCAGAAACTAAGCTACCCGTCACAACTCAAATAAGTAAAAATGTATATTATGCAATGGTTTGCAATGGAATGGGAATCTCCCTTAGCCCGATAGCAGCAGAAAAAATAGCGGATATAATATAAAGAAAGGGATAGACTTGAACTTATCCCTCCACTTAAACATAAATTAGTATTAAAACAACTATCTTGCAATAGTCATTTTCTTGTTGACTTGCTCTGATCCGTTATCCAAATGGAGTATATAATTTCCCATTGGCAACTCAGAACAGTCAATATCTTTCGTAGTTTCAAGTTTATTGATTGTGATTTGTTTTACTTCTTTTCCTAGCAAATCAATAACCTTAATTTGAATATCTGACTTACTAGCCTCCTTTATTTTTAAGGTCATTCGACCATCAGAAGGCACAGGAAATAGCTCAAAATTAGCATTTTTTACATCTGATATGCCGCTACCAGCCTTGCGATTGTAATGAAAGTAGAACGTACCTCCACCTTTGGAAGATACCAAATTATTTATTTGAACATAAGCTACGCTGTTAAGTGTGCCCATTTCCTTGTCATTAACTACCTGATAAGGAAAGCTAATAGGTGCTTTAGTTTGGGAAAGAATTAAAGGGCTCGTCATTGATTCTTGGGTAGAGACCACAAAAGACAACTGATCAAGAGGTAAATCAGTAGAGAACTCATTCGTACGCTCTAACACATTTTTACGTGATTGAATAGTACTGAGAAATATGCCTTTTTCAGAAGGACCCTCATTGTAGAAAAATCTAACCGAATAAGGCATTTTTACTGTATCCAGTGTATTAATGGTAAACATTCTTAATCCCATGAGGACAACCTTTTTTTCTGGTGCTACAGGTTGTAACTCTTTTATAAATCCATTTGTAAATCTGATATCTGGGGTGAATACTATGTTATTTCCATTCTTTTTTATAGCAAATAAAAGTTCTTGTTTGTTACCTTCATGTGCGTAATATGTCCAACCCAAATTATCCGTACACTGTTGTATGAGCCCTAGTTTATCACTAATGGCTAATCTTACTGCGTTAGAAGGGTTAATCTGTCTCACCAATACAGTTTTAGAAGGCTCATCGGTACAATAATTATTTCTTAAATGGGCTCTATATTCATCAGGAGAATTTGCTAGAGGGCTAATTGTGTAGTTGCTATCAGTAGCTCCTGGTATTATGACACCATTCTTATACCACTGATAGCCTGTAGCATGTTTACCGCGTACCATAATGGTATGTGCTGAAGCACTGCAATTTTCATTAGGTAATGGCTGCATAGTTACCTCCTGACGAGGATTTAAAACCACCTTGATTCTTTTAAATAGATCTTTTTCTTGGCAATCGCCCAAGACACTTGGATCCTTAGTGATAAGTAAATTATAAAATCCTGCTGTCGTTGAATCTGCATTAGCTATGATAAATCTATTATATATAGCGCCTTCAAGTGAATCTTGAATTCCAGTATTACTCACTTTGTACCACTGATATTTATAAACACCCAATGCAGTTACCTCCATCAATGCAGGTCCACCCGTACAGGCATTCAGTAAAGTATCCGTTTGCTTAAGTATGATAGGGCACAAAGTAGGCTCTACTAATAATAATCTACTTCTCATTGTATCAAGACACGGGAGAGTAGTATTTACTATGACTCTATATGCACCTGAATCCAATGCAGTAGTAAACGAATAAATCTTAAAACTATCAGTGTTTGCACCTGAAATTGGTATGCCCTCTTTATACCATTGATAGGCAAATGGTCCATCGCCACCTACTTTAATGCGCATTACGTGAGACATGAGAGACGCATCTCTCAATTTTGCTCCTTTCGGAGTGTCTATGATAAAAGCTCTTCTTTTTACCTCAAAATTAAACGCATTAGTAATCGTATCTTTACAGCCTATAAGAGCCTTGGCCAGAACAGTATAAGCTCCCGTATCTGCGATTGTCACTCCGAGTTTATTATAGGTCATAGACCCAATTGATAGCACTATACTATTTCTTCTCCACACCATAGTTGCATTCTGCACATTTGCACTCAAGTTTAGGTTACTTCCTTCACACAAGGGAGATAAACTTCCTGAAGGATGCGCTATAATATTTGGCTTTAAATTTATAGCTACATAGCATGACTGAATATTAGTAGCTCCAGTTACTTGCTCTTTAATTTCACATGTATAGGTTCCAGTATCAGCTATGCTAGCCATATGCAATACAAAGCTAGAACTGTTCGAGCCTACGACACTTCCATTTCGCTTCCATACAAAATCTACTGTATTGTCACTAGTCAAAGAAATATTTAATATGAGGGAATCTCCTTCGCATTTTGTCACATTAATAGGAAGTGGCGTGATAATATTTATGGCTGCCTCAGCACTAGTTATAATAAGACATAAAATCAGAATAGAAATCGACTTCTTGAACAAATTAACATCAAGTATAGTTTTAATCATCTTGGTATAAAATTTTTATAATTGTATTTGCAAAGATATAAAAAAATGCAAATTGATGATATAAATAATTTAAATACATAGTTTTTTCTGTAACCTTTTAATGAGTTTTCTATCCTACAGTCAAACGATTAAAAAAATAGATCCATGAAAAATAATCTAATTCTATCAGTACCAACAGCTAAAATACAAATAGGCAATAAAGCGGCCATTACCTTAGATACAGCTACCACCAATGGTAAGAGGTCAGTTCAGATCAGCATAATGACTGAAAATGACACAGTTAATAAAATCATAGGTGATATTGCCGAGGAAGTGAATGATGAAATTGAAACAAGTATGGCTGACATGGGTAAAAACTCGAAAAGTGAATTCTCTGAAAGTCAAGTAGAAATTGAAAAAGTAAGAAGTGAGTCTTTTGCAAACAACGTTGGTGTTTTTATCCCAATAGTTGCCATACTGGCAGTTTTTGGGTTTAAGGCATTTAGTTCGTATCAGAAAAGGAAATGGCGAGAAGCTCTTCTAAACAAAGGATTCAATCTAGATGAAATTAAAAAAGCCGAAAATGAATCCGAGCTTAAAGTAACTAATGAGCAAGACGAACTAGCTAGCTATGACAAGAGAAAAACTTTTAAATATTCTATCGTCTTTGGCTCTATAGGACTAGCAATCTTGATAGGCACGATCATGAGCGAGCCTGGTTATTTCTTTGGTATGCTCTTCATGCTGCTCGGTGCAGGATTCTGGTTATACAATCAAAAGATAAAATAAGCCACTAGAATTCAGCCTCTTAGACTTAGCTTCATGTCGGATACCGAATATATAGACCTCATTATTAAGGGAAATACAGCATGCTATAAGCATTTAGTAGATCGGTATGCCAAAATGAGCTTTGCAGTAGCCTACAGAATAGTCAAAGATAGCGATGATAGCCAAGACATAGTCCAAGAAGCATTTATTGCTGCCTATGAAAATTTAAAAGAGTTTAAGGGTGAGTCAAAATTCTCCACTTGGCTCTATCGAATCGTTACGAATAAGGCGCTGGTATTCAAGAATAAACAAAAATTATTTAATGAAATAGATGAATATGGTCAGTTAGATTCAGAATACGATGAAGATATAAATACACAGAATGAAATTTTAGTAAAAAAAGCCCTTTTAGATCTCAATGACAAAGAGCGGTTCATTATAGAATTGTTTTATTATCAAGAGCAAAGTATTAAAGAAATAGCTCTAATAGTCTTGGCATCAGAGGCTAATGTCAAAGTCCTATTGCACAGAGCTAGAAAAAAAATGAATGAAAACATCGGAAATTCCATTAAATTTGCACCCAATGAGTGATTTAAAAAGTATTATAGACTGCGATATAGAAGCCCATCTGCCTGCTAGATTTTATGAAAATCTAGATAAGAAGATAATGAAATCTATTCAAGCACCAAAACACCGCTTTAATTTAAGTTTTGTCGAGAGAAAAGACGACATTCTCCTGTTGTGTATGATAATTTTCTGCTCAACTATCGTTTATTTTTTCGGATTTAGTGACCAGTACAAAGTGCGAATTTATATATCTAAGGATATAATTTTCAGCATTTTAAGTAAATTCATGATAGGACTAACTCTGGCAGTGTTTTTTATTAATGATTATTTCGATAGAAAGAAAAAAATATTGTTTTAAAAATAAATTTATATATTTACACTCCCAAAATTTGAAGATTCAGAGATATGGCAAACACGAAAAATGCAAAGAAAGCAGCTAGAAAAGCTGTTAAAAGAAGATTGTACAATAGATATCATGCGAAAACTACGCGTAATGCTATTAAGTCTATACTAAATTTAGAAGACAATGGAGAGCAGAAAGAAAAGCTAGCCAATGTAGTTTCTTTAATTGATAAATTAGCGAAGCGAAATGTAATTCATAAGAATAAGGCTTCCAATATCAAGTCTAAGTTGATGAAAAAAATACTTAAGGCAGCTTAAAATTAGAATTATTAACTTATGTTAAACATATTGAGCAAGTTCATTTAGAACTTGCTTTTTTTTAAAAAAAAAATTACATTTGCCCAAAAATTCAAAATTACTTTACAAATTAAATACATGATTATGAGCAATAATAATAGAAGTAAAGCATGGATTATGTGCGGTCTTGGCACTATAGCTTGTTTGGCGGCCTTGATAATTTTCCCCCAGTGGGTTTGGATTCCTTTACCATTTGCTCTTACAGGACTAGCACAGGCATTTGAAGCTATATAGGCAGAAATACTAAATGAAGATATATACCAAAACTGGAGACGATGGCAGCACGGCCCTATTCGGTGGGAATAGAGTCAAGAAGTGCTATGTCAGAGTAGACACTTATGGTCACATAGATGAGCTTAATGCCTTTCTAGGTATGTTAATAGAATCGCTCGAAAATGGAGAATTAAA
>CANESS010000120.1 GCA_947441115.1 Saprospirales bacterium | reverse complement strand
GGAGATAAATATTCTCCCACACCTAATTTCGAAAATGCAAGACTGTATAATCATACATCGGGTAGAATCATGCAATACAACTGTGGACAAGCCATCGCTATGGCACCTTTTTTCCTAGTGGGGCATAGTTATGCAATGGTTTCGGCGATCTATTCAGCAGATGGATTTTCATTTCCTTATCAATTAGCTATAGGTCTTGGAATGTTTTTGTATTCTATGGTAGGATTGTTCTTTCTTAGGAAAATACTACTTTATTATTTTCCGGATAAAGTAGTTGGTTATCTATTGCTTTTTTATATATCTGCTACTGTATTATTAAATTATCTTTCCATTGACCAGGCTCAAGCTAATTGTTGCTTATTTGCTTTTTATTCAATATTGATTTATTCTACTATTCAGTTTTATAAAAATCCTTCTAGGAATAGATTTTTATTCATAGCTTTTCTTTGTGGCTTAATGACTCTTATTCGACCTACAGATATTATTTGCCTGCTTATTCCATTATTCTGGGGAATTTATAATTGGCAAGATATGCAGATTCGATTTCAATTTTGGCTAAGGAGAAAGGAGTGGATAGTTCTAGCAAGTATAGCATTTGTTGTCATCCCAAGTTTGCAATTTTTTTATTGGTATTATGTTTTAGGCGAATGGTTTGCATACTCCTATCGCGACCAAGGTTTTAGTTGGCTCCATCCACATGTCTTTCAGGTACTTTTTAGTTTCAAATCAGGTTTTCTGACCTATAGTCCAGGTATGATTTTAGCTTATCTAAGTCTTATCAGCTATATGAGATCTATAAAATTTATGCCTGTCATTTTTCTGTTGATTTTTATTTCGCATTATATTACGTGTGCTTGGGATATCACGGATTATGGGTGGTATTCGGGTAGAGCATTTATTCAGTATTTTCCTATTTTAGCTTTTCCATTAGCTAGTTTGATACACATTTTATTGGAACGAAAATGGACATCTGTCTTGTTTTTTCTTTTATGGTCGGGTTCGATTTATTTCAATATTTGGTGGTCGTATCATATACATTTCGGAAATATAGCTGCAATGAATTTGACCAAAACAGAATACTGGCAGAATATAGGCCGTTGGCGTTAGTTTTTAAAAGAGCAATTCTTCTATAGAATCAACATACTATCTCCAAAGGAGAAAAATTTAAATTCATTTTCTATAGCTAGTTTGTATAGGCTTATGAGATCTCGCTTGGTTTTTTTATGATCTAGAAAGGCCTGTACTAGAGCCATGAGTGATGATTTAGGCACATGGAAATTGGTAATCAAACTATCTGTCAGTTTAAAATCAAATCCTGGCATAATAAACATATCAGTGCTAGTGATGATGTTATCGTTCAGCGTTTTATCTAAGATTAAGTCTGCCTGAGACTCTATGGTGCGAATAGCCGTAGTGCCTACTGCGATGATATTTTGATTTATTTTTTTTGCTTCGCGCAGTTTTAATATAGTGGACAGAGATATAGCTAAAGGCTCTGTATGCAGTCTGCGCTGCTTTATATTCTCTTCGGATACATCGGCAAAAGTTCCCATCCCTACATGGAGAGTCACCTCCGTTCGTTCTATATTTTTTTCGGCTATTCGTTCAAATACTCTTTCTGTAAAATGTAAAGAAGCAGTAGGCGCGGCTACAGATTTTTTCTCGTCTGCATAGATAGTTTGATAGCGATCTCGCAGTTTAGATTCTTCTAAGTCTAGTTGGCCGAGATAATGTGGCGTAGGTGTAGTACCATATTGAATCATAACTTCTGGTAGAAGCGCTATATCAAACAAGGGTAACAAATAAAAATACTGGTGGTGCTGCCTTAAAATTTTGAATCTGTAATCCGCTATGGTAAGTTCTCTGCCAGGAATCAATTTTTTCATCACGATGACGGGGATGGTTCCGTCGTCTTGAATTCCTTCATTGTATAGAAATAGCCCTTCTACCTTACCTCCTGTATCTTTGGTAAAATTAGCTCTGGCTGGGATGACTCCAGTATTATTCATCACCATCAGGCTATGGCTAGGCAGGTAGTTTGCTAGGTTATAAAATCTATCAAAATGTACTTCATCATTTCGTGTGTCATAGACCAATAGCTTAGCCATGTCTCTAGGTTCGGCAGGGTGTTTACCGATATTAGACTCTGAGATATAATAGTCAAAAGACTGGAGGGGGTGCTCTTTCATCAGAGCGTAAAATTAAAAAATTCTTGTCTTCTCGAAAGAAAACTCACAATCTAAAAAGAGTCTTCTCGAAAACTACTTTCCTTTGGCGATTAATTTTCTCAAATTAATCAAGGCATAGCGCATACGACCGAGAGCAGTGTTGAGGTTGGTGCCTGTCATTTCTGCTATTTGCTTGAAGCTATAATCATAGTAATGTCTCAGAACGATAATTTCTCGTTGCTCATCTGGAAGGAGTTCTAGATATTTAGCTATATCTATACTTTCTTCGTCTCCTATGATTTGGTCTTCTTTGTGCGTTTCTAGAATAGCGATATTATCTAAAATATCGTACTCAGGATTATCATTGGCTACTATTTTCTCCTTTTGGTTTTTTCGGAAATGGTCCATGCATAAATTATGAGCTATGCGCAATACCCAAGGCACGAATTTACCTTCTTCGGCATATTTTTCTTCCTTTAGCTTCTGTAATACCTTAATAAATGTATCCTGAAAGATGTCATCTGCCACTTCATGGTCTTTGACTATAACATAAATAGAGGTATAAACTTTGTCTTTGTGTTTGGAGAATAGTGCTTCGAAAGCTGTATCGTCTCCGTTTACATATTGATATATCAAATCAATATCCTGCAGTGCTACCTTGGTCTTCATAATCAACGTTTTTTAGAAAGTTAGAAAATAATTTTGAGTAGAGGTTTTACTGCATAGGCACTTTTCTTATATGTTTTTTTTATTTTAACTATCGCAAAGATAATTACTTTTTATGACTTTAAGATATTTTTTTTCTGTTGAAGTTTAATTTCTAAACGATTATTGTGTTAATTTATTGTAAAAATTGCGAATTTCAGTTTTAGTTCAATTGTTCTAAAGCCGCCTTTATCCTATCAAAAGCCTTATTTATCATTTCTTCAGACGCTGCGAATGAAATACGAATACAATTCGCATCGCCAAAGCTCTTACCGCCAACGGTAGCCACATGAGCCATCTCTAATAGGTATAGGGACATATCTTCAGAGTCATGAATCGTATATTCATTGGCAGATTTGCCAAAATAGAAACGAATGTCTGGAAATATATAGAATGCACCGTCTGGCTGTGGGCAGTTTATGCCAGGTATTTCCTTCAGTCGATTTAAAACGAGTTCTCTTCTAGATTTGAATTTTTCTATCATGAAATGAACCTTATCCTGACTGCCATCTAAGGCCTCTATAGCGGCAGTTTGATTAAAGCTGCAGGCTCCTGATGTGATCTGACCTTGTATTTTATCACAGGCTAGTGCTATCTCCTTAGATGCAGCCATATAGCCAAGTCTCCACCCTGTCATGGAATATGCTTTTGAGAATCCATTGACTAAAACGGCCCTCTCTTTGATTTCGTCAAACTGAGCTATACTGCTATATTGTCCAGCATAGTTAATGTGTTCATAGATTTCATCTGATATGACATGAATCCTAGGATATTTTTTTAAAACTTCTACCATAGCCGCCAGCTCTTGATGATTGAATACGGCTCCAGTTGGATTGCAAGGCGAAGAAAAAAGGATGACTTTAGTACGTGAAGTAATAAATGATTCCAGCTTTTCTGCACTAGGTTTGAAATTCTCATCAGCGCCAGCATATACTTCAATGACCTTGGCCTGCGCTAACTCGCCAATAGCTGCATAGCTTAGCCAAAAAGGAGAAGGAACGAGCATCTCATCTCCAGGATCCAATAAGGCCATACAGGCGTTGGATATAGCTTGTTTTGCACCATTGCTTACAACGATTTGATCGAAGGTATAGTCGAGGTTATTCTCTCTTTTGAGTTTTCGACAAATGGCTTCACGCAATGCTTTCGATCCTGACACAGGAGTATATTTGGTATCGCCATTATCAAGCGCTTTTTTACATGCTTCCTTTACATTATCTGGCGTATCGAAATCTGGCTCACCTAGGCTTAAATTGATTATATCTACCCCCTGCTCTTTTAGTTCTCGAGACTTGCGAGCCATAGCCAATGTGGCTGACTCCTTCATATTTAGAACTCTTGTAGATAATACACTCATGGTCGATTCAATTACAAATTCTGATTAGGTCTAATTTTCTTTGGGACACAAAGTTAGACAACTAACCAAACATAAACCCATTTTTTTAATCTATTTACATTTATATTTGACGATTATATTGTACAAAATGATACATGAAATTTCCAATAAGAGACTGACTATTGATTATTTAGGCTCTTTATTTATGTCGAGTTCTAAATTGAATCTATCCCAAGAATCTCAATCACAAATAGCTCAAGGTCGAATTTATCTAGAAGAAAAGATAAAAAACAGTGATAGACCAATTTATGGCATTAATACAGGATTCGGCTCTCTATATAATATTTCTATCGGTGCAGAAAATTTGGAAAAGCTGCAATATAATCTTATCGTGTCTCATGCCTGTGGAATGGGTGATATAGTACCAGTGGAGATAGCGCGTATGATATTATTTCTCAAAATTCAATCTCTATCTTATGGCCATTCCGGAGTTACAGTAGAGGTGGTTAATAGGCTAATCGACATGTATAACGAAGGAGTTATGCCAGTTATCTATACTCAGGGCTCATTAGGTGCCAGTGGAGATCTAGCACCACTAGCACATTTGGCATTGCCTCTATTAGGATTAGGAGAGGTATACTACCTAGGTAAGCGAAGACCGGCATCAGAGGTTCTAGAAAAATTGAATTGGCAGCCATTGCATTTAAGAGCCAAGGAGGGTCTAGCTCTGCTCAATGGGACACAGTTTATCCAAGGCTATGCGTTGCATATTGCTATTAGGGCTAAAGAAATTTCAAAAAAATCAAATCAAATAGCTGCGTTATCTATTGACGCATTTGATGGCAGGATAGAACCTTTTGATGCGCTCGTGGGCGAAGTAAGACCGCATGCAGGACATATTCAAACTTCAATGGAAATCAGAGAATTACTTGAAGGTAGTGAAATCATACAACAAACCAAAGAACATGTGCAGGATCCGTATTCGTTTCGCTGCATACCTCAGGTACACGGTGCATCGCTAGAAACATTAAATTATTTTACGTCAGTATTAGAGATAGAAATCAATTCCGTGACGGATAAT
>CANESS010000119.1 GCA_947441115.1 Saprospirales bacterium | reverse complement strand
CACACCATATTTTCGAGCGATGGAATACAAGGATTCTCCTCTTACTATTCTGTGCGGTAGGTTTTTAATCATTCTCCCAGCTGATCCATTGACCTGGTAGTTTTTATCTGGGACTATCAAGATAGAATGCTCCATGAGTCTTAGATTGGAAGTGTCCATCTTGTTGATTTTTAGTATCTGGAGTGGTGTTACACCATATATACGTGCTATTTTGTGTATATTATCTCTATCGGTGACTGTATGCACATAGGTTTGCGCCCATAGTGACATGGAGTAAAAACAAAGACTCAATAGAAAGACGTTACGCTTAAATCTCATTAGAAAAATAACACCTTTTATGAATTATTAAGATCATTAATTAATAGTATAAAGATTATGTAAAGATAATCTCTTTGACACAATTTTGACCCAAATATTGATTTATCTTATCTATGAGCAGGCGGCTATCATGATAGAGCATTTCTTTTAATGACGAATTATTAACTTTTAAAAAAATTTTTGGAATCCGCACATCAATTCGTTCTGTATGGTTATGAATCGTATTCCCTGCTATTTCCTGCCAGTTTTCCGCTATTTTAAAATTGATGGACTTTTCCTTATAATGGTTTTTGTCTAACCATTGGTCAAAACTATCTGATACTTTAATGACCTCTTTATTGCGCTTCATTTAGTCGCTTTTTGGCGTCATCATTTGCATAAATCCTCCTGCTTTTTTATCTGGGTCTGAGCCTTGAAATTTCTTTATACTATAGGTCAGAGTAAACATTCCATATCTATTCATTGCATTGACTCTCGAATCTATTATAGCATTATTAGTGATGGTTCTGCTGATATTTTGATTTTGATTCAGAAGGTCGAAGACACTGATTTTAGCTTCTAGTTGTCTATTTTTTAAGAACTTAAATGCAAGACTAGATCCCATGAGAAATACATGTTGATTAATAGCAGCATCTATTTGGCTATTGTAGTTGTAGGTAAAGTCATAACTCCAAACGAAGTTTTTGCATAAAGTAAGACGTATATTATTAGCTACCGTATGTATCCAATAATTATTATTTGGCAAGCCTTCTAGACTGAATGTATTAATAAAGTATTTAGGATTATAGCTCAGAGAAAAATCTACATCAGGACTCACATTACTCGATAGCATAGATCCTATAGAGAACATATTGGAGCGGGTCATATTCTCCCTCAGATTAATAGTAGATGGATTCTGAGAATAGGTATAATTTCCATTGATACTAAAATTAGATTTTAATGGCTTAATAGGTAGCGTATAGTTGGCAAATAAGAAACCCGTAAAGGCATGATTCATATTCACATTTTTATTATACGTAATCCCTCTTCTGAGCGCTATATTGTCTATGGTTGTATCATTGACAGCGGTATAGCTGTAGCTCGCTATTCTATTCGATGTATAGTTTAGATTAGATACAAAAATTAAAAATGTACCCTTCACTATATTTGGTTTCATATAATGAAAGAATAGATTGTGACTGTATTCATTCGTTAGATTTTCATTACCTCTATAGATAGATACCGGATTGGATAGATCGAGCACAGGCTGTATTTGAGTTATAGACGGTACATTCATATTGGTATTGTATGTCAATCTCAATCGATTCATAGGGGAGGAATTGAACTGAATATTGAAATAAGGCAAGACGCCAAAGAAATTTCGCTCTAGGCGGCTATTGCCCGGATATCGCTCTTGGCCTTGAAAATTGATGTTTTGCACGTTAGATCCAAACATAATTCTCCATTTGCTAAATTGCAATCTGTAGCTCAGTCCAGCTATATTGTAAAATAAATTATTCGTAAAATTATTGGATAAGCTATCTGCCAATAAAGGAGAAGGATTTACATTATTAAAGGTACTGACCTCACGATCATTTCTTCTATTAGTAAAAGATGGACTATAGTTGATAAGCCACTGACCGTATTTACCACTAGGTTCTGTATAGGTCAGAATATTGGTAATAGTAGATGTCCATTGATTAGTCACATAGTCTAGACCGAAGATGTTCGTTAGGCCCCCGCGCTCTGTGTTTATATTTTGGAGAGAATTTCCTTTTTGTGAATTGACATCTACTATGGAGTTGAGGGAAAAGGTACGCCCTTTTCTATTAAAGGCATATTTATATAGAAAGTTAGTATTAAAATCAACAGACCTCGAAATGGTACTAGTTTGGTTAATATTTTTCAAGCTACCTCCGCTGAGTTCGAAAAAGTTATTCACCTCCGTTCTATAGACTCCATTATTATCTCCGAAATTGAGTTTATTCGTCCAGATATAGCTATTCTTATGGTCTAGCTTACCATCGATTCTACTAGAGAAGCGATGCTTGAAATTATTGTCCGTATTGCCCTCATTCTGATTTGTAGTCAATGTGTTTAAGGTATCCAGCAGGTTTCTTTGATTGGTTTGGCCTAGCATTGAGTTATCCGTTCTATTTCCGAAATAACTCATATTCACAGTCGTGTTTTTGTTTTTACCCCATTTGTCATTATAGTTCATTCCGAAGGAATACGCATCATTGATACCATCGCGGTTCGATACCGTAAAATTGGACATTGGTCCGCCGAAACCACCTCTGCGGCCTCCTGCTCCCGATACATTCATCCCGAAGCTCATTCCGCGCATCATATTCGCGCCACCTGCTCCGCCCATATTGCTAGAACCCGTCATTGCTCCTACTATCTCAGAGGTAGAGAAATTAAGATTATTGATATTATTAGCCATACCTAGCATGGATATGCGCTTTGAGCCGTTGTAATAGTTATAGTTCCCTCCTAACTGATATCTGCCTGTGGTACCATATCCAGCATAGCCTTTGCCGAAATTCCCTTTATTCATGCCAGGTTTCGTTTTGAGATTCATAGTCTTGGTTGTATTCCCATCGTTGAAGCCTGTAAAGGCATTTCTATCACTCATTGCATCGAATATCTCCACCTTATCTACCGTCTCGGCAGGCAGGTTTTTAAGAGCGATATTGGCATCTTCACCGAAAAATTCTTGTCCGTCCACCAATACTTTTTGGACCTTCTCACCATAGGCTTTTACCTCTCCACCTTCTCGAGTGATTCCTGGCATTTTAGTCACCAGGTCTTCTACATTGGCATCTTTATGGGTCTTAAATGCCTTCGCATCGTAGCTCACGGTATCATCTTTAATGGTCACACGGGCTCTCGTACCTTCTATATCTACTTCTTTTAGCTGGCTGGCTGTGGGCTCTAGTTTTATATTGATTTTCAGCGGAAATTGGCTGGTTTTATAGATTTCTTGAAATTCTGTATAGCCCACCATTTTGGTAGTCAAGGTAAATTCTTGATCTTTAAATTTCAAATTCTCAAAGCTAAACTGACCCTTGGCATTGGTATAGGTGGTAGCTACAGGGACGGTTTTTTTTTGCTCTAAGATGACCATGAGTACCCGTTCCATCGGCTCACCTGTTTTACTATCCTGGACCATACCCGAGACTGACTGGGCAGATAGATGGGTGATAAAAAGAAGGGATAGAGCAGTAAGTAATGATTTGAACATAGATTATATTTGAATGGCAAAATTAACCAAACTAGACGGACTAGTTCTACTATTTACAAATTTTATCATGGAGACCACTATTCAATGGAATACTAGTAAATATTTAATGGCTGAATGGAGCTTGTATTTACTTAAATTTACTCTATATCGATCCTATCTATCCATAGTTTGAAGTCTTCTTCTTGCTTGTTAGCTATTAAAAAACTAACTTGTTCAATAGTATTAAAATTGAAATTAGGACTGTTCAATCTTCGCCCTCGAAACTGAGGGTAAAATCCACTTATCAGTAATTTGATAGTTTGCCATTCTCCTGAAGTAGCGAATGAGTGCACGTAAGACTCATACTGTGAGATTTCACTCTTCATGCGAAATTCATAGGCTTTGCCATCTCCTTTTATACGTAATACGATAAATTTCTGTTCTTTAGCTAGTTTTATCCTTGTATTCAATTGTATCGAAGCAAATCCTCCGTTATTCTCCAAGGATACATGACCTGAAAATAGCCCATGTCCGGCAGCAGTGCGCGTTAAAGAACTTTCTGATATACCGCCCATCACGTCATCGTTGACTATACGCCATTCACTCACCTTCGACAGTTTAGTAAATGCATAAATTTCTTTCATATTGGTCTCATTAGATAGGCTAAGCGTGAATAGGATAAGGAGGTATTTCATCGTTTTTATTTAGCTATTTAGGTTCAAACTAGGAGACTATTTTATTTATAAATTATTGTATTTTCTTTATCTTCCTTTTTCAGTTATGGAGTCTATCTAGGTATTTTATGAAATCAGTTCATATTTAGTAATGAGTCTGGTGGAAACTTTAAAAAGTAAGCTATTTTTCGCCAGCATAACGGTTTGCGTGTAGGCGATGTTGCCTTGTGTTGCGCCTGCGGCAAGGCAATATTGCTTACACGCTGTTATGGGCTGGTTATTGTCTACTATAAAATTTACCACCAACAATTCGTAATCCCTCGTCTGTGACTTTGGCATTACCGATTAATTCATCATTACCAAAAGCGTCTTTGTGGTATAAGGATAAATTATCAGCTGTTCCGGTCCAATTGCCATAATCGGGTGTTCCATCACCAACAGAGGCTTGTATAATTAGGCTACCGCCACTACGAAGAATAATTGTTGACTCCATGCCAACGTTGTCGGTACCTGAATATGTTCCGGCAATTTGAGCTTCTTTTTTAGTTTCTTCTTGGTGTGATGAACTCCCATCTGAACCTTTAGATTGAGTATTATTGCTCTTGTTTGAATTACTGTTACAGGCAATAAATACAATAGTTGACATTGAGATCAAGGCTAAGGCAAAATGTTTTTTGATATTTTTCATATTGTTGAGTTTTATTTTTTTTCAATTGAAAATTCAGGTTCATTATTTCCAGTACAGATGCCCTTTTTATCGCTTTTATTTATGGTTAACACATAAGTAGGATTTGAACCTTGTCCATCGCTTAAAGAACATTCTATTTTTGTAGTGTTATTTTCTTGGGAAATAATTTTGTAAGTACCGTCATAATATACTCGGCTGTTGTCTTCGAGATTGATTTGTTGTAAGCTGACTACATTGCCATCTTTTAGAAGAAATTTATAGTCAATAGATGGAACTGAAACTTTGTTTCCATTGATAACCATGTCATCACCATATTGATTTTTCATAAAATAGCTTGGTTGGATACCATGATAATTTCCAAGAAATTCGGCTGACAAACCCTCGGTTTTATCAGCAGATATTTTTTCAGACTCATTTGGTGATGAGTTGTTAGTTGATTCTTG
>CANESS010000118.1 GCA_947441115.1 Saprospirales bacterium | reverse complement strand
ATAACCTATCCTTCAAAATTTAAAGTAAAGACCAAGGTGCGTGGATACAAACCGCGAATCGCAGAGCTATTCAAGTCACTTTGATTGCCATCTAGCATATTGATAAGACTATGCGAATATTTCAATTCTGGAGAGAAAATAAAATACGGAAAGAAATACTGAATACCTATACCATACTCCGCCGATAGACCATTTTTTTTAAGACTAATTCTATTAGGCTCGTTAACTGTTCTATTTTGAGGATCTATATTGTAGTCATATTTAAGACCCGCTATGACAAAAACGCGCAAGTCATTAACAGGCTCAGACTTAAAACGCACGCAGACTGGAAGAGTGATATACGTCGTTTTGATCCGATTATCTACAATACCATCCCTAGTATTATACTGTATATTTTTTTCAGCAAAGGTCATATTCGGAATGAACCGAAGATCTAAATATCGATTAAACTGCCAATTCCCAATAAGCCCGAGATTAAAGCCTGGTGAGGATTTATCTTCCACACTCAAGATACTATCATTTAATCCAGAATGAGATTGTCTATCAATACTGAAGTTAGAACTATTAAAACCTAAAGAAATGCCCCAATAAAGCGCCTTATTTCCTTTTTCATAAAAATTCAACTGCCCACTTAAAAGTGAAAAGTGAAAAGTGAAAAGTGAAAAACAAAAAAACCATTTCATTATTTTCTTGCGATGTATAGCGCACACATACCAAACGTGAGTGGATGGTGTTTAGTATCTGTAAAGCCTGCTTTTTCTAACAATTTGCAAAAATTTTCACCCTCGGGAAAGGCTGAAACAGAATCTGGGAGGTAACTATATGCCGAGGCGTCTTTTGAAAACAATTTACCTACTAGCGGAGTAATGTAATGAAAATGAATAGAAAACAATAACTTCAAGATAGGATTAGTTGGAAATGAAGGCTCCAAAATAGCAATCATCCCTCCAGGTTTCAGCACTCTAACTAATTCACCCAGACCCTTATCCAAATTTTGAAAATTTCGCACTCCAAACCCTACAGTGATAGCATCGAAGTGATTTTCCATGTAAGCTAAATTTTCACTATCCCCCTTAATCCAAGCTATAACATTTCCTTTATCTTTTTTCTTTGATTTTGCTATACCTACATTAAGCATATTTTGAGATAAATCCACCGCAATAATCTGAGTAGGGTTTAAGGCCAATACCTCAAATGCAAAGTCTCCTGTACCAGATGCCATGTCCAATATGCTTTTTGGACTAATAATGGCTAGTTCTCTAATAGCGCGCTTTCGCCATGTAATGTCTATCCCTGCACTCAACAGGTGATTCAAGAAATCATATCTATGAGCTATATTGTCAAACATAGTCTCTATTTGATCGCTTTTTTGCTCATTCTGATTATAAGGCAATACCTTTTCAACCTTTAAGTTCATAATCTGCAAAAGTAATTGTTAATTACTCATTCATAATCATTAAATAGAAATGATTAATTTTGGGGCATGAATATCACTTCTAGGCAGTTTATTGGCTCTTTTAACACCCTGGGTGAGCTACCAGAGTTAGATATTCCTGAGTTTTGCTTTATTGGCCGCTCCAATGTAGGAAAATCCTCTCTTATCAACTATATCACAGGGAAAAAAGATTTAGCTAAGGTCTCCTCCAATCCTGGCAAAACTCAATCGCTCAACTATTTTCTTCTTAACAAACTCTGGCATCTAGTAGACTTGCCAGGCTATGGCTATGCTAAGCGCAGCAAATCACTGCGAAGTAGTTGGGAGAAAACGATGTATCAATATTTTGAAACAAGAGAGACTTTAGTCAATATATTTTTGCTAATCGATAGCCGTATTAAACCTATGAAAAGCGATTTAGAAATGATTGATTGGTTAGGTGAACGAGGAATACCCTTTGCAATAGTATATACCAAAGCTGATACCCGTGAGCTCAAGCAATGTAGAGTCAATATTGAATTATTTGAAAAAACGCTTTCAGAAAATTGGGAAGAATTGCCCAAAAGATTTCTCACCTCTAGCGAGGAGAGAAAAGGTAAAGAAGAGATTTTAGAGTATATAAATGAAATAATAATTTCTTATTAATTAATGAAAAATCAAAAACATAATCACTAACAATAAAAACTTTTAACCTCTCACCTTCTATGTCCATCGCCCAAAAACTTTTAGATATAAAAGCTATTAAACTTTCACCTTCCAAGCCATTTATTTGGGCTAGTGGAGCAGCATCGCCTATCTACTGTGATAACCGAATGACTCTTTCTTATCCTGCCGTTCGCAATGCTATCTGCGAAGGATTTGTAGCTCAGATTAAGGAGAACTATCCGCAGGCAGAAGCCATAGCTGGCGTAGCAACAGGAGGAATAGCGCATGGTATGCTAGTGGCAGATAGACTGGGGTTACCCTTCGTGTATGTGCGTGATAAGCCCAAAGGTCATGGCAGAGAAAATACGGTAGAGGGTCATCTAGATAAAAATAGTAAGGTAGTAGTTATAGAGGACCTTATTTCCACTGGAGGCAGTAGTCTCAAAGCAGTAGAATCTTTGCGAGAGTACGGTGTGAATGTATTAGGTCTCCTAGCTATTTTCACTTACGATTTTCAAAAAGCAGCAGATGCATTCAATACTGCTGCATGTGCTTATCAGACGCTAACTGGATTCAAAGAATTAATCACTCTGATTGAATCGAATGAAAATTATTCAAAAGATGAGATTGAGTTTATGAAAAACTGGTATCAAAAAGGAATATAAAAGAATATGAGCGATAAATACCTGAAGCGCGGCGTTTCAGCCAAAAAAGAAGATGTCCACAAGGCAATATCCAATATAAGCCAAGGACTCTACACTAATCTATTTTGCAAGGTTTTCCCTGATGCCCTCGGCGGCGATGCTAAATGGGTAAACTTAATGAGTAGCGATGGCAGTGGCACCAAATCCATTATAGCCTACCTTTACTGGAAAGAAACTGGGGATGCATCTGTATTTAGAGGAATAGGACAAGACGCCTTGGTCATGAATCTAGATGATATGGCCTGCGTAGGTGCAATAGATAAATTTCTATTCACCTCTATCATCAATCGAAATAAGCACCGAATTCCAGGAGAAATCATAAAAGAAATAATCGATGGAACTCAGGAGTATATAGAAAAATTAAATTCATATGGACTTGAAATCATCTATACAGGGGGAGAAACTGCCGATGTAGGAGACGTTGTAAGAACAATATCAGTAGATGCCAGCATGGTAGCTCGGATGAAGAAATTAGATGTTATTCAGACTGGTAATATTAAAGCTGGGCAAATCATAGTGGGATTAGCTAGTTATGGAAACTGCGTCTACGAAAATGGATATAATAGTGGTATGGGAAGTAATGGATTGACATCTGCTCGACATGATTTATTGTCTTCCCACTATAGATCCTATCCTGAGTCGATAGAATCATTGGTTGATACTTCTGTCCAATATACAGGCAATCATAAGTTGACAGACCGAGTATATCAAGATATAACTTTGGGGAAATTGATTTTATCACCTACAATGAGTTATACTCCTGTTCTGAAAAAAATATTTAATCAGGTAGATAGACCAAATATTCATTCCATTGTACACTGCACAGGTGGAGGAGCTACTAAGGTTTTACACTTTGTAGATAAAGTAAAAATCATCAAAGACAACTACTTACCGATTCCATTTCTATTTAATTTTATTCAAGAACAGAGCCAGACCGATTGGAAAGAGATGTTTCAAGTATTCAATATGGGAACACGCTTGGAAATTTATTTAGAAGATGAAACCATAGCACAGGAAATTATAGCGATTTCTCAATCATTTGGTGTGGATGCACAAATCATCGGATATGTCGATTCAAGCGAAAAGGCTGAGGTTGAGGTGAAACATAATCAGATTAGTTACCATTATTTTGCCTAGTATTGCCAATGAAAGTTTCAGATCTAAGCGCATATCCTTCCTATTTCGAGCACTATTTCAATCTTATAGGGAATAATTCTTTAGAGCAAATTTTGGGAAAGCGCATGTTTAATGCCTTAGACTTTTATCAAGAGATACCAGCCCACAAGTGGACGTATAGCTACGAAGAAGGGAAATGGAGTATGCAGAAAGTCTTACAGCACGTTTTGGATGCAGAAGCGATCTTTCTGTATAGAGCGATAAGCGTTGCCCGAGGAGAAAAGCAATCCTTGCCTGGTTGGGACGAGAATGAGTATGCAAATAACATCCAGGAATCTAGTATTGATATCAACAGACTATTCAGGGCTCTAGGTCACCAAATGAATCTCACGAAATATTATTTCTCAACTTTTAGTCCAGAAGAGATGGAGCGAATTGGAATGGTCAACAGCAATGAAACTTCTGTTGGAGCGATGGGTTTCGCCATAGCTGGTCACGAAATACATCATCGAAATATTATTAAAGAACGATATTTTTAAATTATAATTATCAATAGATTACAAATGAAACTCAACCTTACAAGACCACTTGCTTTTTTTGACTTAGAAACAACAGGATTGGATGTCGTTAAAGACAAAATTGTCGAAATTTCTATTTTAAAAATATTCCCTGACCAGAGTAGGAAAACACTTTACTATCTTGTAAACCCTATAATACCTATCCCTAAAGAGGTGTCTGCTATACACGGCATTACAGATGAGCGTGTCAAAGATGCCCCCAAGTTTTCTCAAATAGCTGCAGAAATAGCTGAATTTATCAGAGAGGCGGACCTAGCAGGTTACAATTCGAATAGATTTGATATCCCCATGCTCACCGAGGAAATGCTTAGATGCGGAATAGACCTGTATATAGAGAACAAAAATAACATCGACATTCAAACCATTTTTCATACAAAAGAGAAGAGAGACTTATCTGCTGCTTATCAGTTTTACTGTGAGAAAGAATTAACCAATGCCCATACAGCAGAAGCTGACACAGAGGCTACATACGAGATATTCAAAGCTCAATTGCTTCGGTATCCTGATATCATAAATGATGTTGCTTATATTTCTAAGACATACTCTATGAATTCTTCAGGTCACCTAGATAATTCTAAGCGAATATTAAAAAAAGATAATCAATATTACTTGTGCTTCGGCAAATATAAAGATATGCGATTTCAAGATATTTTCGAAAAGGATAAAGGTTATTTCAAATGGATGTACAATGCTGATTTTGGATTGCATACAAAGGCTAAGCTAAAACAAGTATGTAATGAGTTAGGAATTTCCTTGAGTTAATTTCAGGAACTAGATTGTAATTTTCATTTACATTTGTGCTATGAATGATACTCTGGTCATAATTCCTACTTACAATGAGCGGGATAATTT
>CANESS010000117.1 GCA_947441115.1 Saprospirales bacterium | reverse complement strand
TTTATAAATTATAAATTTATAAACCAATAGGAAGTCAAAGACTTCGCAGAACGCTGCTGCGCAATATGCCGAATAAAGGATATATTTTAAAGTTACAACCCATAATAATAATTAAAGTTGTCTAGTCTTGGATTATTGGTGAATAATATCAAGAATGCTGAAACCTCATACTTTGTAAAAGTCTATCGCGCAATACACCCTAATTCACTGACATTCTATTATCTAGAATATGTGTGTGGAAAAAAGATTCTATAGAGCATATCAAAAGTCTTATTTTTGCTACTTTATACAATGTAATAAGCGTTTATATGGAAAGTCTCAATCATTGGGTCGTCAATAGTGATAAATTTGCGGTAGTCGTTATTGTCTTATCCATTATTTTCATTGGCATTAGTGTCTCCTTATTGCATATAACCAAACAACTAAAAAAATAATTTCCCCAAAACATGTCAGAAAAGAAAGAACTAAGTTTTTTTGAAGGTGTAGGCTACTATACCGACAAAGCTTCCAAATTTATAAATATGGAAGAAGGATTATTAGAACAAATCAAAGTATGCAACAATGTGCTTCGTTTGAAGTTTCCTGTAAAAGGAAATGATGGCAAGGTGAGAGTCTTTGAGGCTTATAGAGTGCAGCATAGCCATCATAGAATGCCAACGAAAGGTGGCATACGATATAGCGAGCACATAGACCAGGAAGAGGTCATGGCTTTAGCATCCCTTATGACATACAAATGTGCCCTGGTAGATGTGCCTTTCGGCGGTGCCAAAGGGGGAATTAAAATAGATTCTAAAAAAGAGTCTGTCGATATTCTAGAGAAAGTGACTAGAAGATATGCTTCTGAACTCATCAAGAAAAATTTTATAGGTCCGGGTCTCGACGTCCCTGCTCCAGATTATGGATCGGGCGAGAGAGAGATGGCATGGATCGTCGATACATATATGGCATTTAATAATGGTGAACTAGATGGTCTAGGTTGTGTCACCGGTAAGCCTGTGAGCCTGGGTGGTGTAGCTGGCAGAACAGCTGCTACAGGTCGTGGAGTATCCTATGCATTGAAAGAAGTATTTAGCTTCGAAGATGATATGAAAGCACTAGGTCTGACTACTGGACTAGAAGGAAAAACTGTGGTAGTACAAGGTCTCGGAAACGTGGGTTATTACTCCGCTTTATTCATGCAGCAGTATGGCTGCAAAGTAGTTTCTATTGCAGAATACGAAGGTGCTATTTTCAATGAAAATGGATTGGATATAGAGTCTGTATTTCAGCATAGAAAGGCAACAGGGTCGATTTTAAATTTCGCAGGAGCTACTAACTTAGCTAAAAGCTCGGATGCATTGGAATTACCTTGCGACATTTTGATACCAGCTGCCCTAGAAAACCAGATCACGATGGCGAATGTAGAAAATATCAAAGCCAAAGTCATCGGAGAAGCAGCCAATGGACCTGTATCCGCTGAAGCTTCTGAGATATTATTTAAAAAAGGAGTGTTAATCATCCCAGACATGTATATCAATGCGGGTGGGGTGACCGTTTCTTATTTCGAATGGTTAAAAAACCTATCACACGTAAGATTCGGAAGAATGCAGAAAAAACACGAAGAAGACCATAATCTAGAATTAGCCAATCTTCTAGAAAAGATGACCGGTAAAAAAATGGATGACTTGGAGCGCAAGCTATTTGCCAAAGGTCCAGAAGAGGTAGATTTAGTCAACTCTGGATTAGCAGATACAATGGCTAAGGCCTATGTCACTATCCGCCAGCAGTGGAAAGAAGGTAATGGTCAATATGATATGCGAACAGCTGCCTTTATCGTAGCACTCAATAAAGTCGGTAGCGATTATGAGCAGATGGGTATATGGCCTTAATTAGTTTTGAGTTTTAAATTTTAAGTATTTCACTTTGTATTTAAGTTTCATACTTAATACCTAATTGCTAATCTCAATATCAAAAAAAATGCAAAAAGCTATGTCTTTAAGTCAAGAATTGATAGCGCTCGAGGACCGTTATGGTGCGCATAACTATCACCCACTCCCTGTGGTGCTAGAGCGTGGAGAGGGCGTGCATGTGTGGGATGTAGATGGGAAAAGATACTTCGACTTTCTATCTGCCTATTCTGCCGTGAATCAAGGACACAGTCATCCTAAGATCATTAAAGCCCTCACGGAGCAGGCACAAAAAATAACTCTAACCTCACGTGCTTTTTATAATAGTGAATTGGGGAAATTTGAAAAATTTGCGACCAAGATATTCGATTATGATATGCTTCTACCGATGAATTCGGGAGCGGAAGCAGTGGAGACAGCCTTGAAGTTATGTAGAAAATGGGGGTATCTTAAAAAGGGAATTCCTCAGAATGAAGCCGTTATTTTATTCGCTACAGGGAATTTTCATGGCCGTACAATCGCTATCATATCTGGCAGTACGGAAGAAAGTAGCAAAAAGGATTTCGGACCTTACCTACCCAATCTAAAGCTGGTAGAGTATGGGAATCTAGCCGCTTTGCAGACGGTATTATCACAAAATAAAAATATAGCAGGATTCTTAATAGAACCGATTCAAGGAGAGGCGGGTATTATCATACCTGACGATAATTATATGAAATCTTGTTTTCAATTATGCAAAGAAAACAATGTACTTTTTATAGCTGACGAAATTCAGACTGGAATCGGCCGCACAGGGAAAATGCTCGCTTGTGACCATTTAGGGATTCACCCAGATATGCTCATTCTAGGAAAAGCCCTCTCTGGTGGCGTACTGCCTGTATCGGCGGTCCTAGCTAATGATGATATCATGCTATGCATAAAGCCAGGGGAGCATGGCTCTACCTATGGCGGGAATCCACTGGCATGCGCAGTAGCCACGGCTGCTCTGCAAGTGATACTAGACGAAAAACTAGCAGAAAACGCTGCTCTAATGGGTGAGATATTTAGAAAAGAATTGAGCAAAGTTCAATCGAAATGGATCAAAGCGATACGCGGGAGAGGACTGCTCAATGCCCTAGAAATAAACGATACCCAAGATAGTAAAACGGCATGGAATATCTGCCTGAAAATGGCTGAAAATGGCTTACTAGCTAAGCCTACACATGGCAATATCATTCGATTTGCGCCACCGTTAGTGATCAATGAGGTTCAGATAAAGGAAGCGGTAGCCATCATAGAAACATCTCTTAAAAGTATAGTATAAAACATCTAGCTCTTGTATTTATAGGCAGTGGATTGGGAGGAACACTTCGGTATGCTCTCAGTTTAGTGATGAATAAATACAATTTCACCCTACCTATCCATACGCTCTCTGCGAATATTATAGCCTGTCTAGTCTTAGGTATCACCATGGGTTATCTTCTGCAGCATTCTGAAAATAATCAGCTAAAATATCTCGTAGCTATTGGCATATGCGGTGGATTGAGCACATATAGTAGCTTTAGCTATGAAGTGTTTCGACAGATGGAGTCGGGATCATGGCTACAGCTCATCATCTATAGTCTTGGCACCTTTATCATCTGTCTACTTTGTATCCGCATGGGGTTGTGGATAGCTAGGTAGGCTTCACTGAAGTTTTTGGCGCTATAACCCAAAACCGGCTCTAAGCTAATTTGAATGGGCAAAGGAGTTTATAAGAAACTCGTCATTCCCTAAATTTATTTTTTTTGAATAGCAAAAAAAATAAAAAAATAAATTTAGGGAATCTAATTCGTATACGGTATAATACCAAGAATTGGTCGGACAATATTTACTCAATAAATGATATAACATTGATCGCAATCTAGATTCCACATAAAATAAAATTTATTGTTTGACAGTCAAAACAATTTTATTTTTAGGTCCCGATTTCTATCGGGAGACGCGTGGTAGGTACATTTATATCTTAACTAATTATACGAATAGAGTATTGTATATTGGAGTTACAAGCGCATTGTATTACCGTATCATAGAGCATAAAGAAAAAAAATATCCAAACTCTTTTAGTGCAAAATATAAGTGTTACAAACTAGTATATTACGAATTTTATACAAGAATTGAAGAAGCAATAATGAGAGAAAAACGATTAAAAAAAATGGAATATACAATGGAAAATTGACTTAGTAGAAAATCAAAATCCAGAATGGAAAGAATTAATTAATGAGGTTATTGAGTTATAATTTTACCCACACAAATCAACTTAGCAAAAAAAAACTAGACCCTCAAGTCTAGTTTTTCTATCAAATTTTATTTATAATTTCGCTGTGCTATCTTAATATTTTCATAGACGAGATCTTCTTTATGTAAAGCAGGTTCTGCATCTACTCCAGTAAACTGCCATGCACCTACAAATTTATAATTCTCATCGTCGCGAAGTGTTTCGCCTTCGGCATCTTGATACTCTTCACGGAAATGTCCACCACAGCTTTCATTTCTCATGAGGGCATCTCTGCACATTAGTTCGCCTAACTCTATAAAGTCCGCTACTCTATTGGCTTTCTCTAGTTCTGGATTGAGCTCATTGATTTTACCTGGTACTTTTACATTAGCCCAGAAATCTTTACGTAGGGCCTGCACATCTAAAATAGCTTGTTTCAATCCCGCCTCATTTCTAGCCATACCACAGTTATTCCATATGATCTTACCTAGTTTTTTATGGTAATAATCTACCGAATGAGTTCCTTTATTATTCACAAATTGATTTAACCTATCCAGCACATTTTTTTCTGCCTCGATAAATTCTGGCATGTCCTCCGATATATGTCCAGTTCTAATTTCATCAGACAAATACTCTCCTATCGTATATGGTATCACAAAATATCCATCGGCTAAGCCCTGCATCAATGCAGAAGCACCCAATCTATTCGCTCCATGGTCGCTAAAATTAGCCTCTCCTAGCGCATAGCAGCCTGGGATAGAAGTCATCAAATGGTAATCTACCCAAAGACCTCCCATGGTGTAGTGCACTGCCGGGTATATCATCATCGGTGTTTCATACGGATTTTCATCCACGATTTTCTCGTACATCTGGAATAGGTTTCCATACTTCTCCTCTACCACAGCCTTGCCGAGTTTTTTAATTTCCTCTTCCGAAGCGTTCTCTATGTTTTTAAGTTTAGCTTGGGTCTTTCCATAGCGCACGATGGCAGCAGAATAGTCTAAGTATACAGCTTCTCCCGTTTTATTGACCCCAAAGCCTGCATCACATCGTTCCTTGGCAGCACGTGAGGCTATATCCCTAGGCACTAGATTGCCAAAAGCCGGATATCTTCGCTCTAAGTAATAATCTCTATCTTCTTCTTTGAGTTGAGTCGGTTTCAATTTACCCTCCCGAATAGCTTTGGCATCTTCTAGCTTAGCTGGCACCCAAATGC
>CANESS010000116.1 GCA_947441115.1 Saprospirales bacterium | reverse complement strand
ATACGCCCTAGAAGCACTAGAGCCCTTAGGTGGAGTAATAATAAATACGGGGGTAAAGAGACCTGTCTTTCCTATTCTATCAATAATGTATGTGTAGTTAAAGTACACATGCGTCCAATTGGAATTTTTGTTGAGATAACTCTCTCCAAACATCAACCTAGTATTACCGCTAGCATCTGTGTATGCTAGTGCAGGTGCTAATATTCCTTCAGGCATATAATAATCGAATTCTAAAAATGTAGTTTTTTCAAAATTGAATGCCAAAGGTTTATTAAAAAAAGAGGTGGCGCTAGAATCTACTGATGTAAAATCAGCTTGTAACAGCATACTGGAAGATCCATTTCTAGCCACACTGCTTTTAGTACTTGCTGAAAAATTTAGTGTAGACTCCATCTCATCATTTAAAATCAGACTAACGCCCGTAGCATAATCAAAGGACAAAATAGTATCTAAAAAACTGCCTCTTACCATATTGACTCCCAATAATTTAGAACTTAATAAAGGGTAGTCTATAAATCTAGTTGATAGGTTATTCACCTTCACCATTGGAGTTACTACCATAGTTTTCAAGCCATCTTTTAGAATTGGCATATTAAATGGCAACTGCCACCGCCCCCGAACATCAGATTCTACCGAAACATATAAACCGTAAATACCGGCATTGGCTATACCAAAGCCACCAGGAGAAACCGTAGCCGAGTCACATTTGAAATAAAAAGGAATCTCACTGGCGGCTTTTCTACAACTTTGAGTAAAAAAAATAAATAGCCCGAGGATAATAAAGCTAGACGATATCTTCAGATTTTTCATTATCAACTGTTTCTTCTGCGCTATCTTTTGTAGATTCTACTTTTACTGGTTCATTAATAGCTTCCTCCACTTTATCCCAAGGGCACTTACCAAGCAGTATTTCTAAATCCGACTTGAGTAGTACCTCTCTTTCTAATAAAAGGTTTGCTAAATTATCTAGTTGCTCTCGCTTTTCAGAAAGCAAATCAACCGCACGTTTAAACTGCTCATCTGATATGAGTCTCACTTCATCATCTATCAATTTTGCGGTCTCATCTGAATATGGCTTATCATAAGAATTCTGTGACATTTTGTAAAACGAAAGATTACCTACTTTCTCACTCATACCATAATAGACCACCATAGCATAAGCCTTTCGAGTGACGCCATCTAAATCGCCTAATGCACCTGTAGATATTTTATTAAATACGATAAGTTCCGCAGCTCTGCCGCCCATCGATACGCAGATATCATCAAGTATTTCCTCTTTAATAGTTAGATACTTTTCTTTAGGTAAATAAAGTGCGTGACCTAAAGACTCACTTCTAGGTACAATTGTGACACGAACAAAAGGGTGAGCATACTCTAAATACCAGCTCGTCAGGGCATGACCTGCCTCATGATAAGCTATGACTTTTTTCTCCTCTGGAGTAATAATTGTATTCTTTTTTTCTAGACCTGTAGTCACTCTATCAATCGCTTCACTAATATCTATCATATTGACTTCCGTCTTATTTTTTCGAGCGGCTATTAAGGCTGCCTCATTGCAAACATTGGCAATATCCGCGCCTACAAAACCAGGAGTTTGCTTAGATAGCTCATGTGCACTGATATCTGCTCCTTTTTTTATTTTAGATAAATGGACATTAAATATTTGCTCTCTACCATTTAAATCTGGTCGATTAATATGAATTTGTCTATCGAATCTTCCTGCTCTCAATAACGCATCATCCAAAACATCTGGTCTATTGGTAGCCGCTATAACTATGATACCCGTATCACCACTAAATCCGTCCATTTCTACTAATAATTGATTTAATGTATTTTCACGCTCATCATTTCCCCCTACAAGCCCTTTACCACGGGCTCTGCCTATAGCATCGATTTCATCTATAAAGATAATACAAGGGGCTTTTTCTCGAGCTTGCTTAAATAAATCTCGAACTCTCGAAGCACCAACACCTACAAACATTTCCACGAAATCCGAACCTGAGATACTAAAAAATGGAACTTTTGCCTCTCCTGCCATAGCTTTAGCTAGGAGGGTTTTTCCGGTACCTGGAGGACCAATTAGAAGCGCACCTTTCGGTATTTTACCACCAAGGGCTGTATATTTATCTGGAAACTTTAAGAAATCAACTATTTCCATAACCTCTTGTTTTTCTTCATCGAGACCCGCTACAGAGGAAAAATTAATATCACTTTCCGCGTCCTTATCTACCATTGTGGCCTTAGACTTTCCAATGTTAAATATGCCACCGCCTGGAAAGCCACCGCCACCGCCACCGCCCATTTTTTTCATAATAAAAAGATAAAAAGCAATTAGCAGCAGTATCGGACCAAACATACTTATTATGCTACTTATCAAAGAACCTGACTCTGTAAGCGGAATTAACTCTACCTCATTCAAGTCATATTTTTTCCTCAACTCTTTGATATGTTGCTCAAAACTACTGTGAGAGGCAATTTGAAGAAAAAATACAGGATTTTTTTCATCTAAAAGTGTCTTCTTTTTCCTGAATGTATCATATATTCCCTTTTTAAATGAATCCGGTACAATAAAAATTAATGCCTTTTTCCCATTGACGGTTTTTATTTGGCTGATATCTCCGCGTATATAAATTCTATCAAATTCCGTACGATATATTTCTCTACTTTCTGTCTCTGAAAATACATTATTAAAAACTAAAATGCCCGCAAGCACTGCCATAACTATATATATCCAAATATAACTCGGTTTATTCTCAGGGTTTAGTTTAGCTTGAGGTTTCCCAGGAGTTGGATTAGGTGTTGATTTGTTATTTTCTTCCACGATTCTTTGTTATAATTTATTTGATATTAATTTTATGCTCTAATGGGACATAAGAATCTGACCAAAGTTCTTCTAGTTGATAGAACTCTCTCATTTCTCTATAAAACACATGCACCACAATGTCAATGTAATCAATTATTACCCACAGGGCATTTCGTTCTCCTTCCATATGATGAGGTCTTATTCTCAGGATATCATTGACATCTTTTTCTACATTACCAGCTATAGCATTGACCTGCGTAGTGCTATCTCCATGGCAGACAATCATGTAATCTACAAAAGCATCTTCATTGCCTTTGAGATTTATGCATATAACGTCTTGAGCTTTTCTGTCATCTAAGGATTTTAGTATTTGATTTACCAGTGGATTATCTATTTTCTTTACTTTTGTGGGCAAGTCTAGGTATTTAATTGTAATAATTCAATAAAGATACAAATTTAAAGTAAAATAAGTTTCGTTTTGACATCTATTTCTGAATTAACGTTTTTTGGCACACCGGTAGTGCATCTTGAAGAAATAAACTCTACCAATGAATACCTAAAAAATGTGACGAACCATACCCCCATGCTAGTTATAGCAGATTATCAGACTAAGGGTCGCGGACAATATGGAAAAGTTTGGGAATCGGCATCCAATCAAAATTTAACCTTTAGTTTTCAATGGCAACCATATAACTTAAAAGTGGAGGAAGGTTATAAAATATCTCAACTTGTCTCTTTAGTCATTTTAGAAACTATAAATCACTTTATAGCTCCAAATAGAGCATCTATTAAATGGCCAAATGACATCATTATAAAGAATAAAAAGGTTTGTGGATTGCTTATAGAGCCAAGTATTCAAAACAATCTTATTCAAAAGGTTATAGTTGGTATTGGACTCAACGTGCATCAGACTCATTTCCCAGGAAATATGACTAATGCGAGCTCACTTTCTAGTTTATTCCCAGATAAAAATTGGCAAATTAATGCTTTATTAAAAAAAATGATTACTTCTTTTGAAATGCAACTGCCAATTCTTCAGAATATAGATACTAGGCAATTGTTTAATAGCAATCTGCTTGAAATCAAAGAAATAGTCACTCTGAAAAAAAACAATGAACTAATGCAATACATCAATTTAGGTGTGAATAAAGACGGTTTCTGGATATTGAAGAATTTATCTAACAATGAAATCTTAACCATAGCTTCAAGTCAAGAATTTGAATATGTTTATTAAAGTCGGAAAATGAAATTAAATCTATTAATTTTGCACACAAAATAATTCTGATGAGCATAGAAAATAATAATACGGACGAAATAAGTTTAAAAGAACTCTCCAAAAAAATTATACGTATAAGCAATAAGAAGAAAAAGACATTTACTTTATTGTTTATCGGTATCATGTTGCTTTCAGCGGCTTATTTCATAAAGGTAATTATAAAACCAAGCTATAAGTCTGAGGTAGTTTTAAAATCTAGATATTTAAAAAAAGAAACCTTGGGTAAGATTTTAGATAATTATAATAATGCTGTAACTGATGAAAAGAATTTACTTCCAAATGAATTAAAATTTATATTTGAAAAGAATCATATAGTAAAGTTAGAAGCTCAAGAAATCAAACCAGATATAACCAGCCCAGACAGAAACGATGCAACTAAATACTACACAATGTTAACGACTTATTCTCAAAAACCGAGTAGCGACAATATTGAGAATGTGAACGCGATTATCAATGATATTAAGTTAAATGCGTCTATTGATAATGATATAACCATAGGTAAGATAAAGACCGAAGAAGCCATAGCAGAACTAGATACTTTACTTAAAACGGCTTTGCCAGCTGGAAATTCTTTTAAAAATAGGCTGGAAGGCAACACAACAATGCTAGTAATGAATGATTTATATAAAAGTCTGAATGAGTTATTAAGTCGCAAATCGCAGTTAAAGACTGAATTGATGTATTATCAAACAGAAAATTTAATCTTCAAAATATCTCCTTTAGTATTGAAAAAAAACATCACTTACCCACTAGCAATATTTGCGATCGGAATAGGAGTTTGGTTTTTAATTTATACCTTCTGGATAGGTGGTTCTATTATTTTTGGAGATGAAGAATAAGGTCTATCCTTTTCTTAGTTTTATAATTCTTGTTCTTACTGCTTTCTTCTTTCTGCTTTTAGGAAGTGTAAATCTATATGATTGGGATGAAGCTAATTTTGCGGAAATAGCTCGTGAAATGATTCTTACAAAGAATTATCTTCAACCTCAGATTAATTATTTGCCATTTTATGAAAAGCCTCCTGTATTCATTTGGATGCAAGTGGCTAGCATGAAGCTATTTGGGATAAATGAATTTGCCGCGCGATTTCCAAATGCTTGCTTAGGTATCCTTGTAGCAATTACCTTATTTCTAATCGGAAGAAAAGAACGAGACTGGAGGTTTGGACTTATTTGGCTTATGTGCTATATGGGTTCATTTTTACCATTCATGTATTTTAGAACAGGACTCATAGATCCTTGGTTTAACTACTTTATGTTTTTGAGTTT
>CANESS010000115.1 GCA_947441115.1 Saprospirales bacterium | reverse complement strand
GTGTGGCTGAGACAGAGGCGCAATTGCAAAAAGAATCTACCACAGGTTATATCGGCTTTGATCCTACGGCTAGTTCGCTACATCTAGGAAATTTTCAGCAGATAGTCCTATTGAAACGATTACAACTAGCGGGTCACAAGCCTATAGCCCTAATGGGTGGTGCTACAGGACGTGTAGGAGATCCTAAGTTGACTGGAGAGAGAACACTCTTATCTATTGATGAAATCGATTCTTATATAGCTAGTCAAAAAAAGCAGTTGGAAAAATTTATCGAATTCGGAACAGGTAAGAACGATGCCATCATAGTCAATAATTATGAATGGTTCAAGGATTTTAGTTTTCTAGATTTTATACGCGATGTGGGTAAACATATTACGGTGAGCTATATGATGAGCAAAGATAGTGTGCAGAATAGACTAGAGACAGGTATATCGTTTACAGAGTTTACCTATCAGCTAATTCAGGGTTATGACTTTTTGCACTTATACAAAAACTATAACTGTAAGCTTCAGTTAGGTGGTAGTGATCAATGGGGCAATATCACTACAGGAGTGGAACTCGTCCGCAGAGTGCTTGGCGAAAAGGTTTATGCTATTACGAGTTCATTGCTTACAAAATCCGATGGCACAAAAATGGGCAAGTCGGAAGCTGGTGAGAATATATGGCTCGATCCAAAACAAACATCGCCTTATAAGTTGTATCAATTTGTATTGAATAGAACTGATGATGAAATTCTCAACCTCAATCGAAGATTTTCATTCAAAGGAAAGGAAGAAATAGAGGCTATGGAGGCTGAATTCAGAGCAGCGCCTCATTTACGCAGCATACATAAAGCACTGGGTCAGGAATTGACGACTGTGATCCATAGTGAAGGTGAATACCATCAGGCGATAGCACTGAGTGAATTATTGTTTTCAGGAGATATTGAGACATTGAAATCTACTGATTACGATGGGCTCAAAGAGGTCTTTGGCGGGTTGAAACAATTTTCAGTATCAAGAGATAAACTCATCCAGGGGATTGATATTACAGAGTTCTTGGTCGCAGACACCCAGATATTTCCATCAAATGGTCAAGCAAGACAAAAGTTAGGAGAGAATGCAATCAGCATAAATAAAACAAAAATTGCAGGGGATTACAAAGTCACAACTCAAGATGTATTGCATGAAAAAATGATTCTGGTGCAGCAGGGCAAGAAAACTTATTTCTTTGTAGAATTGTTATAACGAACGCTATTGAATACCTTTAAAAATATTTCCTTAAAATCCTTTAATACCTTCGGGGTAGAAGCGCGGGCAACGGAGCTAATAGAAATTTTTTCGTTAGATGATTTAACACAAATTCTACCGCGATTGGTTTCCGAAAAGTATATGTTTCTAGGCGGAGGATCTAACGTGTTATTTATAAAAGATTTTGATGGTTTGGTTATAGTCAACCGGATGAAAGGTTTATGCGGAGACCCCATCAATGAGAATGATATCCATGTCACAGCCCTATCTGGAGAGAGTTGGCATGATTTTGTAATTTGGACATTAGGTATGGGTTTTTATGGATTAGAAAATATGTCATTAATTCCTGGCACGATAGGGGCTGCTCCTATGCAGAATATTGGAGCCTATGGCGTAGAGTTTAAAGATTATTGTTTGAAAGTAGATGCTATTGAATTAGCCACAGGTGAGCTTAAATCTTTTGATCACCCTGCTTGTCAATTTGGTTATCGAGAAAGTGTTTTCAAGCGAGCATTAAAGGATAAATATTTTATATATCAAGTACATCTTAAATTATCTCGAAATAGTCCTATACAAGCTAGTTATGGAAATATTCAAGATCTGCTAAAATTAAAAGGTATCCACAATCCCTCGCATCAAGATATTTCTAATGCAGTCATAGAAATACGAAGTTCCAAACTCCCCAACCCTCTAGATATAGGAAATGCAGGTTCTTTTTTCAAAAACCCAGTGGTGGAGAGAGAGAAGGCAGAAATTTTGATCACTACATTTCCATCTGCACCCAATTTCCCAGATGGGGATAAGATTAAAATACCAGCAGGCTGGCTGATAGAGCAATGTGGATTTAAAGGTTATAGAGAAGGAAATGTAGGCAGTCATAAAGATCAAGCCCTGGTAATTGTGAATTATGGTGGAGCTAGTGGTCAAGAAATTTATACCTATTCTGAGAAAATAATTAGTGAAGTAGAGAAAAGATTCAATATAGTACTTGAAAGAGAGGTAAATATGATTGGTTGTTGAAGAAATTTAGTTTCATTTTAGTGTTATTATTTTTGAGTATGGATATGCAAGCACTCACGAATTGCACTTTTTATAAATTGGGTAAGTTCATTTTATACGAGCAGAAACTGAACATATATGTCCGCATAGATCGAACTGCCACAGAGCAGCTAGAGACAGATTTAAAGACTGGAAAATTTATAAGATTTGGTATTCGATGGATTAATGAATGCGAATACGAGTTGCATCTAATCGATGGAAATAATGAACAAGTTAGTTTCTTTAGAAATAGAAAATTAAGTATGCGTATCACAGAGATTTATGCTGATGGCTATAAATTTGAAGGTAAGGTTCAGGGCTCTAAGAACACTATTTCGAATATCCTCCGAAAACTCTAGAAGAGTGTTCCCGAAATTTCCATTTTCTTTTGAGCGTAATTGTAGTTTAATTTCTGAGTAAATTCTTGTATGCTCACTTGGCCCTTCATGACATCATGTATCATAGATTCAAAGGTCTTTTTGATTTCTTTTTTAAGTTCTGCGGTGTTTTCTTTGACTGACTGATTTTTCATATCGCTAAATTTTACAGCAAATATGGGATAACATAACGACATAAAATGACGCTTTAAATTAATTAAATTTGAAAAAAACTATTAAAACATATAATCCTTTTTTCTCAAATTGATTCGCAGTCCTGTTGTGAATCTAATCGTATTTTTCAAAACACCTCAAATATCATGAGTCGTATTTCTATAAATCAAATCTAGGTCTCAAAACATATTATGAAATAGGCTATACTGATCGCCTTAGGCTAGTATTTGTTTCGTAAATCGATACCTAATATAAAAATTATAAAAAATGTTAGATTTTAGAGCACATACTGTTGATTTAAAAATTAAAGATACTTCATGTTATACTATATCTATGTTAGAAACAAAGCAAACAATTGTTGTATAATCCCGTGCATGAAATAGTTTCGGTTATTCTTTTGACTGATTACTAATTCATATACGGTATTAATTTCATGGATATCAGAAAAAGAGTAACCAATAAAAAAATCTGCTCTCAAAGTTTGAGAGCAGCTAGAAATACAAATTTTAAAAACATATAATATTAGTCTCTTCGACTCATCAATATTCTCAAAATATACCAGAATAAAAGCATGACAGATGCAAATATTTGTAATGCAGCACCTACATATTGGTCAGTGGTATAAGTATCTTTTATCTGACTAGTCTGGTATAAAATACTAGCAGAGGCCAACACAACCATGCCTACAGAAAACCAAAGACCAAGGTTAAATCCAAAAATAGCACCTCCTACAATTAAGCCGAGGGATATAAATCCTCCTATAATGATGCCTGTGCGCATAAATGAAAAATCATATCCAGACATAAATACCAATGCCGTCAATCCACCAAACATAGATAGTGTAATAATCCCCGCCTGCATGATAACGTCTCCTCCAGTATAGGATGCAGCTATATAAAGCACAGGTAGAAATATGATAGCTTCTAGCATCACATAGAGTCCTAATCCGAAATATTGTGCACTTCTACTTAGTGAAAATGCAAATTTATTAGCTATAAAGGACCCTAACCAAAAGAGACCGATAATAAAAAGCCACACAAATTTACCGCCAAACATCATCGAGATGATTTCTCCTGGTACTAACTGGAGTAAAAAGCTCTCTACTACCATAAATGCAAGAATAGCTAAGGCTACATGCAAATAAGTTCTTTTGTAAAAGTCTGCTCTATCCGCTTGAGTTGCTTGTGATACGATTTCTGAGTATTGATTCATATGATTGATTTTTATTAGTTATTCAAATATAATAAATAGATTACTAATCTATGTATTCAAACTTGGTATATGGAATCAATACTTTAGGTATTTTAATTCCTTTTTCCGTTTGATTGTTTTCCAATAGTGCCGCTACGATTCTAGGCAGCGCTAGAGCAGAACCATTCAGTGTATGACAGAGTTCTATTTTACCTTCTGCATTTTTATATCTAGCCTTTAATCTGTTGGCCTGAAAATCTTCAAAATTAGAAACGGAACTTACTTCTAGCCATTTTTCTTGAGCGGCCGAATAGACCTCTAGGTCATAGGTAAGCGCCGAGGCAAAACTCATATCTCCACCACATAATAGCAGAACTCGATAAGGCAGCTCTAATTCTTTTAATAAATTTTCTACATGCGAAGTCATAATTTCCAAAGTAGAATAGGAGGTCTCTGGCTTGACCAGTTCTACGATTTCTACTTTGTCAAATTGATGCAGTCTATTGAGTCCTCGCACATCTTTTCCATAAGAACCCGCCTCACGTCTAAAGCATTGCGAGTAGGCCGTTAGTTTTATAGGTAAATCATTCTCCGCTATCACTGTATCTCTATAAATATTAGTCACTGGAACTTCAGCCGTAGGGATCATATAGAAGCCATCTTGGTTTTGATACATCTGACCTTCTTTATCAGGAAGCTGACCCGTGGCGAATGCAGATTCCTCATTGACCATGAGTGGAGGTATGATTTCTAAGTAGCCCGCATCACTGGCCTTATCAAGAAAGTATTGTATTAAAGCGCGCTCTAGTTTAGCCCCCTTGCCTTTATATACAGGGAAGCCGGCTCCTGTGAGCTTGACTCCTAAATCGAAATCTATAATATCGTATTTTTTAGTCAGTTCCCAGTGGGGAAGAGCATCATCTATCAGTTGAGGTATTTTTCCACCTGTTCTTATAGTTACATTATCTTCCGCTGCTCTGCCGTGGCCAACATTGTCATGAGGTATATTCGGTATCTGCACATGAATGTCTACTATCAGTTTTTCGAGCGCTCGCATTTCATCCGCATAGGCTTGAGTTGCAGATTTTAGACTAGCAGATTCAGACTTGAGCTCTTCGGCCTCAGCCTTTTTTCCTTCCTTTATTAAAATTGGTATCTGCTTTGATAGCTGATTGGACTGGGCTAAGATATCATCTAAAAGTCTCTGCGTGCCTTTGCGCTTATCATCTAGAAGGAGTATCTCATCCAGCAGATGAAGTTCAGAAAAATGTTTTTTCTTTAATTTCTCTAAAATGTCATTCTTGTGACTTCTTATTTTCTGAATAGGTATCATGCGTTTAC
>CANESS010000114.1 GCA_947441115.1 Saprospirales bacterium | reverse complement strand
CGTCGGCTTCGTCCAGTCGGCATAGATACGTTTAATTGTAGGGGTACCATTTTTTGCTATTTCTTCTAGCATCTCTTTCACATTGGCATAGGGTACATTATCGGCATCGATTAGCACGGCCAGTTTTTCGTCGGTCATTATATCTTCGTTTAATTGAGCTTAAAGATAAGGTATTGAGCAGGATAATCTTTAATTTTCTAACTAAACTTACGGTATTTCTTTACTGAATTGTTCACTTTGTCAATTTGTATGAGGGATGGACAGAATAAGTAGGATGATTTTCTCATTCAAGATATTGTTCTCTTTATAAGGAATCTGATATGATTATCTACCCTACCTAAGTCTAAGATTTCTTTGCAGGAGAATGTAATGAGAGAGAAATATAAATAAGCTTGTATATTGAATAGTTCCTGTGCGTAGTAAAGAAAAAAGTAATATTAGACTGCTAAAAAACCCAGCTTAGTATATCTAGTCAAATCTATCATAAGTTCCATGTTTTAAATGACTTCTACATTATTCGAATGGAAGAATCTCTCACTCTAATTTGGTATCTAATTATGTTTATCTAGGATTAGGATTCAATTATGAAAAGGGAAATTTGATACATTAAAATTCAGGTTAAATAAAAAAAATAACTAAATTAAAACATCAATTGAGTTTCATTTCAGGACTCTCTGATAAAGGTACTTATGAGAATAACAATACCTTACCTAACGTTATGATTATGTATCATAGAAATCTATACAATAGTGAGTTTAATGTATTTCAGTATGGATTATTTGCGGAGTGCAAGAATTATGATTACAAAGAAAAGTTATTGAAAGAGAGTAAAAATATAGATGTAGCTATGACCTTCGGGAATGAAATCTATTTCGGAAAAACGAGCTTTCAAGCTACACTAGGTATATATTTATATTTTATCAGTCAATCCAAAAACATACTCTATCATCGATTAGGCATCAATTATAGGTTAGTAGATTTTGAAAAGATTGGAATTTCAATAGGTGCGAAACTCAAAGCTCATGAAGGCGTGACTGAATTAGCCGAGAGTAAAGGCATTTATTGCAATTAGACACAACGGTTTCTCTTATTCCAGTTTCATTATTAATTCGACTTACTCGAATTTCTAATTCATTTAAATAGTGACTCAAATCATTTCAATATTGCATATCAAATACTTGACTACATAGTTATGCTCGACACAGAGTCGATAAATTCCACATAGATATTGAAATTTAATTTCCTTGAAACTTGGATCCTCTAGATTTTCAATCATTTTATTATCATGAGATAACTGAAAACTTATATTCTCAAATTCTAGTTTTTTATTCTGGCTATGCAGTATTGTGGAGATAAGAAAGCTCAGTATTATATATATTTTTTTCATGATAATTATACGTGAAATTGAGCAATTTATTTTATCCTCACCCTTTTCAGGTCTAATGTATTCAATACATTAGGACTAAGACCTTCAATATTGGGCTGCACGAGTCGAATGGTCTGATCATAAAATAAGGGAACGATAGGAGATTCCTCAACGAGAATTTCTTCGAGTTGTCGATAACAACTTCTTCGAATATTCGGGTTCATTTCAGACATTAATTTTTCATAGAGCATATCATATTTCGCATTTGAAAAGCGGGTATAGTTCGGTGGGGAGCCATTTTTAGAATAAAAGCAAGCTAGGAAGTTTTCCGCATCGGGATAGTCTGCCATCCATGAACGTCGAAAAAATTCTAACTGACCAGTCGCAGCTAGCTGCATCATCATATCCGCGGGATGCAGTTTGATTTCTACCTTAAAACCTGCAGAACTTAATTGATGAGCCAAGAGCTCTGCCATTTCTACAAAGTTATTATTGATATGAAGTTCTAGTGTTGGTTTGTTTTTATCTGAATATTCTTCTTCTGCTAAAAGACGCTTTGCCTTTTCTGGATGATAACTGAATCCTTGGAAACTACTGTCATAATTGGGCATGGCAGAAGGCGCGAATCCTTTATTGGCGGCTAACACTAAATTGTATTTTAGATGCTGAGCTAATTCATTTCTATCGATACTGAAATTGATTGCTTGGCGCAGGTTTTTACTTCTCATAATAGATGAAGGCTGCAGCATATCTTCTCGCACTAACATGGCCATATACTCTGTATTGAGAAAAGGCTTTTTGTATAGCTGCACCTTTTTATTCCAATTCTCATTCAGTTGACCTTTTCGACTGAATATCTGCTGAATAGTAATCTGTTCTAGCCCTGTGATAAAACTCAATTCCTTTTTTTCAAAAGAAAATAGCTCCGTTTTTTTATTTTCATTAAACGTGATTTTGATATAGTCTAGATAGGGGAGAGTCTTTCCTTCGCTATCTCGTATATGATAGTGAGGATTCTTTTTTAGGAATAATACCTCGCCATCTTCCCAGAACTTAAAAGCAAAAGCTCCCGTTCCAACTGGATTTTTTCTAAACGTTTTTCCATAATAGTCTACTGCTTCTTTCGGAACGATAGCGCAATATGGCATAGATAATATTTGTAGAAATTGAGCATTCGGTTGACGTAATCGAATCATAATATGAAATGAATCGATAATCTGGAATGGATAAAGACTATCTAGTTTATTTCTCAGGACCCAAGTACCAGGTGATGCTGTTTTAGGATTTATCAATCGAAGAAAGGAATAGGCGACATCATAGGCATTAAATGATCGACTGCTATCCGTATTTTTAAAACAGGAATTCTTATGAAAATAGATGCCTTTTTTTAATTTGAAATGATAGTTTAGTTGATTCGCTTCTACCCAAAAACTATCGGCTAGTAATGGCTTCAGTGCTGTATTGGAGTCTAAAATAAACAAACCTTCATAGACATGGCTGCAAGCCCACATAGCTGCTAAATCTTTAGAAAAAGCAGGATCCAAACTATTTAAACCTACAGCTAAATTATATTTGAATGTATTGGAATGTATTTGTTGAGGCTTATCTGAACATGAGTTTAAGCAGAGAAAAAAAAACGATACAGTAAGTAATGCGATGATTTTTATATGCTCAAATTCAAAATTTAAATTTCTAATTAAACTTTGTGATACTCTGTGAAAACCTTGGTGAAACTTTGTGGTCCAATCTTCATTAAATCTATTCAAAATTATGAATTAAAAATTCAAAATCAACTATTACTTAATAAAAATCCACTGTATCATTTCCTTCCAGCTGACTTTTTTTCCATATAGTAATATGCCTGTCTTGTATATTCTGGCAGCTAAGAAAATAAAGAAGACGGTAGTCATTAACATGGTAGCCATAGAAACTAAAAGCTGCCAGAGAGGAACGCCTTCTGGGATACCGAAAACAACGCGACTCATCATGACTACAGGTGAGGTAAATGGAATCATACTAGCGATAACAGCCTCCGTGCAGTTAGGATTATTGACTGACTTGGTCAGAAAGATAAAGGATAAAAATATAGGCATCATAATAGGCATCATGAGTGATTGAACATCCTGTGGGTCATCGCCTACAGAAGCTCCTACTGCCGCGAATAAGGAGGAATAGAGGAAAAAACCGCTGATGAAGTAAAATAAAAATAAACCAAATATAGGGATATAATTTATTGATTGTAACCCTTGCATAGCATGCAGAAACTCTGGATTGCTGGCTATAGAGGCGGCGGCGCTCACGGGCATGTCCGCTGGTAATGACTTTAACTCATGAATACCAAAAATTATTCCAACAGCTAGATTGATGATGAGAATGAATAATCCCCATATGCTGAGTTGAAGAAAACTCACCATTCCTATACCAATAATTTTTCCTAGAAGCAATTCAAATGGACGGACGCTACTTATTATGATTTCAACGATCCGGTTAGTTTTCTCTTCCATGACTCCTCGCATGACCTGGGCACCATAGATGGTGAGTATGACATACATCATGATACCGAGTCCAAAGCTCAAAGCATAGGCTATGCCTTCTTTCAATTCATTTTCTTCTCCCCCTGATATAGATTTATATACCGGCTTCACAGGGCTTTTGATTTCTTCTATCTTTTTGGCATCGATATCTATGCGCTCAAAACGCTGAGTCTCTATGATATTTTGTAGTTTGGCTTCTAGTTTATTTTTAGTCAGCATGCCTAGCTTGGTATAGGTCAGTATCTCAATTCTTCCAGAAGAAATGCTATCTGCATGACTTGGCACTATCAGTATCGCATCTACTTTGTCCTCTTCCTTGATATCCTCTTGACTTGCTATGACTTTGTCGAGTGATTTGAATACGAAGTTATCTTCATTTTTCAATTTTGGAAAAATAGATTGAGAACTATCGATAACGCCTATGCGATGTGTATCGGTATCTGTGGAAGTAAAAAAGAAGATAGTTCCATAAAATAGAACAATACCTATAGGTAATAATAAAGTGGATATAAGGAAAGTCTTATTTCGAATGCGAATGGAAAAATCGCGGTAAGCTATGAGGAAGATTTTTTTCATGTAGTCAGTTAATTTAAGAATTATCTCCTTTTACCAGTTCTATAAATATTTCATTTAGAGTGGGAGTATCTATAGCCAGACTACTTAGTTCTATATCCTGATTTGAAAGGTAAGCTAAGAGCTCATTTGTTTTTTTTCCTTCTTTTAGGCAGAATTTAAACTCTTTATCGGTAAGTCTTTCGCCACTGTACAGTTCATTTTCAGGAGTTAAATGCTCCAATCTTTCGCCTCTGAGTATATAGGCTCCTTTTTGAAATTGCTTTTTTGCGTTCACTACAGTATCATTGAGAATAATTTTCCCTTTATTCATGAGGACTATCTGTTCGCAGATTTCTTCTACCTGCTCCATTCTATGTGTGCTGAAAATGACAGTAGCACCTTTCTCAGCTAGGTCATAGATTTCATTCTTGATAATATCTGCATTGAGAGGATCTAGACCAGAAAATGGCTCATCTAAGATAATAAGAGAGGGCTCATGAATGACCGTGCAGACGAATTGTAATTTCTGCCCCATGCCTTTGCTCACTTCCTCTACTTTTTTATTTCGCCAGCTATTCATATCTAGCTTATCAAACCAATAATTGACTTTTTCCTTGGCTACATTGTAGGGGAGACCTTTTAGTTGAGCTAGGTAAATAGCTTGCTCCTCCGCTTTCATTTTTTTATAAAGTCCTCGTTCTTCTGGCATATAGCCTATGAAGCGCGCATTGGATACTAAATCAGTTTTTTGACCTTGAACGTAGATTTCGCCGTGATCTGGAATTAGAATCCCCGTGATCATTCTTAGCAATGTGGTCTTTCCTGCGCCATTCGGTCCTAGCAAACCAAAAATAGTCCCGCGCTCTATATCGAAACTTAGTTGATTCACTGCGAAATAATCCTTGTAT
>CANESS010000113.1 GCA_947441115.1 Saprospirales bacterium | reverse complement strand
TATATTATCTACAATTGTACCAGCAAATGTAACTGAGTTTTAACAAAAAAAATATTAGAATTATGTTATTGATTTTCTTGTAAATATATTGAATTTACCCCTAATTAAGATAGATTTATCTTGACTTCTATTTATAATTATTCTAAATAAGCATATATTTGTCGAAATTATATTTATTATCGTTCCATTTAAAAATCGATGTATTCAAAAAATCTTACAGCACTAGCTATTCACATCATAATATATTTTCCTGTATTAGCACAGGATACCAAAACATTACCCGAAATAAAAGTCTCAGGGACTAAAAATGTAGTTGTGTTTCAGTCGAGCAATCAGGATTTCCTGATCCTAGAAGGCAAAAAAAATGAGACCATTTTATTGGAAAATGTAATTTCAAATAAAGCCACCAATAATATAAGACAAGCCATGGCCAAAGTTCCTGGACTGAATTATTGGGAGACAGATGGGTCAGGAATCCAGATAGGAATATCCACAAGAGGTCTCAACCCCAATAGAAGCTGGGAATTCAATACACGTCAAAATGGCTACGATATTTCGTCTGATGTTTTCGGCTATCCTGAAGCCTATTACAATCCACCCCTAGAGGCAGTAGATCGAATCGAAATCATCAGAGGAAGTGGATCGCTGCAATATGGTCCTCAATTTGGTGGTATGGTCAATTATATTCTGAAAAGAAATACGAATAACATACCCCTATCCTTTGAAGGAAGTGTGACCGCAGGTAGCTTTGGTATGATAAGTCTCTATACCGCCATTAGTGGTCAAAATAAAAAATGGAATTATAATTTTTATAACCATATGCGAAAAGGGGATGGATGGAGAGACAACGGGTATTATGACATTCGCAATACTCACGGTTTTCTTCAATACAAGTTCAATGAAAAATCTAATATTTCTTTTGAACTGACGAATATGAACTACCAAAATCAATTAGGTGGGGGATTGACGGATGCCGCATTTAAAGAAAATTGGAGGCAATCGAATAGATCTCGCAACTGGTTTGGCACTCCATGGACGATTGCGAGTATTCAATACAATAATAAAGTGAGTGAAAATTACTCTATGCAAGTGTCGGCCTTTGGATTATGGGGAGAGAGAAATAGTGTGGGCTTCTTAGCCGCCGCCAATGTGCCAGACACCTTCAATCCATTGACAGGTTTGCAAGCGAATAGACAAATAGATAGAGATTTTTACAGAAATTTCGGAATAGAGTGGCGCAATAGAATTACCTATAAAATCAATGAACGAACTCAAGATTTAGCCTTAGGAGTCAGAGCCTATACTGCCCATACGGATAGAAATCAGAGAGGCCAAGGTACGACAGCAGCTAATTTCGATCTGACAGAACTCAATGGTTATTTTCCATTGGCTTTAGATTTCAACACGAAAAATCTAGCAGCGTTTGCTGAAAATACCTTTCATCTTACCGAAAAATTTTCTATCACACCAGGCCTGCGCTACGAATGGATAGAAAGTACGATGGCGGGTAGATCGAATAAAACGACTACTGCGGAAACTTTTGCACCGAATACTGAAATCATAAGAAATGTTTTGCTTGGTGGATTGAGCTTTCAGTATAAACATAACGAAAGTTGGAGCCTCTATGGCTCTGCCACAAAGGCATTCCGACCGGTATTATTTAGCGAACTCCTGCCCCCTGCTACCACCGATGTCATAGACCCCAATCTAAAAGATAACAGCGGCTGGAATATGGATATAGGCATCAGAGGAAATATAAAAGGTATCATCAAATACGATATCAGTGGATTTTATCTTATTTATAATGATAAAATAGGTACAGTTAGAAAATTTGTCAATGACAATACGGCCTTGGCTTCATACCAATACAGAACCAATCTAGGACAAGCCATTCATAGAGGTATAGAATCATTTATAGAACTTGACGTCACTCAATGGCTAAAGAAAGACAAAGGATTTGGTAGATTGAGTACCTATATCAGTGGATCATTAATAGATGCTTATTATACAGATTTCAAAACCTATACTAATACTGGTATAGCACCTAATATAGTCATAACAGAGTCCAATCTCAAAGGCAATGAAGTCGAGTACGCGCCAAGATGGATAGTGAGTGCAGGTATTCATTATCATTACAAAAGATTCGGAATACAAGTGCAGAGTCGCACTACCTCTAGCTTCTTTGCAGATGCCAATAATACGGAAGCTGCCAATGCCGCTGCCACTGCAGGCAAAATCGATGACTACACAGTCCTAGATCTTTCCGCGCAATATAAAATCAATGGAAAATACAATCTAGGTTTTGGCATCAATAATCTCAATGATAAAAACTATGCTACCCGCCGAGCTGGAGGCTACCCTGGACCAGGCTTGATGCCAGGCGAAGGGAGGACCTGGTATTTGAGTTTTGGAGTGAAGATGTAACATCATTTATGTATTAAATCAAACTTATTCATATTCAGTATAACTACCTTACCAGAAGCAATTTTCCCGATTTGAAAAATCTATTTCGATTTACCTTGTATTCAAAGATATAAGATACTACCCCATTTGGCACATCTTCGCCTTTTTAGGTGCTATGCCATCCTGCACCTCTATTCTTTTTGCTATATAGGCTCTATTTTAAAATTAAAAAAATTCCCTTACATTTGCTTAATGTTCAATTCGCTAGGTAATATACTACGTCTAACAACTTTTGGTGAAAGCCATGGTCCTGCTATTGGAGGGGCTCTAGATGGATTTCCTGCGGGCATAGCCATAGATGAAGATAAAATCTATCAGCAAGTAGCTCGGCGAAAAACAGGTCAGAGTTCTTTGACCACAAGCCGGCAAGAAGAAGACAAGATAGAATTCTTCTCTGGTATCAAAGATGGCATTAGTACAGGTCATTCCATGGGTTTCTTGGTGAGAAATACGAATCAAAAATCAGAGGATTACAGCCATCTAGAAGATCTTTATAGACCTTCGCATGCCGATTTTACCTATCAGGAAAAGTATGGAATTCGGGACGTACGTGGCGGTGGTAGAGCCTCTGCCCGCGAGACCACTAATTGGGTCATAGGAGGTACCATAGCTAAGCAGCTCATTCCAGATATTCAAATATCCAGTTTTGTATCTTCAGTAGAAAATATAATTTACAATTATGAAGAACATTCTACCGACTTAACTCAGATTGAATCAAATAGTATTCGCTGCCCAGATAACGAAAAAGCAAAGGAAATGATAGCTGCTATCGAAAAGGCGAAAGCCGATGGAGATTCTGTAGGGGGTACGATCACTTGTGTTATAAAAAATATGCCCATAGGTATAGGCGAACCTATATTTCATAAACTAGAAGCTGAACTAGCCAAGACCATGCTGACCATCAATGCTTGTAAAGGATTCGAAATAGGGAGTGGATTTGCGGGAGCTAGTATGAGAGGCAGTATGCATAATGATATTTGGTTAGAAAAAGGAAAAACGGCTAGCAACCATAGTGGCGGTATCCAAGGTGGTATAAGCAATGGTATGGACATCGTCTTTCGATTAGCTTTTAAACCTACCTCGACCATCATGCAAAATCAAGCTACGATTAACACCAAAGATGAATCCATAACTCTAGAAGGAAAAGGTCGGCATGACCCCTGCGTCTTGCCTCGTGCCGTTCCCATAGTCGACGCACTGGCTGCTTTTGTATTAGCGGATATGTTTTTACTTTCGAAAATAAGAAAGATTAGCTAATAACTAATAGTGAATAGTTAAAAGCTTGGCTAGAGATAATCATTTATATAATTGTTTTATTAATTTAAATTTGCAACAGTCATTCGTTATTAACTATTAATTATTACCTAAAAAATGCGCGTATTCAAATTTGGTGGAGCCTCCGTAAAAGATGCAGCCGCTATTCAGAATGTCACCTCCATCATTCAGAGTTATATCGAAGATAAAAATCCTATCTTGGTAGTCGTCTCGGCGATCGGTAAGACGACCAATAAACTCGAATTGGTAGCGAAATGCTTATTTGAAAATAGAAAATCAGAAGCGAAAACCGAGCTCATATCTATTTTACAGGAGCACAAGGACCTTTGCCAAGCTTTAGAATTTCAGGATAAGCTGGCAGTTATAAATGCCCTTCAAGATATAGAGAATATTACCCTTGGATTCATCACGGCGAATGAATCGAATAATTATAACTATATCTATGATCAGATAGTGAGTAAAGGAGAAATGCTATCTACAACAGTTTTATTTCATTATCTCCTAGCTCAGAAAGTAGATGTATCCTTTATCAATGCACGCTATCTTATAAAGACGGATAATAACTATACCGATGCCAATATCCTATGGAATGAAACGGAGGAAGCAGTAAAAGCCTGTATGAAAGAAACTAAAACTGCAGTCATTATCACCCAAGGATTTATAGGTGCTAATTCGGAAATGCTTTATACTACCTTAGGGCGGGAAGGATCTGACTATACTGCTGCTATTCTAGCTAAGTGCACAGATACCAAAGAAATGACTATATGGAAAGACGTAGATGGGGTCTATACGGGTGACCCTAAGAAATTTCCCGAAGCGACTATTATAGATAAGCTCAGTTATAAAGAAGCGATCGAAATGACGTTTTATGGAGCTCAAATTATTCACCCTAAGACCATCAAACCGATACAAAACTCCAACTGTATTCTTCGAGTCAAATCTTTTATCAACAAGACTGCTAAGGGTACAGAAATAGGTCAATTTGAAAATATTCAATACCCACCTGTGACCGTTTTAAAAGAACAGCAGGTATTGTACTCCTTTGCCGTGAGAGATTTCTCCTTTCTCAACGAGAGCAACCTAGGTAAAATTATCGCTACCTTCGGGAAATACAGCCTTCGCATCAATCTGATGCAGAACTCATCTATCGAATTTATTGTTTTGACCGATGAAAAGCTAGGTAAGAATGAACTGATATTAGAAGACTTAAAAAATGACTTTGAAATCAAAATAGAGAATCAACTCAAGCTGCTCACCATTCGTCATTATACCGAAGATATCCTTGAGAAACAACGCAGAAACAAAGCGGTTTTCCTCACTCAAAAAGGAGAAGATACCGTGCACTATCTCATGAGATGATATTATGATGGGCTAATGAACTAATCTGAAAATGGGCTTTCATTTGCGACCCTTTTCTCATGGGACATGAAATCGGCATTCATACTATACTTTTTTTATCTTACAGAGATAAATACCAAAAATTAAAAAAAAAGGCTACCCGAGGGTAGCCTTTTCATTTTATAACTGAGTTTTTAACTACTTAGCTGCAGTAAACTTATGTGATTTTAAAATCTCACCATCTCTAGATATTCTAGCTATGTAGATACCGCCAGTTAATGGAGTGAAATCAACATTGTCTG
>CANESS010000112.1 GCA_947441115.1 Saprospirales bacterium | reverse complement strand
TTTCCTAGTTGGAATCACTCTAGAATATGTTTGAAAATTTAAAAGTAGTAGAACTGGCTAGCGTATTGGCAGGACCTCTGGTTGGTACTTTCTTTGCAGAATTGGGCGCAGAGGTTATAAAAATTGAAAATAAATCAACATATGGAGATATGACCAGAACTTGGAAGCTTCCAAATGAATCTCCGCTATTGAATTTTTCAGCTTACTATGCTGCGGCCAACTATGGTAAACAATCTCTATTTTTAGATTTAAAAAGTGAATCAGATTTTTCTCATGTATTAGAATTAATAGCTGTAGCGGATATTCTTATAGTCAATTTCAAAGTATGCGACGCTGAGAAATTAGGACTAGATGCGCTAGGTTTAAGAGCTAAGTTTCCTAAGTTAATTTATGCTTCTTTGACCGGATTTGGAGAAGACGATAATCGAACGGCCTTTGATGTAGTGCTCCAAGCAGAGACTGCTTATATGTCAATGAATGGTGAAAAAAACGCCAAGCCGCTTAAGATGCCCATAGCTTTCATAGATATATTAGCGGCGCATCAGTTAAAAGAAGGCATTTTGTGTGCTTTGATACAACGTGGGCAGACAGGAAAAGGAGCCAAGGTCTCTGTATCACTATACGATGCAGCCATAGCTAGCTTGGCCAATCAAGCTTCGAATTATTTGATGACTCAATCTATTCCTGCTAGAATAGGTTCAGAACATCCCAATATAGCACCTTATGGGGATATGTTTCAAACAATTGAAAAGGACTGGATCGTATTAGCTGTAGGCACTGATAAGCAATTTATAGATTTATTACAGGTTTTAGATTTATCTGAATTACTAAGTGATGTAAAGTATATAACAAATGCTTTGCGAGTAATGAATAGAGCCGCTTTAAACGCTGTTTTAACTTCTACTATAGGAAGTTATACTACAGAGAAGCTTCAGGGTCTTCTGGCTTCAAGGAATATACCCTTTGGGCGAGTAAAAAATATGGCCGAGGTATTTGCGCACCCTCATTCGCAGAACCTTATTCTGGAAGATAAGATTGAAAACACCTCAGCCAAACGAGTAAAAACCGCTATTTTCAAATTAGATTAGCCTTTTCATAACTAGTGAATCTTCTCATTTTTTAGTAAAAAAATGGCTTGAATTCACTTACTTTTGTTGATTGAATATTTTCATACAGCCTTTATCATGATTAAAATAGATTCTCATACGCATATAATTCCGAAGACGTTGCCAAAATGGACGGAGAAGTTTGGGTATGGAAATTTTATTCAACTCGATCATTATCGAGCCGGCTATGCTAGAATGATGCAGGGGGATAAATTCTTTCGAGAAATTAAATCGAACTGCTGGGATGCGGATTTGCGCATCAAGGAGTATGCAGAATATCAAACACAAGTGCAAGTAGTCTGCACAATTCCTGTTTTATTCGGGTATCATGCTAAGCCTTTACACGGATTAGAAATTTCTGAATACCTGAATGATGATATTGCTCAATTGGTAACTAAGTATCCGAAAAATTATATAGGATTAGCTACCCTACCAATGCAAAATGCAGAGCTAGCCATTAAAGAATTGGAGCGATGTAAAAAGCTAGGATTTAAAGGCATACAAATAGGGTCTAACATCAATGATAAGAATCTAAGTGAAGACGAATTTTTTCCCATTTTTCAAGCTTGCGAGCACCTCGATATGGCGGTGATGGTGCATCCGTGGAATATGATGGGCAAAGGACAGATGGATAAATATTGGCTGCCATGGTTAGTAGCTATGCCTGCTGAGACTACCAGAGCTGCCTGCTCCATGATTTTTTCAGGCGTACTTGAAAAACTCCCCAATTTAAGGGTATTGTTTTCTCACGCAGGAGGAGCATTTATTTTTACCTTAGGCAGAATAGAACATGGCTTTAATTGCCGACCGGATCTTGTAGCTATTGATAATAATGTTCCTCCGAGTCACTATTTGGGTAAATTCTGGGTGGATAGTATCACACATGATGCGGATGCCTTGCGTTATATTATGTCTAAGGTAGGAACAAATAAAATCTGTCTTGGTAGCGATTATCCTTTTCCTCTCGGAGATTTGGAAATAGGTAAATTTATTACTGAAATGGGCTTGGGGGAAAGTGAAGTGGAAGATATATTCCAAAACTCAATAGTAGACTGGTTGAAACTAGATTTGAATTTGTATAAATAACCATGCTTTTAACTAAGGATTTAAAATTTGAATATACACCGCAGGTTAAGTTTGATTTTCCTGATATAGCATGTGCCCTCGGAGATAGCTTGGTTATAACAGGAGAATCAGGCTCAGGTAAAACGACTTTACTCCATTTGCTAGGAGGGCTGATTAAACCAAAATCGGGCAAGGTCATTTTGAATGAAACGGAGTATAGTGTTTTGAATGGATCTTCGTTGGACAAATATAGAGGAAAGCACATAAGTATCATTTTTCAGAAAATGCATTTCATCTCTTCGATATCTGTATTAGAAAATATTCTTCTGGCTCAATGGCTAGGAACTGAAAAGAAAAATAAGAATCATGCCATGCAGATTTTAGAAAGACTTCAAATCGTAGATCAGAAGGATAAAAATATCAAACAGCTTAGTCAGGGACAGCAGCAGAGAGTAGCTATAGCTAGAGCTTTAATCAATCAGCCTAGCCTGATTTTAGCAGATGAACCTACTTCGAGCTTGGATAATAAAAATGCAGAAATAGTCGAAAAATTACTGAGAGAATCTGCTCAAACGATGAATGCAGCATTGGTCATGGTAACACATGATATGCGAATGAAACAGAATGCGAAAAATACAATCGAATTATTATGATTATTTGGCTAGCCTTCAAAAATATATTTCATAAACCGCTGCATACGATTTTGAATATTATCATTTTCGCCACCGGCATAGGAATTATAACTATGCTAAGTCTAGTTCAGCGACAGTTTGAGGATAAATTCGAAAAAAACATAGAGGGAATAGATATGGTCATGGGTGCTTCTGGCAGTCCATTACAACTTATCCTATCTGCTGTGTATCATATTGATGCGCCTACTGGTAATATTTCCCTTGAAGAAGCAGAGAAGTGGATGCATCATCCATACATAGCCAAGGCAGTGCCTATGGCATATGGAGATTCATATATGAGTTTTCCTATGATAGGTTCGGATAGAGTTTATTATCAGCATTTCAGCGCCGATCTATCATCTGGAAAGCTCAATGAGGAAAATTATGAAGTGGTAGTAGGCTCAGAAGTAGTGAATAAGTTGAAATTAAAATTGGGAGATAAATTTCATAGTACGCATGGTCAGCAAGAGGGTGGGGAAGAGCATGATGATATAGAGTGGGTGGTCACTGGAATACTTAAGCCCACAGGTAAGGTAATAGATAGAATGATTATATCAAATATAGAAAGTGTCTGGGATATACACGGAGAAGGCGGATGTACCCATGATCATGAAGAGGGCAAAGAATGCCACCATCATGGTGATGAAGGTAGTCAAGAAATTACAGCTGTTCTGCTCAAGTATAGAAATCCAATGGCGGCCATGCAGCTGCCGCGTCTTATAAAAGAGCAATCAAAAAATATTCAGTTAGCACAGCCTGCAATAGAAATCAATCGTTTGTTTTCACTTTTAGGTATTGGCCTTGATGCTATTCGCTATCTAGCTTATTTCATCATGGGTCTATCAGCTATCAGTATTTTCATATCAATATATAACACATTGAAGGAACGAATGTATGAATTGGCTATGATTCGAACATTGGGAGGCTCTAAGCTTAAAGTATTTAGTCTTATTTTATCTGAGGGGATACTGTACAGTATTTTCGGGTATTTCGCAGGCTTTTTTTTAGGCATAGTCGGTTATAAAATGATAGCGATGTTAGCAGAGACAGAGTACCAAATCTCCTTCGGAAATCTACCTATAGATTTCACGCAGCAGTCCATACTATTTGGCATATCCTTATTTATTGGTTTTTTAGCGGCTCTTTTCCCCGCTCTTAAATCTTATTTCATACAAATATCTTCAACACTAGCTCATGAATAAATGGATAAAAGGCCTGTTTAGTTTCGTCTTTATTATTTTGGTTTTCAGCAGTCACAAACCTTTAGTGAATGATGAGTCTGCGGAATTAGCTAATGCGAATACCTTGCACCTAGCAGCAAATGAAGTGAAATATAATCTAGAGGAAATGTATGCTGAGGAGCACATAGTAATGGATAAAGACGTAGAAACTGTAGTTACTTGGAACGCTCTAAAAAATGTGCGCTATGAAGAGAAGCCAGATCCTACCTACAAAGTGGTCTATAAACCTATCTATGGTAAATCGATACGAGAGTTAGAGGATAAAACAATACAAATAAAAGGTTTTATAATACCCATTACATCCAATACGTTTGCACTTAGTAAGAACCCTTTTGCAGCATGCTTTTTCTGCGGTCAGGCTGGTCCAGAAACAGTCATGGGTATTCAGTTTAAAAAATTAAAAGACAAATTGAAAACGGATATGTTCGTTACACTCAAAGGGAAATTTATACTCAACTATGACAACCCTGACGACTGGATGTACCATATTATTGATGCAGAGATTATAGAGATAAAGTAGATAGTAACCATTGGTCAGTCATCAGTAGTCAGTAGTCATTCATCAATTAGTTTTTGTATAAATTCAAATCAGTAAAAAACACCTTTTTTAAAATTAAACAATATGCTCGTTAGTGATTGGGGATTGATAGACTATAAGGACGCGGAGACTAAGCAGCTAGCTTTGTTTGAAGAGAAATTAGATGCTAAGGCTAAGAAAATCACTTCAGAAAACTATTTAAACTTATTAGAGCATACTCCTGTATACACCTTAGGGAAAAACGCCGATGAAAATAATATTCTACCTATAGCGCGCACCTGCGGTGCTAGCTTTCATCATATCAGTAGAGGAGGGGATGTCACCTTTCATGGTCCAGGTCAATTAGTGGTCTATCCTATAATTGATTTACAAGAATTCAATATGGGCGTTCGCGCCTATGTGACTTCGCTAGAAAATATTGGGATAGAACTTTGTGCTTCCTATGGCATTGAAGCCAAAGCCTCAGATGAAGAAGGTGTTTGGGTAGATTATGGTACGCCCAAAGCTCGGAAAATCATGGCCATAGGTATTAAAGTGAGTCGCTATATCACTATGCACGGCATAGCTTTCAATGTGAATACAGACTTAAATTATTTTAGTTTCATTATCCCTTGCGGAATACCAAATAAAGGCGTCACTAGCTTGCAACGTGAGTTGGGTCTTGAGATAAATATGAAGGATTTTAAGGATAGGTATGTGGGGATATTTAAGAAGTATTTTAATTATGCCTAGGCTGTTAATTCTAAGAGTATACCAAAGTAAGAATATTCTGAGGGGGCTGTATTATGATTAATGTATATAAGAATCTTTTGAAAGTAAAT
>CANESS010000111.1 GCA_947441115.1 Saprospirales bacterium | reverse complement strand
TTCAGAAGTACAGTTGAATATCAAGAGACTTCAAGACATCGCATGCTACAGAGGTATCAGACATAGAAAAGGTCTGCCGCTGAGAGGGCAGTCTACTAAGAACAACGCTAGAACTAGAAAAGGTAAGAAGAAAACGGTAGCAAACAAAAAGAAAGTAACTAAATAATAATTAGATTTTAGGTGTGAGATATTAGATTTTCTTATTTCTCGTAGCCCTGAACTCTACACTAAAAATTAAAAATGGCAAAGACGACTAAACAAAGTGCTAAAAAAAGAGTTGTAAAAGTAGAAAAAGAAGGACAAGTCCATATCAACGCTACTTTTAATAACATAATTGTATCTTTCACTAACAATACAGGCCAAGTTATTTCTTGGGGTAGTGCTGGTAAAGCGGGATTTAGAGGTTCTAAAAAGAATACTCCTTATGCTGCACAGATGGCATGTGATGATGCTGCAAAAGTAGCCTATGAAGCTGGATTGAGAAAGGTAGATGTATTTGTAAAAGGTCCAGGTGCTGGTAGAGAAAGTGCTATTAGAACAGTGGTCTCCAATGGTATGGAAGTATCTGTAATCAAGGATATTACACCTATGCCGCACAATGGATGTCGTCCTCCAAAAAAGAGAAGAGTATAATCGTATAAAAACTAATAACTAATAACTAATAACTAGTTTATGGCAAGATATAGAGGTCCTAGTACTAAGATAGCTAGAAAATTCGGAGAAGAAATCTTTGGGTATGACAAATACTTTCAAAGAAGAAAATATGCTCCAGGACAGCACGGTCAGTCTAGAAAGAGAAAAACTCAGAGCGAATACGCTATTCAGCTTAGAGAGAAGCAAAAGGCAAAGTATACCTATGGTCTTTTAGAAAGACAATTCTATAAGACGTTTGAAAAAGCACTAAGTAAGCATGGTGTGACAGGTGAGGTTTTACTTCAATTGTTAGAAGCTAGATTGGATAATACTGTATTTAGACTTGGCTTTGCAGCTACTAGAAGACAGGCTAGACAAGTAGTTCTTCACAAGCATGTCACAGTAAATGATAAGGTAGTAAACATACCTTCATTTTCATTGCGACCAGGCGATGTGATTGCTATCAGAGAGAAATCAAAATCTTTAGAAGTCGTAAGTTCTGCTTTAGCTAACTCTGAGAGAAAATTCTCTTGGCTAGATGTCAATGACAATTTAAAAGAAGGAAAATTTCTTAATTATCCATCGAGAGATGAGATACCTGAAAAGATCAACGAGCAATTAATTGTCGAGCTTTATTCTAAGTAATTTTCATTTCGAAATTATTCATCAGTAACTAATCACTAATTACCATAATATGTCTATATTACCATTTCAGAAACCCAATAAAATATTAATGAACAAGGCGACAGAATTTGAAGGAAACTTCGAGTTCAAGCCCTTAGAGCCAGGTTTTGGTGTAACTATAGGTAACTCTATTAGAAGAATACTTCTATCCTCTTTGAGCGGATATGCTATCACAGGAGTTAAAATCGATGGAGTTCAGCACGAATTTTCAACTATCCCAGGTATATTAGAAGACGTCACAGAAATGATTCTTAACCTGAAGCAGGTAAGACTGAAAAAGTCTGGAGACAATGAAACTACGCATGAAAAAATTAATATATCTGTCAAAGGTAAAAACCAATTTACTGCTGGAGATATAGGAAAGGCGACTTCATCATTTGAAGTAATCAATCCAGATTTAGTTATTTGCAATTTTGATGGTGCATCCACATTGAATTTAGAAATAGCTATTCAGAAAGGTCGTGGTTATGTATCTGCTGAGGAGAATATCATGCCTGAAATGCCAATAGGTTATATTCCAATTGACTCTATTTTTTCACCGATCAGAAATGTTCAGTACGATATTGAAAATTTCCGTGTAGAGCAACGCACAGATTTTGAAAAATTGAATATCAATATAAAAACGGATGGGACTATTCATCCAGAATATGCTATTAAAGAGGCTTCTAAAATATTAGTACAGCATCTTTTGCTACTTACAGATGAGAAAATATCACTCGATGTGCAGGAAGAGAAGAAGGAAGTGGTAGTAGATGAGCACTCTATGTATATGAAAAAACTTCTTAAAACTCCTTTAGAAGATTTAGATTTATCTGTAAGAGCATTCAATTGTCTAAAAACAGCTAAAATCGAGACACTAGAAGAGTTGGTTCAATTTGACACAAACGATTTATTGAAGTTTAGAAACTTCGGAAGAAAATCTTTAGTAGAAATCGAAGAGTTGTTGGTAGAGAAAGGTCTTTCATTTGGTATGGACATAGCCAAATATAGACTTCACGAAGAAGATTAACACGAGTACAAAGTAAAAAGCTTAAAGTAATTTAAGGTTTTTGCCAACAACTATAATAAGGGTCCGTAGTCGCCTTCAAAGGCTGCGAAAAAAAATTAATTCACTAATTTCTTCATGCATACCTAGTACGGTGCATTTAGTTTAAAAACAAAAAAATGAGACACGGTAACAAAATCAATCATCTAGGCAGAAAGACAGCCCACAGAAAAGCGCTTCTAATGAATCTCTCCAATGCACTTATTTTACATAAGCGCATCACTACTACAGTAGCTAAGGCGAAAGAACTTAGAAAGCATATCGAGCCATTGATCAATAAGACTAAACTCGATACAACTCACAATAGACGTATTCTTTTCTCTTATCTTCAAGACAAAGAAAGTATAAAAGAATTGTTTGGCGTGATTGCTGATAAAGTAGCCAATAGACCAGGGGGATACACTCGTATTATCAAATTAGGATTTAGAAAAGGTGATGCTGCTGATATTGCTATGATCGAATTAGTAGATTTCAATGATGTATATGTGAAAGAGACTAAAGAAACTACTACCAAAACTAGAAGAGGTAGAGCTAAAAAATCGGCTGTAGCAGCTGAAGAAATAGCTACAAATAATGACTTAGTAGAAGATGTAGCAGAAATCGAAACTGCACCTGAAGAAGTGGCAGAAGAAGTTTCTACGGATGCAGTAGAAGAGGTTAGCTCTCCTGATGCAGAAACTCCAGCGACTGAAGATAACAATGCTGAGACTGCGGAAGAAACAAAATAGTTTTAATTTAAGAATATAAAAAAAGACCCGTCAATATGGCGGGTCTTTTTTTATGTGTAGTAATGCGTCTAAAGTCAAATCCCTGCTAGGATAATCCAATTATCTTCCCATTATCATCAATATCTATATTGACTGAATTTGGAATCTTAGGTAGACCAGGCATGCGCATCACGTCGCCTAATAACGCCACTATAAATCCTGCACCACTTGATATTTCAAATTCTCTTACATTGATATCAAATCCTGTTGGACGTCCTATTTTTTTCTCATTATCACTAAAGCTAGCAGGAGTTTTAGTCATACAAACAGGCAGATGATATAGCCCTAGTTTTTGAATCAATTTTATTTGTGATTTTGCCTTAGCAGAGAAGGCCACATTCGCAGCACCATAGATTTCCTTAGCTATGATATTTATTTTCTCCTCTAGCGTATTAGTTTCGTTATAGAGCGGCTTGAAATTATTCTTCCCACTTTCTATCTCTTCTATTACCATATTAGCTAGTTCGGCAGAACCCTGGCCTCCATCTACAAATGCAGTACTTCTGGACACTTTCACTCCCATAGCAGAGCACAGTTCTTTCAATTTATTGATTTCAGCATCGGTATCAAAAGGGAAGGCATTGATACAAACTATCGGTGTAATCCCAAATTTTTTCACATTTTCAATATGCTTTTCGAGATTGCAGAATCCCTTTTCTATATATAGAATATTTTCTTTCGTGAGATCATCTGCTATACAGCCACCATGATGTTTTATAGCTCTCACTGTTGCAACTATCACAGCTGCATCAGGTTTCAATCCATTCGGGGCACACTTTATATGCATGAACTTCTCCGCTCCTAGATCAGATCCAAATCCAGCCTCCGTTACTACATAGTCGGCTAATGATAGCCCCATTTTGGTAGCAATTATGGAATTGGTACCTTGTGCTATACTAGCGAATGGCCCACCGTGCAGTATGGTAGGCGTACCTTCTAAGGTCTGCACTAAATTTGGTTTAATAGCGTCTTTCATTAAAACGGCCATGGCTCCAATACTCTTTAGGTCTTTGGCATAAATAGCTTCTCCAGTATAGGTTTGACCTATATAGATATTAGACATTCTAGTTTTCAAATCATTCATGTCTTTAGCTAAGCAAAGGATAGCCATGATTTCGGAAGCAGGTGTGATATTAAATCCATCCTCTCTGACTACGCCATTCGCCTTTCCGCCTGTGCCTATTATGATTTGTCTAAGACTTCTATCATTCATATCCATCACACGCTTCCATGCTATAGTCCTTGGGTCTATTTGAAGGGAGTCTTTTCCATTGTGAAGATCATTATCTATCAATGCCGATAGCAGATTATTTGTCTTCTCTATAGCTGCAAAATCACCTGTGAAATGTAGATTAATATCCTCCATAGGTACTACCTGAGAATAACCGCCACCGGCTGCTCCACCTTTTACGCCAAATACTGGACCCAGTGAAGGCTCGCGCAATACAGCCATCGATTTTTTTCCAACTTTTCTCAAGCCATCAGCTAGTCCAATAGTCATAGTTGTCTTACCCTCACCATACTTCGTAGGAGAGAGGGCTGTAATGAGGATGAGCTTCGATTTCTTCACTTTATCCTCGTCTATTAATTTCAACGGGAGTTTAGATTTGTATTTCCCATAATATTCCAAGTCATCTTCTGATACGGCTATCTTTTGCGCTATTTCCTTTATGTGCTCCATTTTCGCACTCTGCGCTATTTCTATGTCTGACTTCATGATATTACTCTATTAAAAATTTAGTTATAAAAAAATATGCTAGTAGCGAAACAAATGTACATTAAAGTTTTTATTTTTCTGATATACTGAATACAAAGCTAACACCAAAAAACAACCACGACTATTTCATTGCATTGATACATCGCCCCCCGCCATTCCACGATTATCTATTCTTACTGTTAGCTAATTACTGGTTACTAAGAGCTAGTTACTATTTATGTTACTCCCATGTGGAAACTATAGTTAAAAATATGTAAATAAATTACTCCTAATGGGTATGGTACTTTGTTTCTTAGTGAAATAAAGTAATGATATTCAATATTTTAATTTATATAATTTGAATCAAATGATGTAAAAAATGTAATTAATGAGACTCTAGCTTTGAGAAATTTATTCTTGTAAAAACTTTATTAATAATAAAATAACAACTATATTTGTAATCATTAAAAATAAACTCTAAACTTTTATATGAAAAAGATTTCTATCCTTTTAATTGCAGTAGTTGCTACCATAGCATCACATGCACAACAATGGGTGAGTACATCACCTGCCAGTAAAGTTGCGATACTAGAAGAATTTACAGGTAGAAACTGTACATGGTGTCCTGATGGTCATGAAATAAGTGACCAGTTAAAAAAAGACAACCCTGGAAAGTATTATGCGATTAACATTCACGCTGGTTCTTTCGCTCCTACTACCGCTCCTAACTACACGACTACTGTAGG
>CANESS010000110.1 GCA_947441115.1 Saprospirales bacterium | reverse complement strand
TTCAAATGGGAAATATTGCGCAGCTTTTGAAATATACTTTTTATTTTTTCAATGCCCTGCTAGGCTGGATCACCTGGACCTATATAAAAATGCTCAAAAATAAAGAGCTCAATACAGAAGTAAGTTAAACAAGATATTTTTTGGGTTCAGAACTATGAGCTCAATATCCTAAAGCAAATACTATAGTGAAAAATATAAGTTGCTCCTATAGAAATATAACTCCTTTTTGAGGAGTTCTACTCAGGTCCATGATGGGATCGAACCAGCGACCACTTGTTCCGATAGATAAATAATTTCAGCACAAAAAAAGAGGCTCAAAGATTTAAAAGGATACTGAATAATCTCAAATCAGCCCCTTCTATGTTAACTCCTTAAAGATTTGAATTTGTTAAATCAGCTATTTTAAGATAAGCTCCTTTCAAATTAGCATTTGTAAATTTAGCTTTTACAAGATAAAATAACAACAATTAGGAATGATATAAAATTTTAATAAAACAAATTTATAATTCCTCTTGTATAATTTGTCCACTTATTTTAGCCGTAAAAGTACCCGTTCTTTTATTGTTAGTTCCAGAAAAAGATAAGTCATTAAATGAAGCGTTAATAAGGCCATTGCTAATAGTAACATCTATTGTTTGAGAACTTGAATTAGCTTCATAAGTTGAAAGTCCATCATTCATAGCAGTTATCTTCAAATAACACTGATTCGAGGTTAAATTAGTACTTGTTGGAGAAATAGTGTATTTGCCATTTACAGTTGGTTTAGTGGGAAATTTTAAGAGTGCACTTGAAGTCTTCACATTATTGCCACTTGAATTATAAACATAACTATTACCCATCAAATAATTACCAGATGAAGACCATGGATATTTTGAACCAACTGCGCCTTGGCGCACTCCTGTAGGATCAGTCCACTCACTGAGATAGACATCATTATCCTCAAGAATTTGGCTATTTGAAATTGTCCATTTCGAAAAATTAGAGGACTGACTAGTATTCTGTTTAGTACAAGAACAAATTAAAAGTAATACAAAAGATATTAAGCTAAAGTTTAGTTTTTTCATTTTTTTTAAATTTAATTATTTTAGATATTTTCTACTCTAATTTGGCTTTTCGGACTCCGCCACTACACCCTTTATAACCAAATAATGTTATTTTAAGCTTTAAGGTTAGCAAAGATATTTTATTTCAATAATTGTTGTCAGAAAATTATACAAAATACTGGTGTACTATTTTCAAAATACTTGAAAACACTTCACTATCAATGAAGCTCAAATTATATTAAGACATACTGATTAGTATATAAAAAAGACTGACAAAGCTAAAAAACAAAAGCCCCTAAATTTCTGTAAGGGCTTACTGCCATTGGTGTGGTCCCTGCTGGGCTCGAACCAGCGACCACCTGATTATGAGTCAGGTGCTCTAACCAACTGAGCTAAGAGACCGTTGGTTTTAATTTATCTCTCTCGACCACCTGTCCTGATAGTTATCAGGAGATTCAGCTGCTCTATCCAATCCCGATAACTGTCGGGACGAAGAGACCTTCCGAAAAATCGGAGTGCAAATATAATATTATTTTCAAAATCATAATTTTTATTTTATGTTTGTAGTATGAAAAAAATTCTATTCATTATGCTGCTTATAAATGCTCAGCTCCTAATAGCACAGGAAAAAGGCAGTTTTCGAGGCTATATTAGTTCGGGATTTACGGTTAATCAGATTTCAGGAGATAGTGTGGCAGGTTTCAATTACTGGGGCTATACAGGAGGCGTAGGCACTTACTTTATGCTATCTGATAAGCTATCGGCCAATATGGAGATAAACTATGCTATGCGAGGCGGTTCAGGAGAACAGTTTGACCCTATTACGAATGGTTTTGTGCTACACCGCACAATTCATACAAATTATCTCGAAATACCCTTGATGATAAACTATCATGACCATAAGATAGCTCGATTTGGAGCCGGCTTCGTGGTTTCCAATTTGATCAGTACTACACAGTGGTATAATCTAAAGCAGGTACGGAATCAACGCACAGAAAACTACTACAAACCAATAGATATTGGATTCATAGCCTCTGTGGCCTTTGATATTAAGAATCATTTTGGCTTCAATATCAGAATGCTACACAGCATTATTCCTACCAATCACTTCCACGCTGGAGACGAAGACCAATACCATATCACACTTTCTGCCAGAGGAATCTATTATTTTTAAAGTAAAAGTTTTCATCTGCTATCACTTAGTTTTATGAGTGGAAGTATTCTTGTATAGTCCAATTTATACGATAGCCAATCACGAAGTAAATGGATAGCGTGTTAGTTGGGATTAACCCCTCATACTGATTGTTTCAATCAACTTATTATTTGCTTGAAATACAATCAGTCTTGCGATTAATCATTTCTAATGATTAATTTGGGTTTATTATCTTTGCTAACTTATGACAGCGTTCAGTAATAAGATAGAAAAAAGCGACATAATTGTCTCTGGTGTGCAGAGTACTGGGATACTTCATATAGGTAATTATTATGGTGCAGTAAAGAACTATGTAGACTTAGCTGCGCGAATAGACAACCCATTATATTTCTTTATTGCAGATTTACATTCCTTGACCTCTCATCCGGATCCAAAAGACCTGATGCATAGCCGCTATATGACATTAGCAATATATCTTGGCTGTGGTCTAGACCCTGAGAGAGCTACTATTTATTATCAGTCTGACGTATATTACACTCATGAATTGTATCTCTATCTCAATATGTTCGCTAATATTGGTGAGCTAGAGCGGACAGCTACTTTTAAAGAAAAAATACAAAAGCAAACGGACAATGTCAATGCAGGATTGCTGACCTATCCTGTGCTCATGGCCGCAGATATATTGATTCACAAAGGGACGAAAGTGCCAGTAGGTAAAGATCAAGCCCAGCATTTAGAGATGACTAGAACTTTTGGAAATCGATTTAACCACTATTATAATACAACCTTCTTTAAAGAACCTTTGGCCTTTACTTTCACCGAAAATTTAGTCAATATTCCTTCACTTTCAGGGAAAGGGAAAATGAGCAAGTCTGATGACAAGTCTACAGCTATTTACCTTATCGATTCTGATGCAGAAATTGAGAAGAAGCTAAAAAGAGCCGTCACAGATACAGGACCTCAAGAGCCTAATTCAGCCTTAACCGAGGAAATGAAAAACTTGTTTGACATCATGCGTTTATTTTCAAAAGAAGAAATTGTGAATGAATATTTGAAGGCTTATGCGGACTGCTCCATTCGATACGGGGATATGAAAAAACAAATAGCCCAAGATGCCATTACGACATTAGCACCTATCAGGCACAATATAGAAAAATATCTAGGCAATAAAAGATTACTGCAAGAAATAGCATGGTCTGGAGCCGAAAAAGCTAACCAAAGTGCAAAGCAAACGCTAGAAGAGGTTAGAGACATTATGGGTCTAACTACAAAAAACATTCATTTGAGAGTAAGTTAAATCATTATAAAATAATTCACCAATAGGTAAAATAATTGAAGTATGGCAAAATCTAAAATGAAGCATATAGCTATAGCAGGAAATATAGGTGCTGGTAAAACTAGTCTCACGGAACTTCTTGCTAAGCATTATAAGTGGAAGGCACATTACGAAGATGTAGAGGAAAATCCGTATCTGAGCGATTTTTATGATGATATGACACGCTGGAGTTTTAACCTCCAGATATACTTTTTAAATAGTCGTATACAACAACTCATAAAAATTCAAGAAGGTAAAGATACCGTCATTCAAGATAGAACAATTTATGAGGATGCGTTTATTTTCGCACCGAATTTACATGCGATGAATCTTATGTCAACTCGTGATTTTGATAATTATCAAAGTCTTTTTAAAACTATTAGTTCCAGAGTATCACCGCCAGATTTATTGATTTATCTTCAAGCTAGCATACCTACCCTAGTCAATAATATTCAGAATAGAGCGAGAGACTATGAAGAAAATATCAGAATAGATTATCTGAAAAAATTGAATGCCTACTATGAAAGCTGGATAGAAACATACAAAAATGGAAGGTTACTCGTCATCAATGTAGATGATATAGATTTTCTAAATAATAAAAAAGACCTTGGTGCCATTCTAGAGAAAATAGATGCGAACGTCAATGGTCTTTTTTAAAATTCGAATATTTCAAAACAAAAACTCTTTACTTACTATTATTTATTAACCACTATTCACTATAAACATGAAAGGTCCTATATCTCAATTTATAGCTCATCACTATCGCCACTTCAATGCAGCGGCTCTCGTAGATGCTGCTAAGGGCTACGAAACACATCTCCTCGAAGGTGGAAAAATGCTAGTATCTCTTGCTGGAGCTATGAGTACCGCAGAACTTGGAATTTCACTGGCGGAGATGATTCGGCAGGATAAAATAGCAATCATTTCATGCACTGGTGCTAATCTCGAGGAAGATTTGATGAATCTCGTAGCGCATTCCCATTATGAGCGCGTGCCAAACTACAGAGACCTCACACCCCAGCAAGAGTGGGATTTATTAGAGAGAGGGCTCAATCGAGTCACCGATACGTGTATTCCAGAAGAAGAGGCATTTAGAAGACTTCAGAAACATATTGTCGAATTATGGAAAAAAGCAGATACCACTGAAGAACGATTTTTTCCTCATGAGTATATGTATCAAATGATAAAAAGTGGTGTATTGGAGCAGTATTATGAAATAGACCCAAAAAATTCATGGATGGTAGCTGCTGCTGAAAAAAACATTCCTATCATAGTACCAGGTTGGGAAGATAGTACTATGGGGAATATATTTGCGTCCTATATTATCAAGAATGAAATGAAAGCCTCAACAATGAAGTCTGGCATAGAGTACATGGTTTGGCTAGCAGACTGGTACCGCAAAAATAGCGGCGGTAAAGGTGTGGGATTTTTTCAAATAGGTGGCGGTATCGCAGGAGACTTTCCTATCTGTGTAGTACCGATGATGTATCAAGATTTAGAATGGCACGATGTCCCATTTTGGTCGTATTTTTGTCAGATATCGGATAGTACCACATCTTATGGATCCTATTCTGGTGCAGTACCTAATGAAAAAATCACTTGGGGTAAATTGGATATAAATACACCCAAATTTATTGTAGAATCTGACGCCACCATAGTAGCTCCATTGATATTCGCTTATATTTTGGGTCAATAATAATAGATAAATTTATAAATTGGCTATCCAGAAGTTAACAGCTCCATTAGACTATGTAAATCCTAATTATGAAAATTGGGGTATATATAAATTGGATAAAAATAAGGATGCCTTTCTGATAGAAGTGGTAGAGCGAATTATTGAAAAATCGAGAACTACCTATCCCACCACACGAGCTTTATTTGATGAATTAGCATCTACCCTATATCAAGAAAGAATTCGAGTAACCACATCTCGCTGGAAATCAGACCCCGAGGACGAAAAAGATTTCTGGAATAATGTCAAGGGTCAGATTATTAAATTCCAAAAAGCGCAGAGCTGGGAGGATAATGATAGAGCAATTTTAGAAACCTTATCGAAGAAAATACTCTATAGGTATGCATATGAAATAGTCGCTAATTTCAAACCTCAAATTTTTGAATTAGCACAAAAATTTTTACCTAGGATTTTATTTCTATTTCTAAATTCTAAATTGAAT
>CANESS010000109.1 GCA_947441115.1 Saprospirales bacterium | reverse complement strand
TGAAAAATTCTATGCCAAAGTAGGTGATTTAATGTTCATTTTAGCTGGAGAAGCCAAAAAAGTACGACCTCAATTATCTGCCTTGCGAATGTCTATCGCAGAAAGACTCGGATTACGAAAGGCTGATGAATTCGCTCCTCTATGGGTTGTGGACTTTCCACTACTTGACTGGGACTTAGAAAGCGGTAGATACCATGCAATGCACCATCCTTTTACCGCGCCTAAACCAGAAGATTCAGCCTTGCTAGAAACTGATCCTCTCAGAGTGAGAGCCAATGCCTATGACCTAGTTCTCAATGGTAATGAGGTAGCGGGGGGTTCTGTCAGAATTTATAATAAAACTCTACAGTCCAAAATGTTTAACCTTCTTGGATTTAGTCAAGAAGAAGCAGAGGTACAGTTTGGATTTTTGATGAATGCCTTCAAATATGGAGCCCCACCACATGCGGGGATTGCTTTCGGATTTGACCGTTTTGTATCTATACTTGGTGGCAGCGAAACCATCCGAGACTATATAGCCTTCCCTAAAAATAACAGTGCTCGAGATATAATGATTGATGCGCCGAGCATGCTAGATGATAGTCAGTTAGATGAATTAGCTCTTAAGGTAATAACTGATAAGTAATAGGTAATAAAAGAGAATAAGTAATAACTAATTATTGGTTCGTTATGGAAAATAAAAATATCATTTTAGATAAAAGTAAATCATTAGCGCTTCTAATTATTAAGCATTGCAGAAATATTTCAGAGGAAAAGAAAGAATATGTTCTTTCAAGGCAGTTAATGAAGAGTGGGACAAGTATTGGCGCGAATATTCGTGAAGCTAAATATGCAGAAAGTAAAAATGACTTTATTCATAAGTATAAAATTTCATTGAAAGAAGCAAACGAGACTGAATATTGGCTCGAATTACTTTTTGAACCTCAGTTAATGAACGAAGAGGTTTTTAATGAACTTCACAAACTGAATACGGAACTTCTGAAACTATTAACTTCAAGTATTAAAACACTTTCTAATCATTGATTATGAAAATTCTTGCCTAATTTCACACCGTTATTAACTATTAGTTATTAATTATTACCTATCCCAGTGTTTAGTATACTTTACGAAGATAATCACCTCATAATATACAATAAGCCTCCAGGCATGTTGGTTCAGTGGGATAAAGACCGCATCGTAAAACCGCTGGAAGAATTAGCCAAGGATTATCAGCGAGAGAAGAAAGGCAAGGGTCCAGATGAAAATGTATTCATAGGCCTGCCACATAGAATTGATAGACCTACGAGCGGTATAGTCATAGTTTGTAAGACCTCCAAGTCGCTCGAGAGAATGTGCGATTTATTCGTGGCGAGGGAGATTAAAAAGACCTATTGGGCTATCATAGAAAAAGGCAACATCCCACGAGAAGGGCACTGGGTAAATTATCTGCGCAAGATAGAAAATCATAATAAATCCTATGTAAGCGATGTCGATAAGCCGCTGCACAAACGTGCAGAACTAAAATATAAAATCATCGCGGAGTTAGACAATTATATGCTGGCAGAGGTAGACTTAATGACCGGTCGACATCACCAAATACGCGCCCAGTTTGCCCATCATGGGTATCCGATAAAAGGTGATGTAAAATATAATTTTAAAAGACCTAATGAGGATGGGTATTTTGATCTGCATTCAAAGTACTTGCGCTTCACGCATCCTGTGTCCAAAGAAGAAATCACCATAAATGCTCCTGTGAGGGAAGATAAGATTTGGCAGTTGTTTGATGAGCAGATAGCTAAACTCAAAGGTCGATAGTCTAAACTCTATAAAAAGTTGATGAAACTTGCACTGCCAAAAAAGTATATTCCTAAACCCCAGCAAACTTCCATTTTTATACAAGGAGGCAAGGAGTATTGTATAGTTAACCTAAAAGGAGAAATCTATGCTATCGACAATATTTGTCCCCACCAAGGTGCTAGCCTAGGCTTAGGAGAAATTAATGGAGAAGAAATAATCTGCCCACTTCATCAATGGCGATTTAATGTAAAAACAGGGGTGTGCAGTGTGGAGAAATACTGTCTAGAGCATTATGAGTTGGAAATATTGGATTAATTGACCTTACAGACTTATATTTTATTAAATTTGCCCATACTTAATCCATAACCCAATACATCAATTCATCTTATGTCTGTATTAGTCAATAAAAACTCAAAAATTATAGTACAAGGATTCACAGGAAAAGAAGGAACCTTTCATGCGGAGCAGATGCTAGCTTATGGCACCAATGTAGTAGGAGGAGTGACTCCAGGCAAAGGTGGTCAATCGCATTTGGATAGACCTGTATTCAATACCGTATTAGACGCCAGAAAGGCGACAGGATGTGATGTTTCTATTATTTTTGTGCCGCCTGCTTTCGCAGCTGATGGTATATTAGAAGCGGTAGACGCAGGAATCGAGATTATAGTTTGTATCACTGAGGGTATCCCTATTCAGGATATGATCAAGGTAAAAGCAGTAGTTGAAAAATCAAAATCGAGATTAATAGGTCCAAACTGCCCTGGTGTGATTACTCCTGATGGTGCAAAAGTAGGCATTATGCCGGGCTTTGTATTCAAGCCAGGAAGAATAGGTATCGTTTCTAAATCTGGAACGCTCACTTATGAAGCAGCGGATCAAATCGTTAAAGCTGGAATGGGAGTTTCCACGGCTATAGGCATTGGTGGTGACCCTATCATTGGTACTACGACGAAAGAAGCAGTAGAATTATTGATGAATGACCCAGATACAGATGCTATTGTGATGATAGGAGAGATAGGCGGAGGCATGGAAGCCGAAGCAAGCCATTGGATAAAAAGTACAGGAAATAAGAAGCCAGTAGTTGGCTTCATAGCAGGTCAGACTGCTCCTGCAGGTCGCAGAATGGGTCACGCGGGGGCTATCATCGGCGGTAAGGATGATACTGCTGCAGCTAAAATGGCTATCATGCGTGAGTGCGGTATCACCGTTTGTGACAGTCCAGCAGAAATCGGAGCTACTATGGCAGGGTTGTTGGGACTTAAAGCAAATTAGAATATTCTTCTATTATAATCTAATATCTCATATCTGACTTCTCAAATCTAACTATAAATGAAGGTCAGTTACATTGTCAAGCGCTATATTGCTATTCTGGGTAGATTATCCAATCAGAAAAAAGCTAATTTTCAGCAACTGATGGATGCAATAGAGCGGATGGGAGGTGAGGATATGATCATATCACAGCGAACCTTTCAGCGTATGATCAATGATATTGAGGATTTATTTCAAGTCTCAATAAAATGTGATAGAGCAGGATTTTATTATATTCTAGAAGACGCATCAGATATGCAGCATTCGAAAATCACGCAATCGTTACATTTTTTTAATTACCAGAAGCATCTAGAAAATTTTGAGAATCATATAGCCTATGACAAAAGCTGCATGGTAGGTCAGCAATATTTATATGATATACAAAATGCTATAAAAGAACAGAGCTGTATCACATTTGACTATTCAAAATACAATCCTCAAGAACGGAATTCAGCAAAAAGAGAGCTGGCGCCCTATGGCTTGAAAGAGTATAAAGGAAGATGGTATCTCGTAGGAAAGGATCTGGCAAAAAATGAGTTGAGGATTTTCGGACTAGATAGAATAGATAATTTAGAAGCCAGTTCGCGAAGAGCTCTGATCCCAAAAGATTTTAGTATTCATAAATATTTTAAGCATTCTATCGGGATTTCTGTAGATAGTGAGGATATTTCAGAATTTGTAGAATTAACATTTTCTCCAAAACTTGCTGGGTATATAAAAAACTTTCCTATTCACCCTAGCCAGCTTATTTTATCGGATACGAATGAAGGAGTACTAATCAAATTGAGAACTTATATAAATCTAGAGCTCGTCAATGAATTGATGCTTTATTCAGATGATGTCAAGATTATAAAGCCTACACGCTTGAAGAAAATGATGATAAAACGGCATGAGGAGTTTTTGAAAAACAATCCGCAATAGATTTTTAATAATATTTTTTAAATAGACAAATATAAATTCTTTGCAGACGCAGTCCCCACAGAAGATAGTCATCAATACTAGAGCCTTAATGAAGGATAGACTGGATGGTATAGGGTGGTTTACCTACCATGTAGTCAAGCGCTGGGTGGAGGCAAATCCTGAAGTTCAGTTTTATTTTATTTTTGATAGAGACTTTGATGCTTCATTCGTTTTCGGGAAAAATGTAACCCCTATTGTAATTTATCCACCAGCTAGGCATCCTATCTTGTGGTATCTATGGTATGAATGGGCCGTTCCACGTGTATTAGGTCGTATAAAGCCAGATATCTTTGTCTCACTAGATACCTATACTTCCGTACGGTGGAAAGGAAAAAAAGTGACGGCTATTCATGATATAGCCTTTGCTTTATTTGACGGACAGGTGGATAGTCTCACGCAGAAATTTCTTAGATTTTTCACTCCTAAATATATTTTCCATTCAGATCTAATTGTGACCGTTTCTCATTCTACTAAGAAGGATTTGGTGCAGCACTATCATTGTCCAGAAGATAAAATTGTAGTCGCCCACAATGCCCCTTCTTCTGACTATAAGCCACTTTCGGTAGATGAAATTCGGGACTTTAAATTGGCGAATACCAATGGAAATGACTATTTTATTTTTGTAGGATCTATTCATCCTAGAAAGAATATTGTGACACTGCTCAAAGCATTTGAACAATTTAAAACAGAGACAAGATCTTTACATAAGATCGTCTTGATAGGGAGAATGTCATGGCAATATGATGACGTCAATGCGTATATAAGTGCAATGAAGTTCCATGCAGATCTTATTCTCATCCCGCATTCTTCGCCAAGTATAATTGCGCAGTGGATAGCATCTGCTACCGCACTGCTTATCGTTTCTTATTACGAAGGATTTGGAGTGCCCATCGTAGAGGCATTAGCCAGCGGTACACCAGTCATTTGTTCGAATGTATCCTCTATGCCAGAAGTAGCAGGAGGTGGGGCACTGCTTGTAGATCCAAATAATATCGGGGAGATAAGTGCGGCAATGCAAACATTAGCGACGGATAATTCTCTCAGAACTACATTAATTCAATCTGGCTGCAAGCATATAGAAAAATACAAATGGACACATTCAGCAGAAATAATATGGGACAAAATTCGAGCACTTTAAATTATTGTTTTCTATAAAGTACTTTGACGCTTCACAAATAAAAAAAGGACAGAAAATTTTCTGTCCTTTTTTAGAATAGTGAGACATATATTATAGTCTCGATAAGTTCATTATTGATTAAATCCCTCCGTCAAACTTAAAGTCCAACTTGAAATTATCTCCTTTTTCTCTTGGCTTGCGTTCTCTTTTTTCGCCATAAGAGCTATCTCTGTTGCCTCCGAATCGGCTTCCACCATCGCGGCTTCCACCTCTTGGTCCAGAAGAATATCGATCTCCACCTCCACGTTTATCTCCGAATCGGCTTCCACCAAATGAAGCAGGTCTATCTCCACCTGTTCCAGACATACTCGTTCCTTCACTCGCCAGGTCTATTCTTAGTGATCTACCATTGTGGTTGATATTTTTCATACCACTTACGATATCATTTTTAAACTTAGACTCTACTTCAAAAAATGAAAACTTATCTTTCATATCGATACGTCCTATGCTACCGCCTCTCACATTAGTATGGTCACATACTATTCTGAGTAGGTCGCCTTTTGTGATATTATCAAGATCTCCTATATTGATGAAGAATCGGTCATAACCAGTCTGTGGGTAAATGGTGCCACCTCTTTCGCCACGCTCTCCTCTCTCACGCGGTGCACCCCTTTCTGAGCGCTCTCCGCCGAATCGCTCGCTGCGCTCTCTTATCGGTCCTCTTTCACTTCTGG
>CANESS010000108.1 GCA_947441115.1 Saprospirales bacterium | reverse complement strand
GATGCATTCCCATATGGGTTTAGCCTTGGGGTCAATAGTTCTAACGGTATGTCTTTTGGATTAGAAAATGTAAATATAGCAGGGTTAAATCAAAGGCTAAGTACTGATTTAAGAGTTAATCTGAACGATAGATATCAGACTTTTGGATATGGTCTGAGGTATACGATTCCTAATTTAATTAATAAGTCGTTTATAGATATGTATGCGCAGTATCGAAGTTTCAGTCTAGATCGAAGTTTTGAGACGGGAGTTTTTCGTGAATTTGTAAGACGAGAGTTTCGGTGGGCTGGAGGAGATATAGTTTCCTATAGAGACCAAGGATTCATCGATACTGGCAATAATATCATTCCTTATCGATTTATTGAAAACAATGCCTGGCTGAGTCATGCTTTTCCTTTCAAGTCATATAACACGACTTTGCATGCTATAATAGTAGGTTTAGCATTTAATTCCAAGTATAATTTCAAAAGACCTGCTATACAGCCAAATGAGAGATTTAAATATTCAAATTCAAATATGTTTTTGATTAGCCTAGGATTTTCGAGAATTAAGTTTCGTCAAGATAGGTTGCTCAATGGATTTGGAAGAACAGAAGACATCCCAGTAGGTCTATCCATAAATGCATTGCACGGCATAGATTATAATGAGTTTGAAAAGAGAAGTTATTTTGGGGGACAGTTTTTAGCTCAGTATCATACAGGAAAAGGCTATTACGTGAATATGAATGCACGCCTTGGATTTTTTTCTAATGGTACAGACGCTAGTCAGGGTGTTTTGGATTTTAATTTTCAGCAGGTATCTAAAGCGTACAAGATAGGAAGTTTTAGGTTTAGAAATTATTTTAGAGTGCGAACTACCATAGGTGTAAACCAAGACAGAGATATTACATTAAATGAATATGATGGGATAAGAGGTATTCGCAATTCCTCCTTTACTGGTAGATCAAGATTTACTGCAGGGTTTCATTCAAATTTATTTTTACCAATTTCGTTTATGGGATTTAGATTCTCCGTATTCGGCATTGCAGAGTTAGCTAAAATCCAACAAAGTTTTGATCGTTTTTTTAGAACGCCCATTAAGTCCGGTCTTACCTTTGGTATAGCTATCAAAAATGAAAGCCTCATTTTTGATGTTATACAAATTCAATATGGATTTTATCCGTCTACTAGCAATCTAGATCAACGGGGTGTGGTTCTCAGTTCTATTATTCCATTTAATTTCCAACGATTAGATATTTCTCGACCTAGGATAATCAATTATGAGTAAGTTTTTCTTAGCATTAGATCAAGGAACTACCTCTAGTCGAGCTATTCTTTATGACCAAAGTTTTAACTTTATTGCCAAAGCACAGTCAGATATTACACAATATTATCCGCAAGAAGGTTGGGTAGAACATAATCCTATAGAAATCTGGGAGACTCAGTTATCATGTTGTGCATCAGTCATCCAAAAAGCGAATATAAGGGTCGATCAAATCTCTGCTATCGGTATTGCCAATCAGCGAGAGACTATCGTGGCATGGAATAAGGCAGATGGATGTCCAATATATAACGCTATAGTATGGCAGGATCGACGCACTGCCGCAGATTGTATGCAGGATGCTGAACTCATTGGACTGGAAGATAATCGCTGGAAGACAGGGTTAAATCTAGACGCTTATTTTTCTGCGCCTAAAATCAGATGGATACTAGAGAATGTAAGGCAAGCTAAAGAACTATTATGCGAGAATTCTTTATGTATAGGTACGGTTGATTCATGGTTGATTTGGAATCTAACGAAGGGGGAATTATTCATCACCGATATCACGAATGCCTCTAGGACTAATATTTTTAATATTCAAACCTTAGAATGGGATGAAGATTTACTAGATTATTATAAAATCCCATGTTCTATACTGCCAGACGTGGTCGATAGCATAGGTTTTGCAGGCAATACTTCAATTGATGTTTTTGGCATTGCCATTCCTATAGCAGGTATAGCAGGTGACCAACAAGCCGCTTTATTTGGTCATGGATGCTTTAAAAAAGGGATGATGAAAAATACCTTTGGCACAGGCTGTTTTCTCTTGCAGCATATCGGCAATGAATTTAAACTGTCAGAAAATAAACTGCTAACCACAATAGCTTGGAAGAGAGGGGAGGAGCTGGCTTATGCGCTGGAAGGAAGTGTTTTTAATGCAGGCTCTGCACTCAAATGGCTAAAAGAAAATTTACAATTATTTGCCGATTATACCGAAGCCGATGAATTAGCAGCTTCCGTCTCCTCTACAGATAATGTCTATTTAGTTCCTGCCTTTACAGGACTGGGTGCTCCATATTGGGATATGCATGCGCGGGGTGCTTTGCTGGGTTTAAATCGAAACACCAATCGCACACATATCATTCGCGCTACCTTTGAATCTTTAGCTTTTCAGTGCAGAGATATTGTTGAGACTTTAGCCAGAGATTCGGGCGTCCCCATTCAGTCTTTGCAGATTGATGGTGGAGTGAGTAAGAGTCCGTTTTTGCAGCAGTTTTTAGCCGATGTGCTTCAAACCAAGATTTTGGTTAGCCCTAGCAAAGAATGCACAGCCTTGGGTGTGGCTATGATGGCGGCCGAGGGTATTGGGATGAGCCTTAATGCTAAGGAGTGGAAGGGTACTCAATATAAAATGCCAAAAATGCCAGCGCAGCAGGTAGAAATTATTTATTCAAAATGGAAAGAAGCAGTAGAGCGCAGTAAGTCATGGGCTTAGCACTCCTATTTATTTTTGATAAAATCAAATAATTATAAAACAGCAGCCCTTGAGAAATCGCTCGCTTTGTTGACTATTTTATTATCTATAGGTTTTTGGGTGGACTTATTTCTAGTGCTAATTTCAGCATTCAAATTAGCACCCTCATGGATTATGAGTCCGTTGGAAACTATAATTCCTTCTAATCTCGCTGATTTCTCTATCTCCAAAGTTCCATTTACTGTAATATTGCCTATGATCGTTCCTCCAATTTTAGCGCTTTCCACATTAATATCACCTTTGATTTCAGAATCAGGACCCATTACTAATTTTCCTTGATTCACAATATTTCCTTTCAAATGACCATCTATTCGTATATCACCACAACAAATTATATTCCCAGTTATCGTCGTCCCTTTTGATATCAAATTAATGACGGTCAATTCGTTAGTTTCATTGGATTTATTAGAAAAATAACTTAGCATATTGAAAATTTCCAACAAATATAGGTACTCTTTGTATATTTTGCAATACACTGTGTTATTTTTTAACACTTTATTAACAGATAGCTTCATATTGTGGACAATTCTTAATTAATTATCAAAAATGATCCTTCACATAATATTTTGCAATTCAGTTAATCAAAAATTTGCTATAATTAAAATCTAAAGGGAGAATACCCTTGTAAACGATAAATTTATTTGTTATATCGCTGATATTGACATAGCTAGCTTTTAAAAAATCAAATTTATCTCTATCATTAGCTAAGAAATCAGCTAATTCTATTGCCTGAATGGAACTCAGACAATAGATACGGCTCATATTCATGACTGTTTGAAAGGTATTAATATTACGGCTATTGGCTGTCAACCGGCATCTAGCTGCCTGAAAATCTCGTTCAGACATAAATTGGCACTGAGCATCGACCCATTGATAGGAAATAATTAATATAAGTAAAGTCAATATTCTAAGCATAACGTAGGATTTACAACTAAGATACTATACTAAAAATACAAGTTTAGTCGATGCCTAATTTAATGTAAGATATCACTGAGTATATCGATGGATTTCAATGGTTTATAGTTTGGTAAATTTTCCAAATAGTGTTCTTCAAATTGGTGAAACAATACATTCCTTTCCTTTTTACTTAGATTTAGTTGCCCTAAAGAAGAATAGTCTGTGAGTAACTCGAGATGAGTATTAAATGAGGTTAGAGGTATCTCAATCCCTAAGTAGACAGAGTATTGATATACAAATGATAAATAGAAGTGTGGGTTGAGAGGGTAGTCTCTCAGATAGGCTATGCTGTATGCGATGAAATCATATTTTTCGCTCTCAGAGGAACTGTTTTCAGGGATAGTATGATTGAGTAGTTCAACTATAAACATACTTATAGCTGATTTGTAAATCCCGAAATTTTGTGCGTCTGGTGCGAAAAGAAGCTGAGCTTCCTTGATTTGCTTGAGTGATTTATTCTCTCTATGATAGAATGAAAGAGATAATAAGTTAATTGGCCTGTATAGCGGAGCCCTGGTATTTTTTTTAGACTTAGCTCCTTTAATAAGAAAACTCTCGAGTCCAAAATCTCTTGTGAGGATTTTGACAATGAGGCTTGAATCAGAGAATGGGATTTGACGCAGTACCAGACCTTCAGTGCTGACCAGCATAGAAGGTTATTAGTAAGAGCGGACTTGGATAGATTTAGAGAGGTTGTAGATCTTATTTCTTTCTACAATGCTAGCTAAGTCTAGTTTTTCAAGATTTTGAAAGCGTGGCTGATAGATAGCCTTGGTTTCAAATCGACTCTGTTCCGTCTTACAGCCCAGAATAGAGAGATTGCTTTTTTTCATTGGCATCACTATTTCATATTTTAGTTCGTATCTTTTGGATAGACTGAGGTTATATTTAATCTTGACTATCGGGGTTATATCCGATTTTTTAGCAAGTTTTGGCTGAATGGTCACCACCTTTTTATAATCATCATTAGCTGATGATATATTGACCATGGTGAGAAATAGTATGATTATCAAGGTCAATTTCATTTTCCTGTATTTGTATATCTTATTAACTCTAATTTAGATAATTTATTGTATTGATAACAGATAAATTAACTAAAAAGTTTCATTTACTAAATTAAGTTTACAACTATGGTTAATTTTTTAAATAATCAAAGAATAAATTCATTGTTCTTAAGCTAAATCAAATGGTTTAAAAAAAGTAGAACTTACTCTTGAAACAATATTAAAACCCAATAAGAGCATTTTTTAATATCTTCTAAATTTTATTCACACATGTTCATTTCCTTAACGTTTTCCTAACCTCTAAATAACTGAATCTCCTTATATTTGTAATTCATACTTATCAAAAAGCTGAATGCGGAATATTTTTAGTTTAGTAGCTTTTATCTCTCTTAGTCTATCCAGTTGGGCGCAGGGGAGAATCGAAGGGAGGATATTCGAAGCAGAGTCGAAGCAACCTGTGAATCGTATTTTAGTGAAATTGGTAGCACCTACCTTTGAGCGGTATACTAAGACTAATGATATTGGTGAGTATTTTTTTGAAAGCCTAAATACAGGCATTTTCACCATAGTCATATCCGAGCCAGGCTATTTTGAGACAAGTATAGATATAGACTACATAGGTGGAGAAAATAAGGTGGTAGAAGATATCGTGATAGAAAAGCAGCAGCAAGGCAAGGATATGAATAATGAAATCCCCACTATGGAGCAGACGGAGGATGACGCAGGTAATTCTGTAGCTAGTCTTTTGAATTCTTCGCGTGATATCTTTGTTTCTAATTCTATGTTTGGACTCGGGCAAGGTGGATTTAGAAATCGCGGTTTGCGTTTTCAAGACCAGACCTTATTTATAAACGGTGTGCCACTAGAGAATATAGTGCAGGGTAATAGTATTACCTTTAATGATTTCTCTGGACTTAACGATGTCTTACGATCACGAAATAATTATTATGGAATTAAGGCTATTCCATTCACTTTTGGCGAACAAACGAATAATATAGATATAGATGCCGAAGCTATCAATCAGCGCAAGGGATTGAGAATATCACAGTGGTTTTCTAATAGAAATTTTACAACTAGGACTACCGCTACATTTAGCACGGGTCTTTTAAAAAGTAATTTTGCATTTTCAGGGAGTCTAGGATTTAGAGGTGCTAAGGAGGGCTACATACCTGGTACGGCTAT
>CANESS010000107.1 GCA_947441115.1 Saprospirales bacterium | reverse complement strand
GCCTGTATTAGGCAGAATAGCTGTAATACCAGCTGGCGGAAGAGTTTGCTCAGTAGGAGTCTTAGCACAAGTATATATCGATGGTCCGCATGTTAGTGGCTTGACGGTCACTGATAGCATAGTGGTATCTCCTGGGCAGACCATAGGTCGCGCACTGAGTCCACTGGCCACAGATCGGACACCATTCATATTGATACGGATAGAATCTGTCAAGGTACAATCAAATTTGCTTGTTATCTCCACCACATATGTGCCAGAGCCTGTCGCTAAAATTTTAGGGCTGCGAATATTCGTAGCTTTTCTATTAGTGGCTGGATTATATAAACTGCCTATGCCTATAGGGTCTGTCCATTTAAATATATAAGGTGTATCGGTAACCTGGGTCGCTAAATTGATCTGGACTGTGTCGTGTAGACATAAATCGGTCACCTTAGGGGATAATGAATAATTGAATTTAGGTATTACGATAACGCGCACACTATCATATATAGAGCAACTTTTGGTACTATCAATACCATCCGTAGCTTTGGCGACATAGTTAGTAGAAACGGTTGGGGCTAAATCTACCCATGTACTATCTGCGTTGGAAGCTCCTACTATACCGGTTTTAGGCGTCCAGCTATATCTAGTTCCTCCCCGTGCAAAAGATCGAACGGGTTTACCCCCTATACAATAATATAAAAACTGTTTATGCGTAGTCACCGAAGGTCGGAAATTGATAACTAAAGTGTAAAACTGCGAAACCTTCATGCCTATGTTGGTACAGTAAAAGGCCTCTAACTCAAAAATTTCTTGACCAATTCCTTTGGTAGAATCAAAGTTAATTCTACAGTGCAAGGTATCGGTGTTATTTTTTCTATCCATCGTCACGGTGTATGTGAAGTTATAGACAGCGGCTAGATTAGGAACACGATGAACTTTATATTTAAGGAACTCCGCTGGAGCCCCTACCATTTTAAAGTTGATTTGGGTCAATTTTGAACCACACACATCTACTGTGTTGAAGTTGATTTTATTAGCACTTCGCAATGAGTCTTCCGTCACACCCTCTGGAATAATAGGAGGACAAGTATTTCTGACTGTGAATTGAATATCTCTACAGACGTAGCCGATGAGTACCCTAGAGTATCCCGTACCATTTGGCACAGCCCGATGCTCACGCACAGACATAGCCATGATAGCATCCTGCTCTATGGATGGAATACACGTAATAGCTCCTGTCCTGGCATCTACCGTTACTCCATTGGTAGTGAACAAGAAGTTATTGGCATTTAGCGGGCTAATAAACGTAACCGTTGGATTTAAATAATTCACGGCGTTATTGACATTGGCTGCTACTCCAGTGAATGGGGTATACAATCTATATTCAAACGAATCTCTTATTGTCGTTACCCCATTCGATAAAGTGATAAATCTAGGATCGAAAGAATCCACCGCACCATGGTTATAGGTATTCACACGGAGTTTACACCAATAAGGAATAGGAGGGGTTGTGAAAACCGGTGAGTTATTTCTGTAATTAGTATTGATAACAGCTTGTATCCACATACCAGCGCCACCTGCGGCGGATATTGTATTGATTATATTATTTCTACAGCAAGAGCCCCAACCTACAAAAGCCCAACCATTATTCTTTCCTAACACGTATTCACGAGTAAAAATCCATCGTTCCACACCTTTGTATAGTCCTATCGCTCCATTAGGGCAGTTTGTAACCGGCTTAGTAGCTACATCTGGCGGGAGGCATATAGGAGTGACCTCTTGCACTATCGGAGCATTCATACTTACCGTAGTATTGACAGTTGACGTAACAATAGTCAATTGTTCACCACCAAATGTAATACCCGAACAGTCTCTATATAAAGAAAGGGTAAATCTATATTTGCCGGTATTGGTATCAATCTCCCTGTAGGTAAGATCAGCACCCATGATGTGGGTAGCCGCTATGTCTTGAAAAAGAAACATGGCAAGAAAAAAAGCAATAATTACTTTCGTTCTTTTGCACACATTGTCCATAATGCTATTTCTATACATGTTGAAAAAAATTTCGAACTGTAAATTTAATACATTTTTTCGACTTTCTAGATTAAAATTTTTCATAACAATTTACTTTTAGTTTAGGGAAAAATCCTAAGTTGATTATTTGAATACAAAAATGAGGTAAAAAATTTAGGAAATTCCTATCAAAAATTCGGTGGTGTTAACATTAAAATTGCTAATTACTAATGCTAGATAATTGATTTATAGATATAAATTGATATTTTTTGTTAATGGCAGTCAATTCGTATATATTGGCTCATATTCACTTAAAATACCCTCTGCCAGCTTGCTGTTAACTAAGCGCCGTCCAATCACTTTTTTGAGCTTTGCATTATTTTAAGCTCTTTGGCCAAATAATGTCCAGTTAGACTTGTCTTATTTATAGCAATTTCTTCTGGGGTACCTTTCGCTACTATCTTTCCGCCTGCTTTCCCTCCTTCTGGACCCATGTCTATAATGTAATCTGCCATCTTAATAATATCCAAATTATGCTCTATGACTAGAATGCTATTTCCCTTATCTACTAGTCGCTTTAAGACGTTATAAAGCATTTGAATATCCTGAAAATGTAGTCCTGTGGTTGGTTCATCTAGTATGTACATGGTATTGCCCGTATCCCTTTTACAGAGCTCTGAGGCGAGCTTCACGCGCTGTGCTTCACCCCCCGATATAGTAGTGGATGGTTGCCCGAGTTTGAGATAGCCTAGACCCACATCTTCCAGCGTCTTAAGTTTCTGATAAATACTAGGTAAATGCTCAAATACCTTTGCAGCATCTGCTATAGAAAGATTCAGAACATCATAAATAGACAGATGTTTATAACGAATGTCCAAGGTCTCTCTATTATAGCGCTTGCCTTGACACTTCTCACAAGGCACTTGAATATCGGGGAGGAAATTCATCTCAATCGTCTTTAGGCCCGCACCCTCACAGCCTTCGCAGCGTCCTCCTTTTACATTAAAGCTAAACCGCCCCGGTTTATACCCCCTGATTTTAGACTCCATGGTGTCTGAGTATAGTGTTCGTATCAGATCAAATACTTTCATGTAGGTAGCAGGATTGGATCTAGGGGTTCGCCCTATAGGACTTTGATCTATGCTGATGACCTTATTGATATGCTCGAGTCCTTCGACCGACCTATAGGGCAAAGGAATTGTATGTGATTTGTAAAAATACTGTGACAAGATAGGTTGCAATGTTTCGCTTATCAATGTACTTTTACCACTGCCTGATACGCCTGTAATACAGCAAAGAACGCCCAGTGGTATCTTAGCGTCCACTTCCTTTAGATTATATCCATTTGCGCCCTTAATAGTTAACCATTTTTCAGGTTTAATTCTATTTCTAGGCAAATCAAAATCCAACTTTCCTGCTAGATAATCTGCTGTGGCCGTCTTCATTTTCATAAAAGCTTTAGGAGAGCCTGCAGCTATAATTTCTCCTCCGTACTCTCCAGCCTTGGGGCCAATATCAATAAGAAAATCACTCTCCAACATGATCTCCTTATCATGCTCTACTACTATGATATTATTTCCTAAATCTCGCAGTTTTTTCAAAGATTTTATTAATTTATCATTGTCGCGCGGGTGCAGGCCGATAGAGGGCTCATCTAGGATATACGTAATCCCCATAAGCTCAGAGCCTATTTGTGTAGCTAATCGAATACGCTGCGCCTCCCCACCAGATAGGCTTTTGCCTCCACGATTAAGGTTTAAATAATGCAATCCTACATTAATAAGAAAACCTAAACGATCACGTATTTCCTTTAAAATATCCTTTGCTATCTTATTTTGATTATCAGAAAAATAGCTTTCTAAGTCATCAAACCAAACGAGTAATTCATCCAAACCCATCTGGCTCAGCTCTGAGATATTCTTTTCTTTTATTTTAAAAAATAAAGATTCTTTTTTTAACCGGTTTCCTTCACATGTGGGGCAAGGACTTGGCTGCATAAAGGTCTCTGCCCAGTTCTTGATCCAATCACTTTCACTATGATAAAAATTATTATACACGAAAGAAGAAACACCATGATTAAAATTGGAATAAACGAGCGGAATTTCTTTGTCATATTCGTCGTCTCCATTGTCGTTTCCGAAAAGCAATAAATTGACCTCGAGATCTGTAAGTTTTGCTATTGGAGCGCTTATATCTATTTTATTCATCTTGGCGAATTGCTTGACTGTTTCCCAAAGCTGCACAGGTCTATATTCGCCCAATGGTATTATCCCTCCACTCATTACGCTTATGCTCCTATCAGGAATCATCAACTCTCGCGATACCAAAAACTCCTCCCCCAATCCCTTGCAAGTAGGGCAGGCGCCATAGGTAGAATTAAATGAAAACGAATTAGCCGATGGCTCTTCATAAGAGATTCCGTGCTCTAAATCTAGTAAATGCCTTGAATAAAACTGCTGCTTTTTGGTATCGAAATCTATCATAACTAATGAGCCTTGACCTTCTCTTAAAGCTGCTCTAATTGATTTTTCTAAACGATCTTTATTCTCGTCGTTTACAGCCAGTTTATCCATCACCAAGTCTATATCATGAATTTTGTACCGGTCTAACTGAAGTTTTGGAGCTAACTTAATCAGAACCCCATCTATATTCATCTCTGTGAATCCTTTTTTAGCGTAGGACTCAAAGAGCTCCCTATAGTGCCCTTTGCGACCTCTTACTATAGGAGCTAAAAGTATAATTTTTTTACCCTCATAGTTTCTATAGACTTCCTCTATGATTTCATCTTCTGTCATTTTTTGCATCGGCTTATAACTCACATAGGAGTAAGCGGTTGCTACCTTGGCATATAGCAGTCTCAAGAAATCATATATCTCTGTAATGGTGCCGACCGTAGAGCGTGGATTTTTATTAACCGACTTCTGCTCAATTGATATAACTGGGCTCAATCCTTCTATATAGTCTACATCAGGGCGCTCTAAACCCCCTATAAATTGTCGCGCATAATTAGAAAACGACTCTAAATATCTTCGCTGACCCTCTGCATAGAGTGTCTGAAATGCAAGAGAACTCTTACCGCTGCCACTCAATCCAGTTATGACCACAAGAGCATTCTTAGGAATGGAGATGTTAATGTTCTTGAGATTATTTTCTCTTGCGCCAGATACGACAATGTGAGTAGAAGACATCTTACAAATGTAGATGATTTTTGAGAAAAAAATAAGAACTAAAGTAAATATTTATTTTTTATGTATTTGATACATAATCTAACATTTGCAGCAAAACAAAACAGCAAAACTTCATTTTTTATTTTCGTTTCTCCTTGAAAAATTCTTGTATCAAATTGGCGCAGGCTTTTTCTTCTATACCTGGCAAAACTTCTGTTTTAGGATGAAGAATCGTAGGTTTATAAAGGCTATACCCACATTTATCTTCTCTGGCTCCATAGACCAGCATGCCAAGCTGAGCCCAGCGAATAGCTCCCGCACACATAGCGCAAGGCTCTATAGTGATATACAGGGTACATTCTTTTAAAATTTTTGAGTTAAGAAAATTAAATGCACTTGTCAAAGCGATGATTTCAGCATGCGCAGTGGCATCGTTTAGTTGCTGAGTTTGATTGTAGCCTTTGGCTATTACCTGGTTATTTGCTACTATGACACACCCTATCGGTACTTCATCTTCTTCGTAAGCTTTCATAGCTTCCTTGATAGCCAGAGCCATAAAATGGCTATGATTCAAATCTAACATTCAAGAAAAAGCTGTATTACTTCGTCAAATAAAACCTTAATCCAAGACCATAATGAAACGTAGTTGGATTATAATGAGGAATAGACTCCGAATTATTTATAAAATATGGAAGCGTATAGCCCCCATGAAAATTTAAAACGGTATAGTCCGACATCTTAATCCCAAAATTTAAGCGTGGAGTAAAATTGATAAAGTTTCTGTAGATAAAATT
>CANESS010000106.1 GCA_947441115.1 Saprospirales bacterium | reverse complement strand
GGTCATCATCGATGCGAAAGATACCGTATATGTAGACTACGATGTGCTGGAGTTAATCAGAGATTTTGTTCATATTGGCTCCAAAGACAAAACCATTCAAGTAGAATTACAAAATTTCAAAGAGATTTACAATATGGAAGATAGTAATTATATATCATATCATAAAATAAAAAAATTAAAATCGTAAAATAATGAAATTACATACAAAAGATACATTAGAAACATTAACACCAGCGAAGGCTTTAGAGTTTTTAAAAGAAGGGAATCTGCGATTTATTAATAATCTAAAAGTCAATAGGGACTTATTGCAGCAGGTCAATAATTATAAAGATGGTCAGCACCCTTTTGCTATCATATTGAGCTGTATGGATAGCAGAACCACAGTAGAACATGTTTTTGATCAGGGCCTAGGCGATGTATTTGTCCTCAGGATAGCTGGAAATGTCCTTAATGAGGATATCATCGGTTCTATGGAGTACGCCTGTGGTGTAGTGGGAACAAAGCTTATTCTAGTATTAGGACATAGTAAATGTGGCGCTATAAAAGGTGCTTGCGATGAAGTGAAATTGGGTAGTTTGACTCAACTTTTAGATAAGATTCAAGTGTCTATAGATGAGGTTAAGGAGGAAATGCCGCAAGTATCACCAAAAGAAAGCCAATTCGTAGAAGCCGTCACCCACCATAATGTGATTAATTCTTTAGAAGAAATATTAGATAGAAGTGAAGTATTGAAAGGGCTTTTCAGTCATGGAAAAATAGGTTTAGCTGGAGCTTACTACGACATAGAAACAGGGGAAGTAGAGTTTATGAAAGAGAAGATTGTATTATAAACAGCCTAAAACTTAAATCCATTAAGGTCTTATTGACTATTTTTTTTGGTAAATCCCATATTGCTCTTATTATAAAGGGCAATATGGGATATTAATATACCTAGATAATGATGAATAAAAGCATTCTTTTTGTTTCAATTATTCTATTTTTCTCTTTTCAAACTAAGGCTCAAATGCAGACTACGGATAATTTTAATACGTGGTTTATGTATTTTGGTAGTCATAAGTTTACAAAGAGGTGGGGAATACACGCTGAAGCGCAGGTGCGTCAAAATGAATTTCTTAAGAGACCCCCAACATTTGCTTCTGCGGACGGGTATCAATCATCATTTAAATCCTAATATAGTTCTAACTGCTGGTTATTGCTTTGTAGAAACACATCCCTATGGTGAATTTGCTGTGAAATCTAACTTCTCTGAACATAGGTTTTGGGAGCAGATTCAATACAAAACTCAGTGGTCAAAAATGGAATGGATAAGCAGAATGAGATTGGAACAGCGTTTTTCTCAGCTTCCAATACAGTCCGGAGAAAGTTTCGAAGCTGGCGATGCCATTTATACCAATCGAGTTAGAATTTTAAATAGATTTTCTATTCCCTTAAAAGGAGATAAAATTGCAGACAAATCGCTCTATTTATCCATTTATGATGAGTTTATGATTAATTTCGGAGAAAACTTAACTAAGAATATTTTTGACCAGAATAGAGCTTATATTGCTCTTGGATATAAATTACCTAAGGTTGGACACGTAGAATTTGGTTATTTAAATCAACTAGTTTTGAGACCCAATGGCTACAAGCAAGAGATTAACCATAATCTTCAGTTTAGCTTAAATTCTACATTAGGATTTTAGAGATTCATTTAGGTGAATACCTACTACGATTATATGAAAGTAGGATAATTCAATTAGGCTTATCCTATCCCTTTGGAAAAGATAAAAACGGTTTTAAACCTTTCCAGGTAGGTATAAGTAATGAAATATTTTTCACAGATAATGAACCCTATTTTGAGCGAAATCGAGCCTTGATCTCGTTTAACTATAAATTCACTAAATCATCTACGATTCAGCTAGGTTATCTGCAACAGTTTGATTACAAAATAAATGATGAAACTGGAAGAGACTTTTTACAGCTAGGGTATTATATAGATATAGATCGAAAGACGGAAAGTAAAAAATAGAAGAGAAGATGTTTATTTAAAAAGTTTATTTTTTCTATTAGTATATTGAGGTCTTTAAACCTTGACTCCAAGTAAAATATCGAGAAAAAGGGTATAAAAAGTTTGCAAGAATAGAGTTTTCAAGATTGGAATACCTTGAAAGGCTCCCATATATTGAATGTGGAATAATCGGAGGAGGATTAATAATACTTGAAACGAATTGAGATGTTTTCTATTTAAACTATTAAAGCCTAGTCTCTCTAAGAGTATTAGGACACCAATTTTTATCCTAAATAATCCTATGATTCTATTTCTGAAAACTTGAATGGGAAAATAACTAATCAAATTTTTTATTCAGTTCTTCTAAAACATTATGTTCAATTGTTCTAAATGTTAGGTTTATCCGTGGTCTGCTGATTCGTTTTGTCGGGGGCAGTCTATGATGCCAGTATGACTGCGTTGTATCTTTCATAACCAGTAAGCTCCCATTTTCTAAAATCACTGAAATACGTTCATTTGTTTGCTTGTGTTTAAAGATAAATTTGCGCTCAGCTCCAAAACTTAACGATCCGATAGCTCCATTTTTTTTTAATTCTTTTTCAGCATCGCTATGCCAACCCATTCCTTCATTCCCATTGTGATATAAATTTAACAAGCAAGAATTAAATTTTTCATTTGTCTTTTCCTGCACTATGGTTTTCAGGTCTAATAAATCTTTTGTCCAAGGTAAGGCCCGCTTTATGTTATTTGAATAGGAATACTCAAAATCAGTATCGCCATACCAAGCTACTTTTCGCTTCGTAACTATGAGTTTTCCGTAGATAATTGACTGATCATTTTTCCATTCAATTGTATTTAATAAATTATCAAAATAGTTATTGGAATCAAGGCTCGTGATTATTTTACCATAGTAATTTACTAACCCATCATAGGGTAATAAATTCTTTAGGCAGCCTATTTCCGTATTAAATAAATCCATTATAGTATTCTGTTACCCAATATTCCATCTAGTGCTCTATATCCTATGCTCGAGACTCCGAGGGGAGAGAAACTCGGAAGTGATGTATAGGATAATTGATTGTTTTTTTATCGGCTTAGATTATAAAATCACTTATTAATCTGTCCTAAATACAAATATACTAAATGCCAAAAACTCAGTGAGACAAATATCTATTCTTTTAAATTGCATGTATGAGACTCAAATGAATGAGAAAAATTTTACGTACATTTGCTTTTAAACCACTTTTTATGATTTTAGATATTTTAGCCTTTGGTATTCACCCAGACGATGTAGAACTCAGTGCAGGAGGCACACTTCTTAAGCACAAAGCTCTAGGTTATAAAGTAGGTATTTGTGATTTGACTCATGGAGAGTTGGGTTCGCGAGGCAGTGGAGAATTGAGGCTAGTAGAAGCCGCCAATGCGGCGAAGATACTTGGCATAGATGCGAGAGAAAATATTGGGTTACCCGATGTATGGGCCATAGACAATCAAGAAAGCTGTTTGAAGATTATTCAAATCATACGTAAATACCGTCCTCGAATTATACTTTGTAATGCAAAAGAAGATCGACACCCTGATCATGCGAAAGGAGCAGAAATGGTTCAAAAAGCAGTATTTCTTTCGGGTCTAATAAAGATTAAGACTGAGAGTGAAGGGGAACCGCAAGAGCATTTTAGACCCTCTGTAGTATATAATTATATTCAATTTCAGTTTCAAAAACCAGACCTTGTGGTAGATATTTCAGACCATGAGGAAAAGAAGTTTGAAGCAATAAAAGCTTATAGTTCCCAATTTTACGACCCCAATAGTCAAGAGGTTGAAACTTATATTTCAGATAGGTCTTTTTTGGATGTCATCCGCTATCAATCGGTCATTCTAGGGAAGACTATTGGTGCACAGTCAGGTGAAGGATTTCAGGTGCAGCGTTATCTGGGGGTCAATGATTTGACCCAGCTGATTTAAATTTATTGTTTAATATACTATACAGCTCTCTTTCTACGTTTACTTCATACATTTTAAACTAGTGTGTATCGTTTAATTTTGTGCGAGTTAAAATAAATTATGGAAGGTAAACTTTATTATACAATAGGCGAAGTGGCCGAAATCATGCAGACTTCTACATCTCAGCTAAGATACTGGAGTGGCGAGTTTCATCTCAATGTGCGCAAGAATAGAAAAGGTGATAGACTCTTTCAAAAAGAAGATCTGGAAAAGCTAAAAATGATTCAGCGTATGCTGAAGGATGAAGGCTATACCATAGAGGGAGCTAAGAAACAACTCAAGCAGGGTAGGAAAGAAGATTTCGTTCCAGAGCCCCTTGAAGAATATCCAGTAATGCAGGTATTGCAGACAAAATCGGAAGTTCAGGTCAATAATTTTGAACTCATCAATCGTTTGAAACTCATACGCGATGGGTTAGAGTCTCTCAAGGTAAAAGTTCATATTAGATTTTAAGTATGTTTTCAATGAAGAATATAGCTATACTAGCAGGAGGCTTCGATGCAGAGCGAGTTATTTCGTTGAAGAGTGCGCAGGTAGTCAAGCGCAGTCTAAATTCCAATCATTATCTTGCCTACATCATAGACATAGAAAAAGATCTATGGAGAAGTGAGGAAGGTTACGTTATAGATAAAAATGATTTTTCTCTCCAGACTCCGACTGGTAAAATTAGTTTTGATGCATGTTTTATGGCTATTCATGGCTCACCGGTAGAAGATGGCAAAATACAAGGCTATCTAGAGATGATGGGTATTCCATATACAGGCTGTGATGGCCGAACGATGGCCATCACTATGGATAAGATACTGAGTAAGCAAATTCTGAAAGATACTTTTGGGGTCCGCACGGCAGCATTTGAAATCTATAGAAGAGGGGAGGTAATTGATATTTCTAAGTATGAGCATTTAGGCTTTCCTATGTTTATCAAGCCCAATAGTGTAGGATCAAGTTTTGGAGTTACTAAGGTAAAGGACCGCTCACAAATAAAGAAAGCTATTGAAGTTGCGCTAGAACACGATGACTTGGTTTTAATCGAAGAATTCATAGAAGGTCGAGAATTTTCTCATGGCATACTTCAGGAAGGTGACAAGCTGCATATCATGCCTATCACAGAAATCATATCTGAAACAGAGTTTTTCGATTACGCCGCTAAATACGACGGTAAATCCAAAGAGGTAACTCCTGCGGAAAATTTGAGTCCGAAAGTTGAAAATGAAATGAGAGCAATGTCTGAGAAAATATTCCGAGTCATGAATTGCAGAGGGTTAGGACGTGTTGATTACCTCCTAAGGGGCGATGAAGTCTTTTTTATGGAAATCAATACGATTCCTGGATTATCAGAAGCGAGTATTTTTCCTCAGCAATTAAATCACTATGGCTTTAATTTAGAACAAGCGTTTGGGATTATGATAGAGAATTGTTTTAAGTGTTGAATTTTAAGTTGTAAGTTGTAAGTGTGGTAAAAGAAAGTATTATATTAAATAAAAGTTTTGATTTTGCATTAAGATCAAATTATTTGTGTAAAGCTTTATTAGCAAAGAATGAGTATATTAATCAAAATAGTCAAGACTAGCCAAGAGTCAAAATTAAGTAAATGCCTTACTAAGCTTAAAACTCAAAATTTATAACTCTCAAAGTTGAAACTTTTCATTTTATTCCAAGTATTTTTTAACTTCCAAGAAGGAGATTTGCTTTTTCAAGACTGCGACTGTGGAGCCATCTGCGAAGCGATAGAAGATGTCACTCAGCTAAAAGACAAGCGTAGATTTTCTCATATGGCTATGGTCATAGATGATTCAGGGACATTAAAAGTAATCGAAGCGAATACGAAAGGAGTAAAAATAGTCCCATTAGATAGTTTTCTTTATCGGTATACAAAAGCAGGCAAACCTAAAATAGTAGTAGGGCGATGGAAAGAAGACTACGAATACTGGATACCTAAAGCCATCGAATATGCGCGTCTAAAAT
>CANESS010000105.1 GCA_947441115.1 Saprospirales bacterium | reverse complement strand
TTTTCTTTTTTAATTATATCATTGAAGTCAGATAGAGACATTTTTATTTTGATCTTGATTTATAAAACTAGTTACTTTATCATAAAATTTAGAGGGATTATCTGCATGCACCCAGTGCCCTGCATTGGATACATGTTCCAATACTGCCTTGGGGTAGAGGTCAAACAGATTTAAAGAGGTTTCTTTAGTGATATATTTACTTTCCTCTCCACCTATAAATAACGTACGACCATTAAATCCATGAGGAGGCAGACGTTGAATGAGATACAGATAATCTCTGGATAAAACGTTTAAATTAAACTTCCATTCAAAAATAAGGCTGCTTTCATTCCGTCGTATATTTTTCATCATAAACTGGATAACACCCTCATTATCTAATCTATTTCTAACTTCTTGTTCTATATCTACCCTAGATGAATATGACCTCAAGTCTATAGCTTGGAGCATATCAAATACCTCGGTGTGATGCGGAGGGTATGGATATGGAGCTACGTCGACTATAATAAGACTATCTATCATATCTGGATAGGAAGCAGCAAATTCCATTGCAATTTTTCCACCCATAGAATGACCGAGAAGATGCAATTTTCTTACATTTTCATGACTTATTATACTATGTAAATCATTCACTAGAGATTCAAATTTCATGTCATCGCTGTGAAAGGATCTCCCATGATTTCTTACATCGACTGAGATAACACGGAATGATTCTGACCATTTTTTAGCCAAACTCTGCCAATTATCTAAACTCCCAAACAGGCCATGTACTATCATAAATACTGGTTTCGAGAAATTATCTGTGATTTTATAATGCAGGTGAGGCGCTACCATTTCAATTTACTAATTTTGATCGTTTACGCAGAAAGGTACTTAACACCTGATGATATTCTTTATCTATGTCTGCCTCTACAAAATCCACTCCATATTGAATACACTTAGTTTTTATAGTAGCTATCTTTCGATGGATTGATTTCTGATATTGAGCTTGAACCTCTGCAGGTATCAATTTTATTTTTTCGCCATGTTCCAAATCTATAAACTCTGTAGGCTGAATACCATAATCTAAATCTATCTCTGTTCGCTTCTGATTTACATAGAATATTATGAGATCATGCTTCTGAAAAGATAAGTGCTGCAGTGCTTTCATAAATTTTAAATCAAAATTTTCGTCCACCTCAGTATCTAATAAATCGGTAAACACTATGACTAGAGATCTTCGCTTAAGAGTATAAGCTAAGCTATGAATACACTCTATGATATCAGATCGAGAATGAATCGGCTCTTGCTTTAAAAAACATTCTAAAGCAGAATACATTAGTTGTTTGTTCTTTTCTGTCTGCTTTGGCTCTATATTCTGAATAATTTTATCTGAAAATAAAGTTAACCCGAAGGCATCGCGCTGTTTTTTAAGTAAATGCATTAGACTAGCGATAGCTATACTGCTGAATTCAAGCTTATTCTTAGCAAGTCCTTTAGGAAAATACATTGAGTTCGATACATCTAGTACCAGCTGACATCTGAGATTTGTCTCTTCATCATATTTTTTGATAAATAGCTTATCTGTTCGTGCGTATACTTTATAGTCTATATTTTTAAGATTATCTCCTAGATTGTATTGTTTATGCTCTCTAAATTCTGCAGAAAAACCATGGAATGGGCTTCGATGAAGTCCAATTAAATAACCTTCAACAATTTTTTTTGCCAATAGGTCCAGTTTATCTATAGATGCTAACTCCTTGATCATTTCATGAACAAAGTTACCATTTCCATGCCACTTAGTCATAAAATTAAAGTTAAGAATAAAAATAAAATGACCTAATCTGCGTTATTCGTGCAAACCAAAGGCGGATTATTTTACAAATACAAAGCAGATACTTTGCAACAAAATCTGTAGTAAATGGAAAAAAAGTGAAAATAAGCACAATAAAACTATATTTGTAGCGTTAGATAGAGGAATGTCATAATTATTAAATATCATATATATGCAAGAAACGTATACCCACCACCATCTATTACAATCAATCTATGGAGAGCTAGACTGCTGTCCAGACACAAAGCTTAAGAACGAAATTTTAAACAATCCTGACTTAGCAGAAGAATACAGGGCGCTTAAAAAAAGTAAGTCTCTATTAGATTCTAACCTTTTATCTCCCAAAGTGTCTACCGTAGAGTCTATTCTAGCGCTAAGTAAGCGAAAAAAAACAGAACTCGTCTAGTTTTTGTAAACAATCAAAGTTTTATAAAACTGGTTGACTAGACGAAGAGTTTAGCCAAAATATTTACTTAATTTTCTCGGCTATTTTATCTAGTAGCCAACTTTTTTCTACTATTTGGGTATGATTCTTGATTTCTTCCTCAAGTTTTTTCACTTTACCACTTGTCACAGCATAGATTTTATCTACTATTCTCAGGTAGTTTAAAATACTAGTTTTATGCGTTTCAGAAACAATCTTATTCTTCTTTATATACTCTTTAAAACTAGTAATCAGAGAAGCAAAGGCATCAGATTCTCTCAATTCATAATAGTTTTTTAGCAATAGCAACTTCGAATTAATAGAATAAAAAGCATCCCTACCAAAATCAACCTGCAATAATTCTCGGAGGCTATCTTTATAAAGAGACTTTTCAAAGCGAATTCGAGCTAGATTAAAATGTCTACATGAATCGATAGTATCCTTTCCAAGCATTTCTGCATACCTCTTTATAAAATCTTCGGCTCTTTCATAATCTTTCTTCCGAAGAAAAATATGTATTACGTTATTAATCTTAGTATTATTAATGTAATTAGGAATATTAAAAATATGTTGCTCTTCAAATATGAGAAATAATTCATACTGCTCGTCTATAAACTTCACATGTCCTTTATTTATTTGAGCGGTAGAATAATTCAATAAAAATGAAATGAAATTGATTTTATCTTCATTATCCCATAATGCGAAATTTTTAAAGACTAAATCCTTGTATTGAAAATAATGTTCATGCTCCGTTGAATGCAGCATTTCAATTAACGCTATATAAGTCTGGAATTCAGGCAAAGCCATGTAAGAGGCATTTTCTTTAATTTCCACAAACTTACTTTCGGCTATCTGTAGTTCAGAGGATTTGTAAATATTACTAAAGGTTATTAATAAACAATATTGCCTAAGAAAAACATAATCAGAAAATTGAGCCGCCTTTTTTGACATTGAGATGAGAGAATTAAATTTCACCTCTACGTTAGAACTAAATTGAAACTGATAACTCCCTTCTATAAAACTTTTATAATAACTGAATAAGTACCGATCCAAGGAATTGGCGGGGGCAAATTCATTTTCTATGTTATAGAGTATATTTTTTTTTAGTTTTTTATTTTGGATAAAGTCCATCCAAATTTTCTCAGAATGAATATTTTTCTTTTCATTTTCTTCTAACAGTATAAATTCTTTAATAGCTTCTAGCAGTCTATTTAAGGTGAATCTCAGCTTGCTATCGTTATAATCATCATGAGGATAGGTAGACTGAAATAAAACTTCTTTATTCAGGTCATCTAATTTGTCCTTGGCAGCATATGCAGCGAGACACTGGTGGCAATGGACGATTGTTTCACTCCTAGACCAATGGCTTGTCGTAATAAATTTATTTAATCTCTTAAGTTCCGTTTTAGTCCAGGTAGAGTAGATTTCACCAATGATACTTTGTTTCATTTTAAAATTTATCTAACAAAGTTAAATTAATATTTTGTTTTTATCTGAGTTTATTTCTATATTTGTATTAATGTTTTGAGATATAAGAATTATTGACTACTCTGCATCTCCGCCCTTAAGACAATTAAATGAAAATCAAAAGAAACACCGCCATGAGGAAAGTTTTATTTTTTTGCATTCTATTTCTAGGTTCTAATAAAGACTTGTGTGCTCAGCTGAATAAGGATTCATTTGCATTCCGAGATGATATGAATGTAGATTATAATTTACACGTCAAAGTCAACGATGTCAATCCAAGTTTATTGAAAATTGTAAGCGTCCTTAAGTCAGGAGCAGATACGAATTTATATACTCTCCAAATTAGTTCAGATTCAAACTATATCAATATTAAATCTACCAATACTAGCCTTCTCAGTGGGAATTTTCAATACAAAACAATACAAGGCGCTCTATTGGATTCCACCACAGTGTATTTTGAGCGAAAAGCCATGGCTGGGGATGTGTACCCAGGAGATTGTAACAAAGATAATTTAGTAAATCATATGGATTTATTTCCAATTGGTCTTATGTTCGGCCAATATGGCTCTCCTAGAAACCTTGCAGATACTAACATATCTTTTGGCGTACCAAAGAAGGTGAATAATTGGTTTTTTGAGCTACGAGGCATCAATGGCAAACATGCGGACGTTGATGGCAACGGCTGGGTAGATGAACAGGACCTTAATCATTTAAAAAGAAATTTCGGGAAAGATAAAGGCAATTACTTGCCGATTTTAAGTTTTGCATCCAATGATGTCAAACTATCTCTGTCCATATCTGATACTATTAAACTGAGTTCAGCGGTTAATAACAAGCTTAGTATACCTATAGTGATTACCTCTCCAAATAAAATAAATGCTTATGGCATCGGCTTTAGCTATACCGTGCAGATTTATGACAAAAACTCCTTTTCTCAGGTAAAATTTTATCCCTACACTAAATATATTAGAACGAATGTTTGGGATGAATTTACGACCTTATATTTGATAGATACGACCAGCTTCAAAGAACATGTCAATATAGCCTACTGCAAGCGTAATCAATCTAATGGAGATATAGATCCTCAGGCAGGTGTCATTGATATCGTAATAGATGATGTACTGATAGGTATCGCAAATCCCGGTGAGCAAACCCACCTTAATATTTATCTAAAAGAGGTAGCATTCATCGATAATAACTACAATACAATACCGATAACTCCAGTGTCTAAGCGAATTTATTTACAAAAAGCTACTTCCTCTATCGCACAGGTGCAGCACATGGGCTGGTCAGTATATCCGACTAAGCTGGAAGAGGAGTTAACCATATTGAACCCACTAGCTCGCAAGGCAAATTATCAAATATATAATACCATAGGGCAAATGGTAGCCTCGGGCAGAATGACAGAAAAAGTGATTATCTCTACAAACTCTTGGTCTCGGGGAATGTATTACATTAAAAACGATATCAACGCTGAAGTTATTAAAATTCTAAAGTAAATTTTTTCATTAGATTTAGGTTTTTAAGAATCGGCTATCCTTCTAGATAGCCGATTTTTTTGTTATTAAATAGATCTAAATTTAACTCTATTAAATAACACGTGAAGGCCCAATATTCTCTGTTAGATATCAAGTAAAACCCTATTAGTTTTAATTATTTCATGACAAATCATATAAAAAACATCTAACAAACTGATTTTTTTCTTCTTTTATCTATCATTTGAATGTCGCATCTTTGTGTTAGAAAAACTAATCAACCTTAATGCATTTAATGAGCAAGCTCCAAAAATATGAAAACAATAAAAGATTTTAACCCGTGGATTTAGTGATTTCTGAAACTAAATCCGTGGTAAATAAAAACGAAGAATACTAAAGACTAGGCTGATATGGCTGCATCAACCATGAAAACTTAAATCTTTTCTATCTAGGGATTGATTTACTGGTTATTTTCAAAAGTAGAGGTCACCTGAAACTGGTGGCCTTTATTTTTTTAAGGTAACTTTAGGGTTACCCTATCTAATCATGAGAAATGACTCCAGCTACTTCAGATATGAACCTTCGCTAGTACTAGCTTTAAACATTTTTTTGATCAATTACCTATTTCTATACTATTATATAAATACTTTGTGAGTTTTAAAGGCCTAATTAAGGTTAATGTTTTTTTATAACCATAGTTGTCAGCCTAGCGACACTGACCATTCTATCCTTTTCATCTTTTATTTCAATATTCCAAACATGGGTCGTGCGACCTAGGTGAAACGGTTTACAAGTAGCTATTACAAAGCCATCTTTCATGGCTCTCAAATGATTGAT
>CANESS010000104.1 GCA_947441115.1 Saprospirales bacterium | reverse complement strand
TTGACTATAAGATTGAGTACTAAGAAACTATCACAGCCTCTGGCATTAATAAAGGTATCGCGATAAGTACCGCTTGTATTCAAAGTATTTCCATTAAATACAAGGGATTGATTTTTGCAAATCGTTCTAAAGCTATCTTTTCGAGAAGTGTCATTGACTGTCAAAATCAAATACAAGAAACTATCGCAGCCTCTAGCGTTAATAAAGGTATCACGATAGATACCAATACTCACAAGAGTACTCCCATTAAAGAAAACGGACTGACCTTTACAAATCGTTTTAAAGCTATCCTTTTGAGTAGTGTACTTTATGGTGTCTGACAAATTCACTGAAAGATTACAAGCTATGTTTTCAACTTTTAATATTCTCAAAGTTTGATTAGTCGCTGTATTAGTTACTGTTATTATGACGGAGTCTGATATTCCAATAATAATGCTATCGGCAGGATTAGAGTTTAATTGGTATTTTACCTTATTCCCGGATTTACTTTTAATTACAAAGTAAAATACCGTGTCATTACAGAAAAATGGTTTAGAATAGATTTTGGGCGTGTCACAGACGGTTCCGCATATACTGATAATAGGAGGTATCGTGAAATTTACACTTGAAATGGTATTATTTACAGAGCTATTATTACCAATAGAGCCATTCACATGGTGTCCTACATAGCCATAGCGCTGGGTATTTAATTTTACATACGCAGACGTATGACCACCTATTTCACAATATAGGATGGTATCCGAAGAAGAAATTCCCGCTGGAAAGTCAAGATGGTTGGTGCCGGTATTAGTCGATCTTCCTACCATGAAGACACTATTATTTCCGCAGGTAAGCATATTGCTATTTGATTTTAAGACACCCAAATTAGGATTAACAGCATCGTGCTCGTTGGCAGAGATCCATTGTGCATCATTTATAACGGAACTATTCGTATTCAACGCATTGACCCAAACCAATCTACTAGTGGTCGTTCTATCACCTAGTTGTCCAACATTATTAGCTCCTAGCGAGTACACTTTTTTGTCGGTTCCGAGTAAATAGTATGAAACAGCAGGTGTAGAAGCCCAGTTATTGAGAGTAGCTTGTATCATTTTTACACCTCCTATTCCAGATGGTAAGTTCATTTGAGTAGCATAACTAGAATTGCTTGCTGCACTCGCATTTCCTCGTACGACATTGTCACCCCATGTCCAAATCGTAGAGTCTGATTTTAATGCGAATCCTACACTAGAAGAGCCTCTCGCTGCTATTATTCCAGTCAATGGCACTCCTGCAGATAGCATGACTTGTGACCATGCAGTTGCAGATCCACCGCCTCCATTTCCTCTAATATTGACATCTTGTGATAGCACAAATACGCGGCCGCCACAAGTAGTGATAATAATACTCCAATCTGTCACGAAAAGCATTTTTACACTATCTGGTGCAATGCCAGTAGGCAAACCGTCCGTTTTACCATTGACCGTTAGTTTAGCGAATACATTAGTAGACTTAATACTAGTGCTAATCACTGCGCCGGGACGACCACCCGCAAACAATCCAGTCGAAGTAAGTACAATTAACTGCACTGCATTTATAGAATAAGACCCCAATCCCACCAAGTAGATCTTTCCTGTTAATGCAGGATAGTTCGTAGAGTTTATGAATACAGGATTTAGATGATTGGTATTTCCAGCATTGGCTATGTCTTCTCCCCATACTATATAGCCTGTAGGTTGAGATGCAAATGTAGAATGGAAGGATGACCCCATATTATCATAAGCTATGGTTTTTGGGTCGTTATTTGAATAGACTCCAGCATTGGTATTGCAATTTATAATGCACTGGCTGTACCCAGATTGCACAGCTAGCGATAGTATGCAGTATAAGTATAGTCTCTTTAAATTATTACCAAATGTGTTTAAACTCTTCACCTTCGCCTTTAGAAATTTTTTTTGTCTATTTCGGTTCAAAATTGAATAAACCAAGCTTAGATTAATCACTTAATATTTAAAATAACTTTATATATTTATTTAATTTACAAGCAAATTTAACATAAAAATCCCTAAGATGCATTTTAATTTTTTCAGATTAATTTTACGTATCTTTGAAGTCTAAATAGGAGTTTGTCAATTGTATCAAATCGTGGATAAGTTGTAAATTGTATTGGGAATATTCATGTAATTTTGTGCTCAAATCTAATGTTAAATGTCAAATTTACACCAAGCCGAACGAACGCAAATTAGAAGAGATATAATTCAAATGGTTTACAATGTAAAAAGTGGCCACCCGGGCGGTTCCTTGGGTTGTGTTGAGTTTTTTACGGCCCTCTATTTTGATGTTTTAGACTACTCGGAGTCCTTTGATATGAAAGGAGATAATCAAGATGTATTTTATCTTTCGAATGGACATATCTCGCCAGTCTGGTATAGCACCATGGCGCGTAGAGGGTTGATACCCGTGGCTGAGTTGGCTACATTTAGAAAACTGGATAGCAGACTACAAGGTCATCCTACCACTGCGGAGCACCTTGACCATGTTCGCATAGCTTCTGGATCACTAGGCCAAGGGCTTTCTGCAGCTTGTGGTCACGCCTTAGCCAAAAAAATGAATGGAGACGGTAAGTCTGTATTTGTATTGATGGGTGATGGCGAATTGCAAGAAGGGCAAGTCTGGGAGGCAGCCATGTTTGCGGCAAGTAATAAAGTTAATAATCTAATAGGTATAGTGGACTGGAACGGACAGCAAATAGATGGTAGTATAGATAGTGTAGTAAGCCTAGGCGATTTAAAAGCTAAATGGCTTAGCTTTGGCTGGGATGTCCTAGAAGTAGACGGTCATGATTACGAGACACTCAAGACGGTCTTGATGAACGCAAAGAATTTTTCATCAAGAGAAAAGCCACTATGTATTCTTATGAAAACGGTTATGGGGAAAGGGATTGATTTTATGGAAAACAATCATAAATGGCACGGCTCTCCACCTAATAAAGAACAGTTTGAGATAGCTATGGCTCAGCTGCCAAGTAGTTTAGCTGATTTTTAAATTCTGATTCCGAATTGATTCTATTAACAAAAAAGAAAGAGGTAATATTCAGTTTTTCTAACCAGAAAATCTGTTTACTTTTCCTTTTATGCCTTAGTATGAAAGTTTCTGCTCAGGACGAATCTCAAATTTTCAATAAAAGAGTTTTATTTATCCTAGATGGCTCTGGCAGTATGAATGAGCGATGGCAGACTGAGACTAAATGGGATATGGCTATCTCTACCTTATCTAGTTTAATTGATAGTTTTGAAAAAGTTAATAGAGATTTTGAAATTGGAATTCGCGTTTTAGGTCATCAGTATACTAAAAATCAACAGCGGTGCGATGATACAAAATTAGAGATAGAATTTTCTAAGGAACTCACATTTGAAAAAGTGAATAATCTTTTAAAAAAGCTCTCGCCTAAAGGATACACTCCATTAGCCTATACTATTGGGGAAAGTGAAAAGGATTTTGGAGGTGATATCAAAACACAAAACATTATTATTCTAATCACAGATGGTTTAGAAAACTGTAATGGGAATCCTTGCGAAGTAGCCGCGCGCTTGCGTAAAAAAAACATTTTTATAAATCCATATATTATTGGCTTGGGGATAGATTCTCTGGATAGCAAAAATTTAGAGTGTATAGGAAAATATATCGATGCCAAGAATAAAGAAGTGTTTAGACAGGTTTTACAGACGATTTTGACGGAAGTAGCTGTCAAAACTTCGTTGACAATTAATTTTGTTAAAAGTGATAGTAGTTTATATCCATATTATGTGCCTTTTTCTTTGTTGGAGTCTAGGGGGCAATTAGACTTGCACAACCTTATTTTTACCTCCAATACTAGGCGAAGTAAGGACACTATTTTTATCAATCCACAATACTCTTATCAACTTCTAGTGCATACTAATCCTCCATTTTATGTGCCCAATTTTACAATAACTAAGGGACGGCACCAGCACTATACAGTTCCAGTCATAACGGGCGAAATAAAATATAATAATCCATTTAAAAATAAACGCAATCAATACTTATTGAGACCGGCTGAGTGGCACAATAATCAATGGCATACGGGTATCCTATCAAATATGCGATGGGTAGATAGTCATATGATTATCGATTACAATATGCATCCCACAGTCAGATATTCAAGAGTTAATCTTACTGAAGGATCGAGTTATGAATTGTCGACTGGTGCTCGAGGAACCTTAGCTGTCAAGCGTGAAAACAAAGAACACATAACTCTATTTAATAAAAACTGGGAGAAGGTTTTAACCTTTAATAATCATCTAGTCAGTACATTCGATTTGGCTGTAGGTGATTATTATCTTTTATATAAAAATAAGGCAGCGCATAGCGAGAATACAAAGTATAAGCCCATTAAGATTATCGAGAATCAGACGACTAATATTTTAATAGAACACTAGATGGCACGAGCTCTTCTCTTACTAATATGGCTTCTTATAGGTTCGAATATCTATGGACAATCCGATACCTGCCAGAGCAGGCCAGAGGAGAGATTTAGAATATTATTTTTGCTAGATGCATCTCATAGTATGGGTCAGAAATGGGACAACAAGCCTCTATGGGAAATAGCTAAAAAGACAATTGAGGAGTTTTCATTTTTTCTACAGAAAAATTATAATGTAGAAATGGGTTTAAGGGTCTATGGTCACAATTCTCCTCTATCGGCCAATGATTGCTTCGACTCGAAACTAGAAGTGCCTATAGAAGAAAATTCAGCTAAAAAAATAGTAGCAAAATTAAGAACCATACAGTACAAAGGAACCACACCATTAACCTATTCATTGGAGCAGGCTGCTGAAGACTTAGGATGTAATAGCAAGAAAAATGTCATTATCCTAATAACGGACGGTTATGAGACCTGCAATCGCAATCCTTGTGCCATGGCTGAGAAATTACTCGACTTTCGTATTTCTATCAAACCCTTAATCATCGGTTTAAATATTGATCCAAATGAAATTCAGCATCTACATTGTATCGGCGATTTCAAAAATGCCCGAAATAAGGAGGATTTTAAAAAGGAATTATACAACTCATTCATCAATATAGCAAATAGAAGGAGTTTTTCCGTTTTTCTAAAAAATGGCGATAAAAAAACGAGCGAAACCAATATTCCTTTCACTCTTTATAATGCGAAGAATAGCGAGTTCATAGCTGTATATTACCATCACCTTAGTCCGACTCAAATGCCAGATTCGATTTCTACCGGCAACTATGATTCGGTAAATATCAAAATTCATTGTGTACCACCATTGTGGGTTCGTAATGTAAAATTAAAAAAATACGTTCATAATACGATAGAAGTCAATTATCCTAAAGGCATTCTTGACATAAAGTGGGACAATACTTCAGGAAAGATATATGAAAATCCACTAGGTTTTATCTATCAAGATACGAACTTGCTAGATAAATTTTATTTACCATCATATCTAGATATGCTAGAGGGCGATTATAAACTGGCACTGAATACGAATCCTTCACGATCTTATGCCAATCTCTCCATTAAACGAGGGAAATCCAATGAAATAATATTACCTGCACCAGGACTTTTAAATATTACCTACTCATCAGATATCTACGGGGATTTATATGTTTATAGAAATAATGTTTTAGAAAAATGTATGACGCTAAGCACAAATAAAAATATAGAGGCCATTTCACTCATTCCTGGGAAGTATAAAGTTATCTATCGATCTCAGAAGTCTGTGACCATTCATGCTACCTTTGAAAAGGTTTTTGAAGTGACATCCTTTTCGATAACGAATGTTTCGCTGTAGAGTCTCTTTTTTAGCTGATTTCCCCAAATATTTTAATACTTTTGCGTCTTAAACCAATGTTTTATTCAAAATAGTCCTATCTATCTTTTATAATTACAGTGGTTAACACCGTCGATATTGGTGTAAGGAGCAATGTAACGAAGTGAAATTGGTCTGCTACAAAAATATATGCGGTACATTTTTTTAACGTTTAAACTTCTTAATATAGCATGCAACTGTATAATAGATTGGATAGAAAGGTATTAAAAGAGCGTATAGCTAAGCTGGAGGAAGAATATACAACGCTGTCCTTTTACAAATACTATAAGATTGATCAACCCGAACAATTTAGAG
>CANESS010000103.1 GCA_947441115.1 Saprospirales bacterium | reverse complement strand
TGTGTATATTAACTGTTCGATCAAACATCATCGACTGCCAAAAAGGCTGATCAATAGTATCTTGTGTTGATTGAGCTCCAAGGCTAAAACTAATCGCAGAAGTGATCAGTAATATTAGTTTTTTCATGTTTTATTTTGTATGATACAAATTTAGTAAATTCTTACTAGATTACAGAAAAAAAAACAACTAAAAATATTGAAAATTATTAGATTAGTGAATACTCTAAACGTATTAATTAATTAATTATTACATTTTTTCGGGCAATGTTACTCCGAGTATAGTGAGCGATTTACTCAAAGCTTGATTTGTTAAATTTGTCAAATAGACTCGAAAATTTCTTTTTTCTATGTTTTCCTCTTTTAAAACTGAAAGTTGAGTATAGAAACGATTATAGATCTTAGCTAAATTTAAAGTAAATAGCGCCAATTCAGCAGGGTCTAAAGCTTCAGCACAACGCAGTAAACAAGATTTAAAACTACTTAAATGAATGATTAAGTCTTCTTCTTCAGCAGCTAATTCTGCTGCCATCTGAGAATTAAGTTCTCCTTCCCATCGGCTTAATAGTGACTTAGTTCTCACATATGTATATTGGATAAATGAACCTGTATCTCCATTGAGATCTACAGCCTCCTTAGGGTCAAAAACGATATTTTTAGTAGCCGTAACCTTGAGCAGTGCGAATTTCACTGCGCCTATACCTACACTTTCTGCTATCTCCTTCAATTCTTTTTCTGAAAATTGTTCAGCTTTACCACTCTCAAATGTCTGAGATTTGGCTTCCTCCACGACAGCATCCAGTATCATATCAGCGTCAGCGGGTGTTCCCTCTCTAGATTTGAATTTAGAGCCATCTTTTCCTAACACCAGACCATAAGATAAATGATATATATCCTTGGAAAAAGGCTCCTGCATAGCCTCCATAATATACTTAAGTACTTTGAAATGATAATTCTGTTCATCTCCTACTACATAGATCATTTTGTCCATGTGGTAGTCATCAAATCTCTGCTTGACGAGCGCCATATCTTGAGTAATATACAAGGAGGTACCATTAGACCGTTGTAAAAACTTTTTATCTAAGCCTTTATCAGTTAAATCAATATAGATAGCTCCAGTCTCGTCTTTATGGAATACCCCACTTTGGTATCCTAATTCTACTATATCTTTTCCTTTTTTGTACTCCTGACTTTCATAGTAATCCTTTTCAGAATCTATACCAAGTCTAGCATAGGTTTTTCTTACTCCATCGTAGAACCAGCCATTCATTAAATTCCAAAGAGCAATAGCTTCTATGTCTCCGTTCTCCCATTTTATTAATAAATCATTTGCTTTCTGAAATATAGCCGTTTGAGCCTCTGCTTCCTCCTTTTTCATACCTTGAGCTATAAAAGGCTGAGCTTGGCGGCTACATTCAGTGCTAAACAAGACATAAAATTTACCAACAAAAAAATCGCCTTTAATACCTTCAGATTCAGGAGTAGTTTGATTTCCATACTCTAGATAGCCGACCATACTCTTGCAAATAGCAATTCCTCTATCGTTGAAAATGTTAACCTTGTGTACATCATGGCCTATTTCTTTCAAAATAGCAGCTACGGCGTAGCCAAGAAACATATTTCTTAGATGTCCTATATGAATAGGTTTATTGGTATTAGGACCACAATACTCTAATACTATCTTTTTTAAATCTTTAGATTCTATCTTTAAATCAGAATTATCTTGAATTAAAAGTTGAAAGGCTTTAGGAGAAAGCTGGAGATTTAGAAATCCATTAATTACTTGCTGACCTACTATCAAGTCTGAGGAAATAAGATATATTCCAAGGGCATTCGCTAAATCGTCAGGACTTTTTTTGACTAACTTAGCCAACGGAAATACCATGAGGGTTATGTGTCCCTGATGCTCTTTATTGGTAGATTGAAAGATAAAATCAGCTGGAATACTTTCTGGATAGTTGGTTTTAAAAAATTCAATTAAAACAGCTTTTAGTAATCGATAAATTGACTCCATATTTCTATTGTTCAGTTGTATCTGTAGAATCGAACTCTGTAGACAGATCAGCCACCTCATCATCTATAACCTTTGGTTCTTCGATAGACTTAACTATATCTTGAGTTGCAGGAATTGCTTCTGGTGGAGCTGGCTTTTCATTTGAATTCGATCGTTTAGTCAGTTTCTGAAGAGTTTTCTGAATATCTGCCAATTTTTCTTCCTTGGAGGCTATTCTATCTTTTAGTACTTTAATTTTAGCCTCTCTTAGTTGCAATTCGAGCTTATTATTGACATGATCTAGCTTCTTAGTATTGTAATCTAAGTCTTTCTTATCCATATCTAAAGTCTTCTGCATTCTCGCTAAAGCTAGATTCAAACCGTCTATTCTAGAATTATTAACTCCACCCATTACCTCATTTCTTCTTAATTTGATGAGATCATATCGCGATTGGATATCATCAAAAAGTATATTTTTTATATCGCGCTTGATATCTTCACCACGCAGTTTAGATTGCATGGCCTTCAGCTCTTCTAGAATGCTTTTAAAATGAACGCCCTGCTCTTCTAATCTAGCATCTATACTTGTCAATAGTTCTGAAAATTCTTGACGTATTTTCTCGGAACTCGCATCCTTCTCGCGCAATAGTGATTCCTTCAATTTCTTGAGGTGATCGAATACACAGTTTAATTCTTCCTTGAAATAGGCGAGCTTTTCTTGGCTAATTTCTCTTTCCTTTTTATAATCTAGCACTTTCTCCCAAAATTCTTTAGCCTCTTCAAATATATCTGACCTAAAATGTTTTAATTCAGCCGCTTTGATTTTTATATCCTCTAATTGCGCATTAAATTGTTCAAATAATTTAGCATTGAGAAGTAAATAGGACCATTCATTTTGAAGTTGACGAATAGCTCCACTCTTTCCTTCAAGCTTTATATTATTAGGTAGCAGCGACTCTTCAGTAAAACTTCTGTTTTCTATAATAGTATTTGCTGGGAATTCTACCTCTTCTCCAGAGACAAATTTCTTTAAAATTAGATCTATTTCTTCATCCTTCATTCCACTTGTAGTGAAATGCTTAACCTCAATATTCATGCTATTAACATTGAGTTCTAACGTCACAAAAATTGCTTCGTCTTTTTGATTGAGTCCGCCTGTAGCGAATCTGTTCTTAGCCATAGTGTAGTATTTAAGATTTAGATAAACTAGCCAGAAGACTGCTTAAATAAAAATTGCATAAAATGAAACGGTTTAAAATATATAACGTGATAAAAAAGGGTGACGAAAGTACGAAAATTATTCTACAACCAGAACCCAATTATGTGGGTCAGGCAAAAGACCAGATTTAACACCTTCTATTTCGTGTTTCATTATTTGAGATATCTGCCTATCCATAAAGTCTAAATCATACTGCTTATCATGATATACAAAGCTTGCAATAGGATTAACTACAGCAGCAGTACCCGCGCCAAACATGTCGCGAAGTGTCTTATTCTCATAAGCTATCATAAATTCAGTTACAGAAATTTTCCGTTCTTCGGCTTTGATACCTTTATCTTTGGCTAGCTTCAATATAGAGTCTCTAGTAACGCCATGCAAAATAGTGCCCTCTTCTAGAGAAGGAGTGATTAAGGTATCACCTATTTGAAAAAAGATATTCATAGTACCTATTTCTTGAAAATATTTGTGCTCAAATCCATCTGTCCACAATATTTGATTACAGCCTTGATCTTTCGCTTCTTTTACAGGAAGTAAGGTGGCAGAATAATTTCCAGAAAACTTAGCCGCACCTGTGCCACCGGGAAATGCACGAACATACTTCTCTTGAATCAATACATTGACTGGCTCCGCGTAATATGAACCCACAGGACCAATGATGACTATATATTTATAATGATCTCCTATTTTAACCCCTAAAATAGGATCTGTACCGAAAAGAAATGGTCGTATATAAAGACTTGTATTGGGTATTCCCTTAGGTACCCAAGCGGCATCTACTTTAATCAATTCGGAAATAGACTGAATAAATAAATCTGTGGGAACTGCCGGCATAGCAAGCCTTTCAGCTGATAAGCGAAAGCGCTCAGCATTGGCTTCAGGCCTAAACAGTAAAATCTTATTATCAGGACTTCGCTCTGCTTTAAGACCTTCAAAGATACTCTGACCATAATGAAGTGCGAAAGTAGCTGGATGCAAATCTAAATTTCCAAAAGGTTCAATACGACAATCTCTCCATGCACCATTGTAATAATCAGCGATAAACATATGATCCGTAAAGGTTTTACCAAATCCTAAACTAGAAAAATCTGTATTATCTAGATTAGTTCTCAGATTTTTTGTAATTTTGATGTCCCAATTCATGTCTCAAATAATGCTTATCAACCGTGTAAAAATTTATACTACTATCCAGAGCAAAGAAATTGACCAGAAACCTATTCTAAACTCTGATTCTACTTCCTATGAAAATTTAGGAAGTAAATTCTCTAGCATATGTTGCATTCTGAACTGTTCCTCTCCGCTCTCTGAAAGCAAAGATTATAAAACTTTGACAAAGGTCTTTAAAAAACTCCTAATGAATATTGAGAACATATATGTAATCAATCTAAATAACTCTAAATCAAATAATTTTATTCATTTTATCCATGAATTCAACTTTAGCAAAATATTTATATTTGGCGAAGATGCGCTTATGAATAATTTACCTGTAGCGCTTGAAAAGCTAAAATCTACCACATATGAAATGCAGCAAATACTTTTAATGGAAAATCTGAATACCCTGACGACTTCTAAAGATGAAAACTTAAAAGCAAAATGCTGGGACTCCATTCAAAATTTTTACAAACAGTAAACTAGTGCTCAATAAATAGTAATGCACTACTTTTAATAGATTTAGCAAATAAAAACCACGTTTAAAAATGAAAATAGACTGTTATGCAGGGATAGATATAGGCTCTAATGGTGTTAGACTTCTTATCATGAATGTTTATGTAATCAATGACGAAGTGCATTTTGATAAAGCTATTCTTGTTCGCGCTCCTATCAGATTAGGATCAGATAGTTTCGTTAAAAATGAAATACAGGACGATACCATAGGAATGCTCTCTGAAGCCATGAAATCATTTTATAGCCTAATGAAATGCTACAAAGTAAAAAAATATAGAGCTTGCGCTACATCTGCCCTTCGTGAGGCATCGAATGCTCTGGAGGTAGTAGAAACTGTCTATAAAAATAGTGAGATAAAAATAGACCTTATAGAAGGAAAGGAAGAGGCGAAAATCATCTATACTACACAGATAGCAGAATATATAAAAGATGAAAAAGGTTATCTTTTTATCGATGTAGGTGGTGGAAGCACAGAGCTCACTTATTACTATAAAGGGAAAACTAGAGCAAGTCGCAGTTTCAAAATAGGGACTGTACGTGCATTGAAAAACTTGGTAGAATACAAGGAGTGGTTGGAAATGGAGACTTTTATTAAAGAACTAAAACTTGCTGAGGACACCGTAGCTGTGGGAACAGGGGGTAATATTAATACGCTATTTAAGAAGAGTCAAAAACCACTCGGAAAGCCATTGACTGCTCGTTATTTAAGAGATATGCATAAAGATTTGAAGATATTGACAGTAGATGAGCGGATCATTCAATACAATTTTAATCCCGATCGCGCGGATGTCATTGTCCCTGCCTTGGAAATTTATACTACTATCATGAAAGCAGCTAAAGTAAATGATATCTATGTACCTAAAATAGGTCTTGCGGATGGAATCGTTCGAAGTCTATACGAGGGCAGAGAAACCTTGACTCTTTTTGATTGAACTGCGGATTTATTACTAGATTTGTAGCGTAGATTTAACCAATGTCCAAGTTTTTAAGTATCATTTTATGCAAATGCCCTAAGTGCGGTAAATCAGATATGTTTAAATATTCCTCGTTTAACATATTCAATTTTATCACCATGCATCCAGAGTGTCCAAACTGTAAAGTCAATTTCGAGCCTGAGCCTGGATTTTACCTAGGAGCTATGTATGTATCTTATCTAGTTAATTCATTTATTTTTCTGCTCACTGCATTGATGCTGACGTTTTACTTTGACAAATCAATAATATTCACCTTTGTTACAGTAGGAATATTGTCTATTCTGGTGCTACCATACACATTAAGACTCAGCAGAGTT
>CANESS010000102.1 GCA_947441115.1 Saprospirales bacterium | reverse complement strand
TACCTCCACCAAAAAGCAATAAAATACCCCAAGCCATTTTTTTAGAATCTTCCCACTCAAGTAGATTTTCAGATTTTGAATTCTCTTCAGTTGATTTCAAGCCTGATGGAATAGCAAACAAAAGTATCGTCGACATCAAAGCAATCATCGTATCATCGAATTGAAAATTTGGATGGATTTTGTTTATCAAATCTTTTGTTATCCATAGCAAAGACGTGGATATGAAAATAATAAAGACTCTTTTTTCAGCCGTTGAGAATTTGCCTAATTCTTTGTATTGATTATGAATTAAATCTTTGGTGTCCTTGTTTGCTTTGATATGATTTGGATAGAGCCATTTCACTAAAATAAAATACATAGATATCATCAACGCAATAGACAAGGGTGTACAAACCATCATCCATTCTAAAAATCCGATTTGGTGATGGAATTGATTTTGAATATGGCTCACATAAGCGATATTGGGTGGCGTACCTATGATAGTTCCCACACTCATATTGGACGCCATTGCGATGACGAGCAATAAGACAAGTGAGAAATTAGCTAAATTGCCTTCTCCTATATGATTCTGTTTCATTACGTGAATAATGGATAACGCGATGGGAAGCATCATGATTGTAGTAGCCGTATTGCTCAGCCACATACTTAGTATCCCGGTAGCGATAATAAATCCTATTATAATCCGGTCACCACTCGTTCCTGTTATCTTCACTATATTCAGCGCTATCCTGCGATGTAGATTCCACTTCTCTATCGCCAAACCTAGCATAAATCCTCCGAGAAATAAAAAAATAATGGGATTGGCGTAGGCCTCAGACACTTTTTCTATCTTTAAAATTTTCAATAATGGAAATAAAATCAATGGTACAATGCCCACGACAGGCATAGGTAGCGCCTCTGTAATCCACCATGATATCATTAATATGGCTACAAATAAAGTACGATTGGCAAGCTCCGAAATGGCTAAGGGATTCGTTGAATAGAATAATGTAGCTAGTATTATTCCTATGATCATTTTGGCGGGCTTGGAGTAGAAAAGAGTCATTTTATTAATTAATGTGCCCTTGCAAACAATACCCGATGTTTCGTTTCTTTACCAGAATAGATACATTTTCCGGCGGTCTGCTCGTAGTCATAAGGAATACAACGGATAGTAGCTTTTGTTTCTTCCTTGATCTTTTCTTCGGTCTCTGCAGTTCCATCCCAGTGCGTGATCACAAATCCTCCTTCGGCTATTTTGGATTTGAAGTCTTCGTAGTCGGTGCATTCGCGGGTATTGGTGTTGCGATATTCTTTGGCTCTGTTGTAGATATTGGCTTGAATTTCTGTCAATAAATTCTCTACATGATCTACTAATTTATCCTGTGATATAGATTCTTTGCTTAAGTTATCTCTGCGAGCTACCTCCGCTACATTTTCTTCTAAATCACGAGGTCCGAATACGATGCGGACAGGTATACCTTTCATCTCATGCTCGGCAAATTTAAATCCAGGACGCTTCATAAGGTCGGTATCGATTTTGCAGCGGATACCTTTGGCTTTGAATTGTGTTACGAATTCATTGCATTTATCGATTAAGATTTGGTTCTGCTCTGGTTTTTTCTCATGGAGGAATGGGACAAAAACTACCTGATGAGGCGCCACTTTTGGCGGCATCACGATTCCTTTATCATCCGAATGTGTCATCAATAAGGCTCCTATCAGTCGAGTCGAAACTCCCCATGACGTAGCCCAGACGTATTCGTCTTTTCCTTCAGTGGTTTGATATTTCACGTCAAATGCTTTGGCGAAGTTCTGCCCTAAGAAATGCGAAGTGCCACATTGTAGGGCTTTGCCATCTTGCATCAAGCCTTCTATGGTATAGGTGTCATCGGCTCCTGCGAAGCGTTCAGACTCTGATTTTACTCCTTGATATACAGGTATCGCCAACCAGTTTTCTGTAAAATCGGCATAAACGCCTAACATTTTTTTGGTTTCTTCTATAGCTTCTGCTTGCGTAGCATGTGCAGTGTGTCCTTCCTGCCAAAGAAATTCGGCTGTACGGAGAAATAATTTGGTGCGCATTTCCCATCGGACTACATTCGCCCATTGATTGATCAATAATGGCAAATCTCGATAAGACTGAACCCATGTCTTATAGGTATTCCAGATGACGGCCTCGGATGTAGGGCGCACCACGAGTTCTTCTTCTAGTTTGGCTTCTGGATCTACTATGAGTTTCCCCTTATTGTTGGGGTCATTTTTTAGTCTATAATGGGTCACCACGGCACATTCTTTAGCGAAACCTTCTGCATTTTTTTCTTCCGCTTCAAAGAGTGATTTTGGCACGAATAGGGGGAAATAGGCATTTACATGTCCTGTATCTTTAATCATTTTGTCGAGGGCGTCTCGCATATTTTCCCAGAGGGCATATCCATAGGGTTTGATGACCATGCAGCCCCGCACAGAGCTATAGTCCGCTAGCTCGCCTTTGATGACTAGGTCATTGTACCATTGATTGATGTCTTCTGCTCGTTTGGTGATAAAATCGCTCATAATCTGTTTTATAAAGTCAACAAATGTACATCAAAATTTTTATTCAGTTATATTCCCAAGAACGAATAAAAATTTTATGGAAATTCAATGATACCAATGAAATCAATCATTATTAATAAGAGAAAGATAAGAAAATAGTATTTTTGGTATTTAAAGTTTGAAATGGCTATATCGGAATATACACAGAGTGCTATGGGTTTTCAATGGATTGATATAGTTTCTCCCGATGAAGCTGAGCTTTTAGCTTTGGGCGAAAAATTTCAGATACACCCATACTCTATCAAAGATTGCTTAGAGCCTGACCATTTGCCGAAGAGTGAATCTCAAGGCGACTATCATTTTATAATCACTCGGTTAATGATAGAGCATTCACCTAGTTCGAAAATTCATACTATTCAGCAGGCAACATCTAAACTGGCTATTTTTTATAACGAAAAATTTATCTTGACTATTCATAGATTACCTTTGGATTTCATAAATACTGCCAAGGAAAAATATTATGACTCAGGAAAGTGTCAGGCGCCGACTGATTTAGTAGTAAGACTGCTATGGAATGTGCTTAAAACCTACGAACGACCTTCTCTAGAATTAGCTAAGGAAATAGACATCTATGAAGAGCGTATCTTTTTAAAAAATTTATCGCCACTGCTGATGAAGAATCTCTATTTCCTGAAGAGGAGAACCCATATAGCTCACAAATTACTCCAAATGACGGGTGGGATAGCACAGAGTATTCAGGCCAAAGATAAAATAGCGCTTAATGATATGCGAGATATGCATGTTCAGCTCCTATCGGTCTATGCTCAGAATCTAGAAGATGTCAACAATTTATTGCATTTCTACATGTCTATCTCTTCTCAAAAGACCAATGAAGTGATGCGTATTCTGACTGTTTTTTCTGCATTTTTTCTACCCTTGACGTTTCTCGTGGGAGTCTATGGTATGAATTTTAAATATATGCCTGAGCTAGATTATATTCATGGATATAAGCTGACTTGGCTCTTTATGATATTAATTACCATCTTTATTTTACAATGGTTTTGGCGAAAGAAGTGGTTATGATTATGAAGTGATTTAGTAAACAGTTAGAAGGAATAGTCAAAATAAAATAAGTAACATGCGATTTTACAGAAAGATAAAAGGCTATTTTAAATTAATTGGTCCTGGCTTGGTCACTGGTGCTAGCGATGATGATCCATCTGGAATTGCCACATATTCGCAAGCAGGGGCCATGTTTGGATTGAGCACATTATGGACATCTTTACTAGCATTTCCCTTGATGGCTGCTATACAGCAAATGTGTGCTAGAATAGGTTTGGTAACTTCTCATGGATTGACCAGAACATTAAAAATTCATTATACTAGGCCTATGCTCTATTTAATGCTTATATTCAGTGCGCCGGCTATTGTGCTGAATATTGGTTCCGATATTGCGGGAATGGGGGCTGTTGGCAATTTATTGTTCCCCAGTATTGATGCATCTTTATTCAGTATTTTCTTCACTGCCTTATTAATTATCTTAATCATTTATCTACCTTACAAGAAAATTTCTAGCATCTTAAAATGGCTTTGCTCAGTTATGATTGTTTATTTAATAGTGCCTTTTTTCTATAAGCAAGATATAGGTTATATTTTAAAATCCACATTTGTACCAAAGATAATTTGGGATAAAAATTTTCTATTGGTCCTAGTGGGCATATTGGGTACTACGATTTCACCTTATTTGTTTTTTTGGCAGACCTCTGTAGAGGTAGAGGAGATGCGTCAAAGTAAGAAGCATATTGTGGTAGATAAAAAGCTCATCAGCGATGTCAATATGGATGTAGACTTTGGGATGATTTTTTCAGGGATTATTATGTTTTTTATAATTCTGACTACAGGGACCGTCTTATTTGAACAGGGAATACACCAAATAGATACCGTGGAGCAGGCAGCACTCGCTTTGAAGCCTGTGGCAGGAAACTTTGCCTATTTATTATTTTCTATAGGAGTCATTAGTACAGGCTTAATCGCTATTCCGATTTTGAGTGGTTCTCTCTCTTATATTTTTGCCGAATCATTTGGGTGGGAAGAAGGACTGGATAAAAAATTTCATGAAGCGAAAGGCTTTTATGCCATAATTGTGGTTTCTCTCCTTGTAGGCCTTGGTATTAATTTTATCGGTATTTCACCCATCAAAGCGCTCATATACACAGCTGTCTTATACGGTATATCCGCTCCTGTATTGATTGGTATTATTCTCCATATTGCGAATAATAAATCGATTATGGGTGAATTTACAAACGGTTTCTGGGTAAACTTATTTGGGTTATCTAGTCTGGTTATTATGCTTTTAGCAGCATTCGGGTTATTATATTTTCAATTTACTTAATATATTTTTAAAGTGTATTTAGCAATGCAAACTTTTCACAGATTCAATATTGTAGTTTTTTGTTGTTTGTTTTTTGGACAACCAGTGGCTTCCCAACAATTCAGTGTGCTAACCTGCAGCCGCGGAGACGAGATTTATAGCACCTTTGGTCACTCGGCTATCCGATATAAAGATTCGATGCAAAATATCGATTGGGTATACAATTACGGCCTGTTTGACTTTCAGGATCCCAATTTTATTCCTAAATTCTGTATGGGTAAGTTGGATTATATGGTGGGCAAAGAGACTATGAATGATTTTATGGGCCAGTACGTCTATCAGCAGCGAGAGGTGAAGGAACAGGTTTTAAATCTACAACCTAGTCAGCGTGATAGCTTGCTCAGCTTTCTCGAGTGGAATATTCTGGATGAAAACAAGTATTATCGCTATGATTTTTTATTTAATAATTGCGCGACTAAGATAATCGATGTCATTGAGCAGAATTGCAAAGGAGTGCAGATGAAATTTTATGAAGAGGAGGATAAGAAGACCTTCCGTGAGCATATTCATAGCAATGCTGAAAATTCTGTCCCATTTATAGACTGGGGCATGGATATGGCTTTGGGTATGCCAGTGGATAAAAAATCAACGGCAAGAGAATATTGTTTTTTGCCAGAGTTTGTAGCGAAGTCTATGGCATTATGTCAGAATAATGGACAAGCACTTGTATCCAAAGAATATGTTTTAGTACCAGAGACACCTAGGATAAGATCAAGCTGGGCTTGGTTGTGGTCACCTCGAACTTTTGGTTTTATAATTTTTATTATAATGATTTATATCATTTATAAACCTCAAGCATGGAGTAATCTATTCTATGGTCTGTTCTTTTTATTATTAGGTATAGGTGGCTTGGTTATAGGCTTTGAGTGGTTTTTCACTGAGCATTCTGTGACAAAGAATAACTTGAATTTACTGTGGTTAAATCCACTATTTATTTTTTATAGTTATGCTATTTTTACCAAAAAAGATTGGAGATGGATGAAAAGAATAGTTCAAATTTCTCTCTGTCTAGCATTAATCGCAGCTATTTTTAAAGTTCAAGATGTGCATAGTGCTACCAGAAGTTTAATTTTTGCAGCTTTCATAATGAATTCTTTGATTACAAATAAAGAAACAATTAATTAATGTAATAATGAAGATAGATAAAACAAACCCATGGCATAAAGTGAGTCGAGGAAATTCGGAGCCGAATACAGTGAATGGAATCATTGAGATACCCAAGGGAACTCGCGCTAAATATTAAGTGGATAAGGAAAGTGGACTTCTGCGTCTAGATAGGGTTATATACTCTTCTATGTATTATCCAGCCAATTAGGGCTT
>CANESS010000101.1 GCA_947441115.1 Saprospirales bacterium | reverse complement strand
TAGCGAAACTATATAAATGTGATCAGAGATTTTAATATACTAAGAACGAGTCATAATAGACTCTGCCGAACGTTTAAGAGACTGCGTCGAACGGGGATTGATTTGAAATTGATGTGTAGATTAGAAAATGTATTTGATATATTGCTGGTGCTATGTGATAATGAATTGACTTCTTTACTTTCTTCACGAAATCCCAAGTCTTTTCGCGTTTATTTTAATCTACTGAAATTAACTTTTTATTTTCTATCAGTATTATTTTGGAAGAAATTTCCTTTATATCATCAATATAGTGATCTATAATCAGAATACCTTTCGTTTTAATTTTTTTCTAGAATCAGTTTTTTGACTACTTCTTTATGCAGCGGTACTAAGAGAGAAAATGGCTCATCTAGTAGAATACATGGATGCCAAAGGTCAGAAAGCAGATGAAAAAATTACTCGATATGCTAATGAAAATAGAAAATACAAGATTGTACAAAAAGGTGTCTCGATAGCATTGGAGGAAGACGCTGTGCATGAATAGATATATTTTAGGTCATTAACGTCGTCTAACATAAATTAGTATCTTTTGCAATTTATACATTATAAACAAAGCAATCATAAATCCTATAAAATTTGTAAGCACTATAATCGCGTTCCTACCCATATACTCCTTGGGGATGTCTGTGAGTATGTTTCTAAATCGTAGTCTCCAAAATGCTCGGTCATCTGATAGCCTTGATTACGAAGCATAGATTCTAGCTCGTTCGATTCAAAAAGCTGGACTTGTTCCCTAAAATGAAAAACGCCATTTTCGTCTATGACTTTGATTTCTTTCTTGACGAAATCACCTTCAAAATATTTATGAATTTCAAATTGTATAGCATCTATGACTTTAGTATAGGATTCCTCACCTTTAGCCCTTACTAGCTGGCTATTGAGGTAGTCTATGACTAGAATTCCCCCTTTCGCTTGATGTTTTTTGATACTTCCAAGGACATCTAGATTCTCATTTTTATTTTCAAAGTATCCAAAGGAGGTAAATAAATTGAAGACAAGATCAAACGAAGTCTTTAGATCAAAATCTCGCATATCGGCTACTTGAAATTCTATGTTTAGTTTTTCAGGGAGCTCTAAGACTTTTGCCTTAGCTTCTGCTATGGAGTTGCTGGCTAGATCCAGACCTGTGACTGCATTTCCTTTACTAGCCATGAAGATAGCGTGTCTACCTGCTCCACAGGCTAGGTCCAATATCTTATGCGAAGGCTGAATATGGAATTTAGCGTATAGGTGATCTATAAAATACTGAGCTTCCTTATCATCTCTATGCTGATAGAGTAGGTGATAGTATGGACTATCAAACCATGATTCAAACCAATTCATGTCTATCTTTTGAGATGTTAAACCATTTGTACATTAAGAAATAAACCTATCAATTTTTTGGATTACACGAGCTCTATACTCACTAGTTTTTTATTTTTCACTATGACTTCTATTTTTTCCAGTAGCGTGGTATTGAGTGATATGCCTACATAGTCGGCCATAATAGGAAATCGCTTATACTTTCTTTCGACTAAAATCAGGGTATTCAGTGCATCTATCTTTAAATCAAAAAAAGGTTTGAGTGCATAAAAAAGCGTTTTGCCGCTATTGATGACATCATCTACTAAAATAATCGCGGTATCTTTGGTCTCAAGTGTTTTGGAAAGTTTGATTTCACTTGTTTGAGGATTTTTTTTGTCTATTTCCAATGAAATGACATCGGTTTCTATCTTCAGTAGAGGTGCTAAGTAGCGAACTATTTCTTGCGCCAGAACATACCCACTTTCCTGAATACCTACGAAGATTATTTTCTTGCGATGACAGCAGTTTTCTGCCACTTGATAGGCTATGCGTTCTAGTATTCGCTCTATTTTTTCTCTATTTGCTATTTGGGCCACGGAATATAGTTTTAAGTTACAGGTGATAAGTTTTAAATTGAATTTGCTTTATAGGAAAGGCACTTAAGTAGGTTAAATTATTAGTTATTCGCTATTCATTGCTAGTTAATCCCCTTCAGCATTGGCACAAATTGGAATCCGTCAAATCGTTCTTCATAATATTCGCCTTCAGATAGTTTAATTATCCGTTTCATATAATTGGTTTCAGAATCATTGAGTGGAATTATCATTTCCCCACCTATTTTTAGCTGTGATAGCAGCTTCTCAGGCACGTAATCTGCACCACAGGTTATGATGATTTTATCAAAGGGTGCTTCATTCACCAATCCTTCAAAGCCATCTTTTAAGAAAGGAAACACATTTTTTAGCTTAATATCTTTAAAAAAACTTCGAGCCTTTTCATGGAGAATTTTATGACGCTCTAAGGTATATACTTTATCGCATAATAGGCTCAGCACACTAGCCTGATAGCCTGATCCGGTTCCTATTTCTAATATTTTATCACTAGGCTGAGGGTGGAGTACTATAGTCTGAATAGACACGGTAAGGGGGGATGACATAGTTTGATCTTCGTCTATAAGCACAGGGGCTATTTCGTATGCTATGCGCTCAAAGCCTATTGGGGCGAATATATGACGCGGAATAGTGCCCATAACTTGCATGACTTTTTCATAATCGCTTATTCCCATTTTAGTTAGGTGGACTAAGAGCTCATCGATCATATTTCGCCTTAATCCTATCGTTATATTACTATCCATTCGTCAAAAAATCGTTCAAAAATAGTCATTTAACCTTAGATTTGTAAACTTTTTCTGACCACCGGACATGGTTAGAATTAATTTATTAGAAAACTTTTAAATAATGTAATGTACAAGATAAAGTTTGGTACAGATGGTTGGAGAGCTATCATAGCTAAGGATTATACCACAGATAATGTGGCTCGCGTGGCCGCAGCCACTGCGGATTTCATATTAAAATCGAATCCAAATCCTACGATTGCCTTGGGTTTTGATTGTCGATTCGGTGGAAAAATGTTCGCGGAGACCATCATTCAAGTGATGTACTCAAAAGGCGTTAAGGTTATTTTTTATGACAATATTTGCACCACACCTATGTTATCTTTAGCTTGCAATGAATATAAAGCTGATATCGGAGTTATGGTGACTGCCAGTCACAATCCGCCTTCTTATAATGGGTATAAATTGAAGTCTACCTTTGGAGGGCCTACCCCACCTAGCGAGGTTCAGGAGGTGGAAAATATGATCCCAGATTCTTATGCTTATTCAGAAGTTTCGCTTGATGATATGAAGTCAAAAGGATTTTTAAACTATCAGGATTTTAGAACGCTTTATCTGGATAGAGTTCGAATGGGGTTTGATTTAGCTGCCATAAACAACACTAAGCTTACATTGGCCTATAACGCTATGTTTGGCGCTGGTCAGTGTATAGTTCCCGATATATTGCCTAAGGCAGTCCATTTTAACTGTGAGTGGAATCCGAACTTCAATCATATAGCACCGGAGCCGATTCCAGGAAATTTGAAAGATTTTTCTGATTACTTGAAATCAAGAGGAGACATCGATATTTCTTTTGTCAATGATGGCGATGCGGATAGAATAGCCCTCATGGATAGACAGGGAAATTATATCGATGCTCATATGATTATTCTCATGCTTATCTATATTTTACACAAGGACAAAGGAATGACTGGAAAAGTAGTGGTTGCATTTTCAGTTTCACCTAAGATAAAAAAAATGTGTGAAGCCTTTGGCTTGCCTATTGAGGTGACTAAAATTGGTTTTAAATATATAGCAGAAATCATTCAAGAAGGTGGCGTGCTAGTAGGAGGTGAAGAAAGCGGTGGTATATCAGTTGCTGGTCATATTCCTGAGCGCGACGGTATTTGGGATGCATTGATTGTCATTGATTATTTAGCGAGAACAGGGAAAACCTTAGAACAATTTATAGAAGATATCAATGACGTTGTCGGTGCGTTTTCTTATGGTAGAAATGATTTGAAATTGACCGAAGAGAAAAAGCAAGCTATTTTAAAGTATTGCGAATCTACTGATATTAAATCGATGGCTGATATCAAGGTAGAACAGACTGAAACATTAGATGGCTTTAAATATCACTTAGAAGGGGAACGTGTATTGATGATTCGAGCCAGCGGAACGGAACCAGTGTTGCGTGTATATTGTCAAGCAGAGTCGAATGAAAAGGTGAAAGAAGTTTTAGATAAAGTTTGCTCATTTTTACAGTCTATTTAATGCAAAAGCAAGAATTTTAAATTTATAATTAAATGTACGACCAAAAAATCTCCTTTGAAAATACCGAAGTAGCCTATGCTTCTCTATCTGACAAGGAATTAAAAAAAGCCTACTGGTTATTTAAAATGATGAGTATTCAATGGCTAGTGAATATAGGAAATTCTATGATTACGCTTTGCTTAAAGTTAAATCTGCCGATACAAGGCATAATAAAAAATACAGTGTTTTCTCATTTCTGTGGGGGAGAATCGCTCGACGAATCCATTTCGCTCATTTCTAGGTTAAAGCAAAACAATATTGAAGTTCTTCTAAATTATAGTGTAGAAGGGCTGGAAGATGCTAAGGGTTATCAAGATACTTATGAGAAAACATTGAATGCTATTCATTTTGCTAAGGAGAATCCTTCCGTTCGTGCCATGTGTGTAAAGTTCACAGGGTATGCACATACCGATATATGGATAAAACTACAACAAAATAAGGAGCTCAGTGCTGCAGAGCGGCATGAATATTTACAGGCTAAGTCCTATATAGATAAACTGTGCAGTGAAGCAGTAGCTTGCGATGTACACCTTTATATTGATGCAGAGGAGAGCTGGTTCCAAGACAGTATCGATACCTTAGTAGATGAGATGATGGAGAAATATAATCAAGAAGATGCCTATATATTCAATACCTATCAGCTATACAGAAACGATAAGATGGAAGATTTCAAAAAAGCACACCAACGCGCTATGGAAAAAGGCTATATCTTAGGTGCAAAAATCGTGCGAGGAGCTTATGTAGAAAAAGAGAATAAATACTACCAAGCACTAGGCGCCAAATCGCCTATCAATGACACTAAAGAAGCTTCGGATAAAGAGTTCGATGATGCTGTGCGCTATGCCGTGGAGCATATCGCCACTATATCTCTATGCTGTGCTTCACATAATGAAGCTTCAAATAAATTGTATTTTGAACTACTCACCCAGAATAATATAGTCCTAAACCACAAGCATGTCAATAGCTCCCAGCTGCTCGGAATGAGTGATAATATAACCTATAATCTGTCAGCTATGGGTATGAGTACAGCTAAATATATGCCCTTTGGTCCGGTAAAAGAAGTGATCCCTTACCTTATTAGACGAGCACAGGAGAATACTTCTGTTGAGGGGCAAACGAGTCGTGAACTTTTACTTCTTGAAAAAGAGGGAAAGAGAAGGGGGATATGAATGCGAAAGGCGGATAGATATCAATAGAAATTTTTTAGTCTTTTTCGATTTAATGTCTTTTTCAAGAACCTCCAAAGACTATTGTAGTAGTTTAAATTTAAAATAACTTAATCATAGCTAGCACTGAGAGTATAATCTGTCAGCGAAAATCCCAATGACGTTGTTTGTTGGAAATTAATGAAGTATCATTGTGGAGAAATAGCCTTAGCTAAAACCGTCTATCTCGTCTATTTTTATTAGATCCAGATTTATCTCTAGCTGGCGGTCTTTCATTTCTAGGAGGTCGCTGAGCTTGTTTTGGTTTAGGTTCGATGACAAAAACCTCCATAGGATATGCATGATCGTCTATGACAGGTATTTTTTTACCTATCAGTTTTTCGATGTCTTTTAAGTAGGCCTTTTCCTCAAAATCACAAAAGGAAAGGGCCGTGCCATTAGCGCCAGCTCGACCTGTTCTACCTATTCGATGGACGTAAGTTTCCGCTATATTCGAAGTCTCATAATTAATAACATATTCCAGTTCGTCTATATCTATACCACGTGCGGCAATATCTGTAGCTACGAGTACTCTGGTAGTCTGATTCTTAAAATTAGTAAGGGCTTTTTGTCTGTTATTTTGTGTTTTATTGCCGTGGATAGCCTCTGCGGTTACCTTGTGACTTTGAAGGTATTTTACCACCTTATCTGCACCATGCTTAGTCCTTGTAAATACCAATACGGTTTTTATCTTCGGATTTTTCAATATATCTAGTAGGAGCGAGTTCTTATTTTTCTTATCTACGAAGTAGAGAAATTGATTAATCGTATCAGCCGTCGAGGATACAGGTGTCACTTCTATCTTCACAGGTTGAACAAGTATGGTATCTGCTAGCTTGACTATTTCAGGCGGCATAGTGGCAGAGAAGAAAAGGGATT
>CANESS010000100.1 GCA_947441115.1 Saprospirales bacterium | reverse complement strand
ATGGAGCTAAGATTTCTTCAATGGAAATACCTGCTAGTTATGTATTCAAATGGATTAGCATATCTGTACCTGAAATAATTGTGATCGGCGGTACCATTGGAAGTATCTTGATTTTTATGACTAAAGATAAAGAGATTAGAAAATATAGTTTGATGGTTTTGTTCACTTTTCTTTTCCCTATAGTTTATATCATATATAAGAAATCTGGGATGTACAACGGCTGGAGACATACTACATTTGTTTACCCTTCATTTGTAATTATTGCTTCTATTGGTTTTAAGCTTTTATTAGATAAGTTTAATTCCAAAAATACTCAGCATGCAATATATGCATTAATTGGTATCGGATTGCTTCTCCCACTGAAGTTCATGATAGCTAATCATCCGCATCAGTCTGTTTATTTTAATTCATTTAGTGGAGGAGTCAAGAACGCTGTAGGTAAATATGAAACGGATTACTTTGGAGTCACTATCAGAAAAGGTATTGAAGAGTTGATTAAGATGGAAGGAGAACAGCTAAAGAACAAAAAAATCGCATTGAATTATGCCACTATTTTGGGGGATTATTATATTCAAAAGAAATATCCAAAGCAAGTAATTAATTATGTAAGATATAATGAACGAGATAATTCAGATTGGGATTACTACATAGTCACTACCCAATTGATTCAAGATGATTTAGTTAAAAATAGTGTTTCTTTCCCTCCCAAAGGAACTGTGAAAACAATCGATGTGGATGGAGTGCCGCTTTGCGCTATTGTAAAACGCACAGATAGAAATGATTATTATGGTAAAAAAGCTCTAGATAGTCAGAATTTCCCAAGAGCGATGGAGTATTTATCCAAGGCACTCCAGTATGATCCGAATAATGAAATTGCATGGACAAATTTAGGATTTGCTCAGTTGAATTCAAATCAGGTGAATGAGTCAATTCAATCACTTAGTAATGCACTTAAAATTTCTCCTGAAAACATGATGGCGAAAAACTATTTAGCTTACGCATATTTGCAAAGTGGTAATCTACCGTATGCACAGTCAGTATTGATGAATTTAATTGAAGAAAATCCAAACAATCCTGAACCATATAGGCTATTAGCCCAGATATATCAGCAACAAGGCAATAGTGCCATGGCTCAGCAATACATGAGTTATTATCAGCAGATAATGGCGCAAATGGGAGGGCAGTAGTGCCTCATTTCGTTGATTGAATGAACTTACCTTACTTTCTGCAAAGTAAACACTGATTGGTACCCTTCATTTTGGTATCTGCAATAGTAAAATCCAGATGGAAGTTGGTCGTCTTCCCATGCATAGTTGTATACTCCTGGTGCTAAAGTTGTATCTATAATGGTAGATAATAAGCGCCCTTCCGTATTGAATACTTCTATTAAATTGTGTCCTCCTTTTGAGTTTATATCGATTTTGACTTTATCGGTTGAGTTAAATGGATTTGGATAACACTGTAATCTCTTTTCTTCCAGTTCTGCTTGGTATACAGATAAGACACTAGAATCACAGGCAGAATTTTTGACTATAGGTATGGTCTGATAATTTTTAAACAAAATCGTAGCTAAATTCGCATCTTCTATGCAGAACCATTGTTTAAGGATGGAAGCATAAACCGAGCGGAAATCATACTGCATAGCTAGATTATCATCTACTGTAAAACTTGAGTTAATTACTGGATTTATACCTATGATACCTTTCTGTACATTCGTGCCAAAAACTAACATAGGCAAAGCAGAGCCGTGATCAGAACCATTACTGCCATTAGACTTTATTCTTCTACCAAATTCAGAGAATGTCATACCAATGACCTTGTCCTCTATAGACAGGAATTTTAAATCATTCTGAAAAGCAGCTATAGCAGCGGATAATTGAGAAAGAAGCTTGGCATGACTTCCGATGGTGTGGTCTGCTGCGTCTACTTGATCAGAATGCGTATCAAACCCCCCAATATTGACCATATATATCTTAGTCTTCAAGCCTCCTTTAACTAGCTTGGCCACAATTTTTAGCTGATCGGCCAGAGCATTACCTGCAGGATAGCTCGCTTGCTGAGTCACTTTGTTTGCTGCCTTTTTTATGGCTTCATTATATACTTTAGCTTGACCAGCGACTTCTCTTACATATGCAAGTTCTTTACCTATAGCATTGGTTCCAGGAGTAGAATGAGAACCATTGACTATATCATAAAAGTCTTTGTCACTAGTAAGGGAAATAGCCATAGGCATACCCGGACCAGGCACAGGACCTTGAAATCCTGGTGATACAAGAGCTCCAATCTGAATAGCCAGTGGATCTGGCATATCGGCAGTGGGATAGGCGTCTGGATAATTAGGGAATTGATGATTGAGATATCTACCCATCCAGCCAGAATTCTCCACAACCTTAGCATCAGATCCTGTAAGCCATATATCCGTGCTTCTAAAGTGAGAATAATTTTGATCAGGATAACCTACGCTCTGAATAAAATTCACTTTATCTTCATCAAATAAGGTTTGGATTCCCGTCATGGCAGGATGCAGTCCCGTCTTATCATTGTTTTTCAATTTCAATACCTTGTTTTCTGGTATTAAAATATTGGCTCTATGCAGATTGAGATTGGTGTATTGATCTAGCGGAATTAGGGTATTTAAACCGTCATTGCCACCGCTTAGCTGAATAATAACTAACACGTGGTCATTGATTTCAGCAGAACCTGCCAACAGGGCTGCTAAAGCAGATTCCTTTTGAATAGCTGAAAAACTAAAACCAGGTAGAATACTCCCTAAAGCAATGGTAGTAGTCGTTTTATTTAAAAAATCTCTTCTTTTCATGTGTTTATTTTTAATTTTTTAAAGGTCCTATGCAATTCGCATAGAAAAAAAATCATTTGCTTTTGGTATGAAAATGACTATTTTTTATGCTCATTTCAATATCTCTAATTTTTTAATTCAATTGATATTCAGCTAATTCTACAATATATTTATAAAAAAGGAATAATAAATCCGTTACAAGCTTCTTTTTCGCAGCATCTGTAGGGCTAGCTATATGATCATTCCATGCATTGGTCCAGTAATAATCCTGAGCTTGACCGTAGAGTAATATAGTTTTTAAATAGGTTTTTAAATCTGCATTGGAGGGAATTGTATGCAGAAAATTTAGTGCGTCATCTATGAGCGCATTAGGGTCCGAAGGATTAGAAAATCCTTTTGTAAAGTTTATTATATCTGCTTGGATTTTATATCCTCTTTTATTGTATCCTAATAAGTAGTATACGGCAAATTTATTACGATAGGCTATACTATCTGTCGTTATCCAGTTTTCATGAAGTAGTGGCTTCTGATAATAGGCTTCCCATCCAGAGACATTAGGTGGGTCATAGGGAGATTGTTTTAAAACGGTAGTAGCGACAAAAAGTTCAGCGTGCACCTCATATTGTTGAAGAATATCTGTACTTCCTGGCAGGGGAATTTCCATTTCTTTAAACTGCCCAAATATAAAGTCTACAGGTGACTTTATATGACTACCATAATTATCTAGATCAAAGAAATGCTCAGAGGCGAATAAGGCTTGAACTACAGGCAGAATTTCGTAGTTGTTGCTTCGCATGATATTGGCAAGGGGCACTATTATATTTGCTTCTACAGTGCTATCGATATCGTAATAAACGAAAAATCCATATAATTTTCTGCAAAAATGCAAGGCGACGTCGTTCTTTTGAAAGATCATATTGACCAGATCATCTAATTCGTCCTGACCCGCAGTCCCAGTTTTTCCGGTAATGACATTGTTATTATAATAGGCAGAAAACGTTTTATTTGTTGTATCATGTCGATTTGGATTAAATATGACGAGCCCCGTGGTTCTGTCAATGGTATAGCCTGTCAAAACTTTTGCAGCTTCCTTCACATCCGATTCATTGTAGATAGGTGCAAATCCTTTCCCCAAGGTGAATAACTCTTGTAGCTCTCGTGCCAAATTCTCATCTGGGGCATTCTTCTGATTGACATCCCCGTTGAGATATTTTAATACACCGCTATCGAGCAGACTAGATTTTATGACATTTTTAAAGTTTCCAAGAGCATTCGTTCTAAGCATTTTATAGTTTCTATACAAATGACGTGGATCATTCACATCGTGAGAGATTGGTATAAAGCTATGAAGAAAAAGAGCCATTTTTTCTGTGATACTATTGTCTTTATAGTAATTAATCGCTAGCCAGCTTCTAAAAGAGTTTACTTTTTGAAAATTAATTTCAGGAAACTGAGGTGCTGTATTGACCCAGGTAGTTCCCAGAGGAATACTGACTTCTTTATAGGCTGGATTGATTATACTCTCATAATGATTGAGAGGTGGAGCTGGTTCAGGTGTCAAAACAAGTATAGAACTCAATACTTGATTTAAGTTCATTCCATTATAAGTGATCAAATCCTGCCTATTGATGCCGAATTTAGTTCTTCTAAGGAGATGTTTAACTTCTTTGGGACCGAAGGCGCCAGTGTAGGCAGCCAGTCCTTTATTTGATACTATAGGCATAGTTTAGACTTTAATACTGTAAAAATAATAATAAATTCCTGTTATGTTGGATTTAAAATGAATATTTTAGTTTAAATATAGGTGTAGAAACATTCATTTTTATATTTTTGTCCATTGCTCATAAATTATTAAGCTAAATGAATCAATTTAATAAGTTAAATAAAATATTAGGATGGCTAGTCTTTTTTATAGCCCTAGCTACTTATACATTGACTATGGAGAAGACAGGAAGTCTTTGGGACTGTGGTGAATTTTTGAGTTGTACCTATAAACTTCAAGTAGCCCATCCACCAGGAGCTCCATTTTTTATGCTTGTAGGAAAAATATTCTCTCTATTTTCATTCGGTGATATCACTAAAGTAGCTCAATCTATAAATTTCCTTAGTGCATTATCTACGGCATTCTGCACTCTGTTTTTCTTTTGGTCAGCAGTTATGCTCTTGAAGCAAGCTTTCTTGAAAAAGGGGGAGGAAATGACTTCTATGAAATCTAATCTGATACTCTACGGCTCATTTATTGGTGCATTGGGAGCTACATTTCTAGATTCTATGTGGTTTAATGCATTGGAAGGAGAGGTATATGCCTTTTCAGTTTTCTTTATGGCCTTCAACGTCTGGGCTATACTAAAGTGGAATGAAGACGATAGTCCAAAAGCAGATTATTGGTTATTATTAATTGCGCTTTGCACAGGAATGAGCATTGGTGTTCACTTGCTTTCACTTTTAGTTTTTCCTATTATTGCGCTTATATTTTATTACAAAAGATTCAAACCGACTTTGCTAGGTGCGTTCATATCGTTCGTAATATCTGTTGTCTTGATCCAGGTAGTCATGAAGGTAGTTCTAAGTATGACGTCCTCTTTTCTAGGCAAAATGGATTTACTGTTTGTTAATTCATTTGAAACCCCATTTTATACAGGTACTATTTTTGGAATTCTAATAATTATTTTTATTTTCTTTTACATTATTAAATTGACAGATGGTAGAAGAAGTTTCCCTTTTTGGAGTGAAAATGTTACTAAAATTCCTCTAAATACAGTTATCTTATTTTTTGCGTTTTTATTGATGGGTTACACCAGTTATTTCATGGTAGTTATTCGCGCAAACGCTAATTTGCCAATTAACATGAATGTACCAGATAATTTTATTACGCTGAAGTCTTATATAGATAGAGAGCAATATGGAGATAGACCTTTACTTTTCGGTCCACACTATTATGATGTGCAGGAAGTAGAAGCAGTAGAGGATAAAAGTGATATTTATATTAAGAATAATGAGACGAAGAAATATGAACTAGTAGGAACTAATAAGCAATATAAATATCCTTCGAGAGTAAAAAAATTCTTCCCTAGGGTTGGGCATGAAGGAGACGATAAGAAGAGCTTTTATAGAGCATGGATAGATCCTAAGTCTGAAATAATTGATAGATCCACAGGTAATTCGGTTCAAACCTTTGATCGTGGTCAAGCAGAACAGGCAGAGCAGACAGCTCAGCAAATGAATGGAACGAGTGGTCAGCAGCAGTATGTTGTGAAAGACAAAGTTAGCTTTGTAGATAACGTTCTCTATATGATTAAGTATCAGATAGGTTTTATGTATTTCAGATATATGATGTGGAATACAGCAGGCAGAGTTGATGATCATCAAGGAAGAGCTACCAATGACTATGGCCGATGGACATCGGGAATAGGTATGATAGATAAATTAGTAGGAGACGTTTGGGGTAATGCAAATCTAGACCAATCAAATAAACCTACAGAGGCTAATACTACTCGATCGCACAATGTATTTTATATGATACCT
>CANESS010000099.1 GCA_947441115.1 Saprospirales bacterium | reverse complement strand
TCAGGAAGCCACTATAGCGTTATCTCCTAATCAAATTATGATAGGAGATCATATGGAGCTAGAATTGAAGTTTAAGAACAAAGGACTATCCAATACCCTATTCCCTCTTATCAATGATACGAGCATGGGGAATTTTCGATTGGTTGAATTGTCAAAAATTGACACCTTTTTCAGTGGCAATGATGTAGTGGTTTCTCATAGTTATAAGATTACTTGTTTTGAAGATAGTGTCCAGACATTCCCATCCTTGGCATTTAGAAATGGCCCTCTAGATGTATATAAAACGAACTCGATACAAATTCTGGTTAATTCTCCTAATATAGATAGTGCCAAAGATATCAAACCAATCAAAGATATCATCCTGATGCCATTATCTAAAGACGAGGTTTATAGTTATCTTTTTGCCAGTTTCATTTTATTAGGCCTCGTGCTTATTCTGTACTTTGTTTATATTCGATTTATCCGCAAGGAAAACTTGTTTGATAGAGAAAAGCCTACAGATCCTCCGCATGTAGAGGCGCTCACTGCACTCAAGCTTGTAGAGACCGAAAATCTATGGCAACGTGGCAATGTCAAAGACTACTACAATCGTATTTCCGATATTTTACGAGCCTATATCGAGAAGCGATTTGGCATCAAAGCCCTAGAGCAGACCAGTCATCAGCTCATGCGCAGTATGAATGAAATTCAATTGCCGGATTATATTATTCAAGATATGGATGAGATTTTAATTAAATCCGATCTAGCTAAATTTGCTCAAGAAAAACATGAAGGGGAGATGCATTTATCAATTATGAAAATGGCTTATAAATTTGTTCAATCTACCCAATTGAGTAATGATGTCAATAAGCGCACAAATGCGCTTCATGTGAAGCGATTTTATGCACAGAATAAATATGGGTATAAAGTGGTAGCGATTAATCAGGTATCTTTTCGCACCATGATGTTTGGATTGATTACAACGTTAGTAGCACTGTCTATAACCATCATCTTATCATATAGTATACCAGTTAATTATATTCTTGGACTTCTGGCTAATAGTACATATATGTTTTTTGTATGGTACGTATTGCTGGGCGTCCTGCTTACTGTTATTACAGTATACGCCCTGAGGGCAAAAATGCGCGCTTATTGGGTGATCTTTGACTACAATTCTGTCATATTGAAAGAAAAGTCTTCTCAAAAATCCATTTTATTCAAGGACATCATCGAAAGCCACATCAATAAAAAAGGACAATTAGTCATAACCGACAATGCAAATAATAAATTCATTATCCCTAAGGATGTAGAGTATTTTCATGAGGTAGGAGAGCGAATAGTGGATGTATCCGATATAGAACCAAATGTTGATTAAGCTATGATATTATTAGAGGTAACTTATGGCAATCCTTGGGCATGGTTTTTATTAATCATACCAATAATCATGTTTGTATATAATTGTCTATTAAAAGGCAAGACAAGAGTTCAATTGCACGTATCATCTTTTTTTGATTTCAAGTCTAAATCATGGAAAGTCATTGTACAAAAATTAATGCCCTACATAAGCATGTTCGCTGCGGTGCTCATAGTCATAGCTATCGCTCGTCCTCAGGGAAGCCTCACCAAGGAAAAGTCGTATACTAAAGGAATCGATATCGTCATGGCTATAGATGTATCTACGAGTATGCTCGAAAAAGATTTTAGTCCGAATCGATTGGAGGCGGCGAAGTCTGTAGCGGCGGAGTTTGTATCTAAGCGCCCGAATGACAGAATCGGCGTGGTGGTTTTTGCAGGGGAGAGTTTCACCCAATGTCCTCCTACGATAGACCATAATGTAGTCCAGAAGCAAATTAGTACTATACAAGATGGACTCATGGAAGATGGCACTGCTATCGGCATGGGTTTAGCTACGTCCGTCCGTGTATTGAAAAATAGCAATGCGAAAAGCAAGGTCTGCATTCTACTGACGGATGGGGTCAATACTGCGGGTAAGATAGATCCAATGACAGCGGTAGAGATAGCAAGAAATTTCAATGTCAAAGTCTATACCATAGGTGTAGGTACTCCTCGAGGCAATATATTAGGCATAGATGAAACTCTTATGAATGCCATATCTAAAAGCACAGGGGGTATTTATTTTAGAGCAGGCTCTACGGCTAGATTGAAGGAAATCTATGACCAAATCAATCGATTGGAAACGATAGAAATAGAAAAAAATGCGATGCATAAAAAGACGGAGTTATACCTCCCGTGGCTTCTTAGCGCATTGGGTCTCCTCTTGCTTCAGTTTGTTTTGAAATATACAGTCTTGAGGGGTATTATTCGATAGCTCCAAACAGATATCCTTGGGACTAGATTTAATAATAAGTTATTGAAAATCAATTGGTAAATGGCTTTATTCAGGTCAAGCAATCCAAACCTATCCCCATGCAGCCAATAATTGTCTAATTTCCAATACTTTTTAATTTAAATTCCTTACCTTTGCGCTCCTAATTTTATTTATTAACTAACTTTTAATTAATTTTCAAGTTACATGGCAACAAAAATCAGATTACAAAGACACGGTAGAAGCAAAAGACCGTATTACTACATCGTAGTAGCAGACAGCAGAGCACGAAGAGATGGAAGATTTATCGATAGAATCGGTGATTACAATCCACTGACAGTTCCTGCCACTATTAACATTGACTTTGACAAAGCGTTTGACTGGGTAATGAAAGGCGCAGAGCCTTCCGATACTTGTGCTAGAATACTTTCTTACAAAGGGGTTCTTTACAAAAAACACTTGGCTAGAGGCGTGCGAAAAGGTGCAATGACTGAGGTAGAAATGGAAGCTAAAATGCAAGAGTGGATAGCTGCTAAAGAAAAAACAGTAGAAGCTCACATCGAGACTGTAGCTCAAACTAGAGCGGCTAAGAAAGCAGTTAGTTTAGCAGAAGAAACTAAGAAAAAAGAAGACTATGCTAAAAAACTAGAGGAAGCAGCTAAGCCAGCAGAAGAAGTAGCGGAAGTAACTGAAGAAGCTACGGATGTTCCAGAAGCAGAAGTGGTGGTAGAGACTCCAGAAGCGGAAGCAGCGGTAGAGGCTCCAGCAGAAGAAGCAGCGACTCCAGAAGTAACAGCAGAAACTCCAGCTGAATAATCTAAGCAAAACTATAACGGAATAGCAAGGGCACTATGCAGGAAACTGAAGTAAAATTGATAAGTGGTCGAGGCTCTAGAACTCTTTCGGAGTCCATAGCCAAAATCATGAGCATCCCTCTTTGTGATGTGACGTTCAATCAATTTAGCGATGGTGAATTTCAACCTGTGATCAATGATTCTATCAGAGGAAATCATGTATTTATCTTACAATCTACCTTTCAGCCGTCGGATAATTTGATGGAGCTACTCATGCTAGTAGATGCATGTAAAAGAGCTTCTGCCAAGTATGTGACAGTGGTGATGCCATATTATGGTTATGCCAGACAGGATAGAAAAGATAGACCGAGAGTCAGTATTGCATCTAAGCTCGTAGCTGATTTAGTGACCGTAGCCGGTGCTAGCAGAGTCATGACTATGGATGTACATGCCGATCAGATTCAAGGTTTTTTCAATATTCCTTTGGATCACCTCTTTGGCTCCTCTATATTTATACCCTATCTGAGTAGTCTAAACCTCGACAATCTCTGTATAGCAGCACCAGACGTAGGAAGCACGAAACGCGCGCGTTATTATGCGCAGCAGTTTAACTGTGAAATGGTCATCTGTGATAAATATAGAAAGAAACACAATGAAGTAGCTGAAATGACCCTTATAGGAGATGTCAAAGGCAAGAATGTAATTCTAATTGACGATATTATCGATACAGGAAATACACTTTGCAAAGCGGCTGATCTACTAATGGAAAAAGGCGCTCTAAGTGTTCGCGCTATGTGTACTCACCCAGTATTGAGCGGTAAGGCTTATGAGAATGTAGAGAATTCTTCTCTAGTAGAGTTAGCCGTTTCAGACACCATTCCACTGAAAAAAGAACATAGCAAAATCAAAGTAATCACTGTAGCCGATTTATTCGCTAGTGCTATAGAAAGTACGTTTCAGTACAAATCAATTCACTCATTATTTATTAAAAACACATTAAAATCATCATAAATGGAAATCGTAAAATTAGAGGCTCAAAAAAGAGAGCAAATCGGGAAAAAAGCCACGAAAGCAGTTCGTAATGGCAATTTAGTACCATGTAATCTATACGGCGGTGGTGAGAATATCTCCTTTACTGTAGAATATAACCCTTTGAAAAAAGGTATTTATACAGATAAATTTAAGGTATTTGAAATCAGTATAGATGGCCAAGTAAAAAAGGCTATAGTAAAAGAAATTCAGTTTCACTCTGTCAATGACAGTATGATGCACATAGATTTTCAAGAGCTCACAGCAGGAAAGAAAGTGAAAACGGAAATTCCTATCATAGCTAAAGGATTCTCTAAAGGTCAGCAAGCGGGTGGTAAATTGGAAATCAAATTGAGAAAAATCAAAATCAAAGCAGATGCGGATAATATCCCAACATTTGTGGAGGTCGATGTGACTCCTCTAGAATTAGGAAAGTCATTGAGAGTAAGAGATATTATCACCAATGGTTGGGAAATCTTAAATGCCCCAGCTATTCCTATTATATCTATTTCTATCCCTAGAGCATTGAGAAGTGCTCAAACGGCAGCTGCTGCTGCAGGCGGGAAGTAATATTTATTTTATGTACTACTACGAAAAAAGCTACCCGAGGGTAGCTTTTTTTATGAATATATGGAATATTATATTTGCTTTGAAAGTTCGGATATATAGGAGTACTGCGTTCGCCCATCCAATAAGAGTTCGTAAAAATTACGATTGAGGCGCGTAGAAAATTCGGGTCGAGGCACGAGACGATTAGAATTTTCAGCGACGATAGAGATAATTTTAGAATTCGTTTGGTGGGGCTTGACTTTTTTTGTTACTTTTTTGTGTTAAGACAAAAAAGTAAGAAGATGAAATAAAGACTAGGCTTAGTATTGCGAATAATCTAGTAGATTTATTTTTTTTAATTTGTCTGCAATTCAAAAAAATAAATTTAGGTTCCCATTTTCATGGGAAGACGAGCCTATTACCAACTTATTGGTTTATAATCCTTTAAAAACCTCCCACACCAATGTTTCCCAGTATTGATACCATTAAAAAGGGGATCGAGGACTCTCGCTGCACCATCTACGATGTCGAGAGGAGGATGAAAATCCATTTTTTCTTGTTTCATTTTAGCTAGCTCGGCAGGATCTTCGTCTGTGACCCAGCCTGTATCCACCGCATTCATAAAAATGCCGTCTTTGGCTAGCGTTCCAGCGGCAGTATGGGTCAGCATATTGAGTGCTGCTTTGGCCATATTCGTATGAGGGTGTCTATCTTCTTTGAAATTGGTGTAAAATTTACCCTCCATAGCCGTCACATTCACTATGTGTTTTTTGCCGGTATGGTCTGTCTTCATGAGCTCTGATAGTCTATTGCAGAGCACAAAAGGAGCTACAGAATTCACCAGCTGGACTTCGATCATTTCGGTGGTTTCTATCTGTCCTAGTTTGAGACGCCAGCTATTCACCTTTCGGAGGTCTACCTGCTGCAGATCTGCATCGAGTTCTCCTTCGGGAAATACCTCTTTATCTACCAGCGTTTTATCAAAACTATAGGGTATCTGGGATAGCTGCGCCGATGCCCGAATACCAATGCCCTGCTCTGCACCATGCCAGGTCACTGGTAGATTCTCATTGGAGGAAGTTGTATGATTGAGGGCAGATAAATTTCGGATACAAGCATCGTGATCTCCCAATAAATTCTGAACCGCGGTGGGGAGACTTTGAATCGGTTGAGTCTCATTCGCCATCAGATGACTGTAGAAGCCAGACGGTCTGCGAACGGTCTGCGCAGCATTATTGATGAGGATATCCAGTCGCTGATACTTCTGCTCGATATAGTTGCAGAAAATCTCTACACTCGGTATATGTCTAAGATCTAGTCCATGTATTTTCAGCCGATGCCCCCAGTCAGCGAAATCCTCTTCCTTCGAAAATCGAAGGGCAGAATCAATCGGAAAACGAGTGGTAGCTATGACGGTGGCACCGCCCCGCAGCAGGAGCAGGCAGATATGATAGCCTATTTTCAGGCGAGAGCCTGTCACTACGGCTATCTGACCCGATACGTCTGCCAGCTGAAATCGCTTCGCATAGTTAAAATCACCACAGTCAGGGCACATAGTGTCATAGAAGTGATGCATGGTGGTGTATTCTGACTTGCAGATATAGCAGAGCTGAGGCTTGGTCAGTTCACGCGGATTTTTTTTCGAGAGTTCTTCCGTACCTAGTAGTTTCGGTGCTATGAAAATACTCGCTTCTCTAGCCGTGCGAATGCCGGTATCTTTTCGTGCTGTTCGGTCTCGGGTTTCTTGTTTTCTTTTCAGCAGCGCCTTGG
>CANESS010000098.1 GCA_947441115.1 Saprospirales bacterium | reverse complement strand
TCAAACTTTCCCAAATGATTTACCCAATTTATGCTTACGGACATCCTTTATTAAAAAAGAAAGCAGAGCCAGTAGAGTTAAAAATGGAAGACATAGCGCCCATAGTATCTGACATGTGCGAAACTATGTACCACTGCAAGGGCGTTGGATTAGCAGCTCCTCAAATAGGTCTTTCTATTCGAATATTTGTTATTGACAGTACTAGATTAAATGCGGATGATGAGCGCAAGGATAGATCAGAAGAAGGCTTGAAGGAAGTTTTTATTAATGCTGAAATGATCGATGAAACAGATGGCAAAGTCTCTCTAGAAGAGGGCTGTCTTAGTATACCGAATATCTATGGTCATGTAGAGCGTGAAAAGAAAATAAAAATACGATATCATAATGCTAAGTTGGAGCTAGTAGAAAAAGTTTTTACGGGCTTTACTGCAAGAGTTATTCAGCATGAATACGATCATATAGAAGGATTACTCTTTGTAGAAAAACTCAAACCGCTCAAAAAACAAATGATTAAACGAAAGCTAGAAGATATAAAGAAGGGGCTTATCTCTAGTAGATATAAGATGAAATTTGCACATTAAATGAAAAAGCTACTTTTAGTAACCCTCTGCGCGTTACTTAGCTTTTGCATGCAGTCGCAGGATACTGTGCTCACGCATATATCTTCCCTTCAATTCCCATTTAAACTGAGTATAAAAAAACTAGAGCAGACAGCCAATCAAGCAATAAAAGGCATTATTTACAAAGATAGTCTTTACACAGATGATCAGATGAAGTGCACGGTTTGGAAAGATGATGAAATAAAATTAAGCTCTATAAAAAACAATGTGCTAAGAGTAGACTTACCTCTCAAAGTATGGATTGAAAAAGGCATAGGAGCTCTAGGTGCTTATACCTATAAAAGTTCGGAATTTAAACTAACCATGTCATTTCATCTTGTTTATTCTGTATCCAATGATTGGAAATTGATTACTAAAACATTTAAAAACGGCTATACATGGACGCAAAAACCTAGTTTAAATTTTGTAACTATCCAACTACCTATAACCCCTTTAGTAGAAAAAATTCTTGACAAAAAGCAGGGAGACTATGCTAAACTTATTGATGATCAAATAAGTAAGAATTTAAAATTAAAGGACGATATGATAAAGGTTTGGAATCAACACAAAGAGCCGCAGAAAGTTTCAGATAGCTATAACACATGGCTAGCAATTATTCCACAAGCTATCTTCGCTAGTCCATTTACCCAAGATGAGAACTATATTAAATCTTCTTTTCATTTGAAGGCACTCGTACGATCATGTATTGGTTCTGATTCTGCATTAAAAACACCTGTGACTTATCAACTCCCTCCTTTAATTTATAAAAATTTGGCAGCGGATAGTTTCAAGTTATATACTATGGTTACTATACCTTATAGTGAAGCTAGTCAAATAGCTAAGAAAAAATTTGTAGATCAAGAATTTAGTTTTAACAATGGAAAATACAATATCAATATTCATAATATAGCGCTATATAACAATCAAGGAAAGCTGATGATAGAGACAGATATATCGGGTTCTTTTAATGGAAAGACATATATTCAAGGTGAATTATATTACCAGGCAGATAGACGCACCGTCAGAATGCGAAACCTTGCCTTCGACTTGCAGACTAAGAATATCTTCCATAAAGCTGCTAGTTGGCTTTTCAATGGCAAAATCGAACAGAATCTTGAAGAAAAATTTGAAATGCCTGTAGGAGAGCTCCTAGACTACTGTAGTCAATCTGCAGACCAGGCATTGAATCGAAATCAAAATGGTATGCGTCTTTCTGGCAAATTAAGTCAACTCACTCCAACTCATCTTAGCAGCAAGGATAGTTCAATCCTCCTAATTTTGCTCGCTACAGGTCAGCTAGCGATAGAATTCTAAAAACATCCAATCCTTTTTCAATAGTTAAAAAAGATGGATTGCTCACTGAGGTGAGCAATCCATTCAAACCTTCATATTTACCTTTGAGATAATTAATTTGCAGGAGAATCAGCAGCAGGAGCCACTACATTCGCAGAATCTAATGCTTGCGTCATTTGCTCTACAGCTTGATCCATTGTTACTTCTTCTGTTTTTGGCTCTTCATTGTTACAACTAACAAGAGAAAGGGATAATGCTATTAAAGCAATAAGTGCTATTTTTTTCATTTTATAATGTTTTAAAATTCATTACAAAGTTAGATTAAATGATTAAGAACTAAGTTCTTAATATCAACATATAGAAACAGATGTAAAAAAAAATAGACTACCCGAGGGTAGCCTATTCATTAGAACGTTCTAAATAATTATCTTAATAGACCAATTATTTGATTAGTGAGCAGCAGGTGCAGTTGTGTCAGCAACAACAACCTCTGCAGGTGCAGTTGTGTCAACAGCTGGAGTCTCTACTGGAGTCTCTACTACAGTCTCCTCAGTAGCAGGAGCAGTTTCGTTACAAGAAGTGATTGCGAATGTTGCAACTGTCAATAAAAGTGCTAATTTTTTCATTTTTCTAAAATTTATATGTTTTTAAAATTCGGTGCAAAGATATTGTTTATTTGATAAGCGCAACGATTAATTTGTTAAAAATAATTAATTACTTTTCCTTGAAAAGGAGATTAATATTAACTCCTTTAAAATCAAAATTTTCACGTAGTTTATTTTTCAAAAAATTCTTATAGTTTTCAGGAACATACTTAGGGTGATTGCAGAAAAATGCAAACGTTGGGGTGTAAGCATGAAGTTGAGTAATATATTTGATCTTAATAAATGTCCCTCTATGCGATGGTGGTGGGGTGGATTCAATTACCTTGAGCATGATATCGTTCAGCTTACTTGTGGATATGCGTCTTCGCTGCGCTTGAGATACGGACTCAATAAACTCTAAAAGTTTAAATATTCTCTGCTTTTCAGTGACGGAGGTAAAAAGGATAGGAACATCACTAAATGGTGCTAATTTTTCCCGTAATCTCGCCTCGTATTCTTTCATAGTATTGGTATCTTTTTCTAATAGATCCCATTTATTCACGATAATAACAATAGCTTTTCTGCGTCGCTGCACAATTTTGAATAGAGACATATCCTGGGCTTCTATTCCTGATTGTGCATCAATCATAAGTAAAACGACATCCGCTTCTTCAATAGATCGAATAGCCCGTATAACCGAGTAAAACTCCAAATTCTCATGTACTTTTGTTTTCCTCCTTATTCCAGCAGTATCTATAAAAACTAAACGCTTATCAAACTTATTATACTCTGAGTAGATAGAATCTCTTGTGGTACCGGCTATATCGGTCACTATGTTGCGCTCTTCTCCCATGAGCGCATTGACTAGAGAGCTTTTACCTACATTCGGCTGACCTATAATGGCTACTTTAGGAATGGCCAAAGCCTCTATCTCTTCCTCTGTAAGCTCATCTTCGTGCTTGTCTTTAGGTAGTTTTTCCACCACCGAATCGAGTAGCTCGCCTGTACCAGAGCCTGATATAGAAGATAATGTAAACATTTCTGAAAAACCTAACCCATAAAACTCTGCACTCTCATGCAGCCTTTTAGTATTATCAACTTTATTCACGACAAGAAGTACATCTTTCTTAGATTTTCTGAGCATATCTGCCACATCGTCATCCAGAGCGGTGATGCCTGTAGTCACGTCTACTACAAAGAGAATCACCTTGGCTTCTTCCATCGCTATCTTCACCTGTTCTTTAATGGCTTTTTCAAATACGTCTTGACTGCTATCCACATAGCCCCCAGTATCAATAAGGTCGAAAATCATACCATTCCATTCTACTTCACCATAGATTCTATCACGCGTAACACCGCTAATGTCATCCACTATTGCCTTGCGCTCGCCTATTAATCTATTAAAAAGTGTGGATTTACCTACATTGGGTCTACCAACAATTGCTACTGTTTTATTCATTTCTTATCTATCTTCTTAGGATTGAAATATCCAAATTTTTCTAACACTTTATCCTTACTGCGCCAGTCTGCTAATACTTTGACAAAAATAAACAAATGCACTTTAGTGCCCGTATATGTTTCTATTTCCGCACGAGCTTCCGCAGAAATTTTCTTTAATTTCTCCGCCTGATGACCTATGATTATACCCTTTTGAGACTCTCTCTCTACGTATACAATAGCCTCTATCATAGCCTCTCCTGCTGCACGTTCCTCATATCTAGAGATGACTACCTCTGTGCTATAAGGAATCTCCTTCTGATAGCTTGAAAATATTTTCTCACGGATAATTTCTGAAGCAAAAAATCGCATATTCCTATCTGTCCAGTCACTGTGGTCATAGTAAGGTGGATGCAATGGAAGGTACTTTAGTAATAATTCCACCAGCGAATCTCTACCTAATTTGAGCTCTACGGATAAACATATCATTTCCGCTACTGGGAGCAATTCTTCATAGTAAGCCATGATTTTATTTACCTCTTCTGGCTGACATTGATCTATTTTATTAATGACGACAAAGAGTGGTTTTTTCGCTCTTAAAATTTCTTTAATTAAGGGGTGCTCTGCATTTAGCATATTGTACTTATCGACAACCATGACGATAATATCCGCTTCCTCCAAGGCGAGTTCTATGTAGGAATTCATATTTAACTGCAGCTGATAAGCCGGTTCATCTATAAATCCTGGAGTATCCACTAGAATCAATTGATGATCGTCACCATGAATGAACCCTTTAATATTCTGGCGTGTCGTCTGAGACTTACTATTGACTATAGATAATTTCTCACCCAACAATAAATTTATGAGAGAGGATTTACCCACATTGGGCAGTCCTACGATATTGACAAAGCCTGATTTAAACTTAGTAGAAGTGATAAAACATGTAGTTTAGACTGCAAAGTTAAACTAAAAAGGCTTTATACAGTTGTGATTTATGACTTGCGCCCATATATCTGTCTAGATTAACAAGGCGAAAAGACGGCTGCCACCGTCGAAGCAAGAAACATAGAAAAAGTGTTCTTTACTTGAATTTATCTATTCAAAACCCAAATAAATCCATTCAGCAGAGTAGCGAAACTAACCCAGACAAGGTATGGAATCTGCAAATAAGCTGCCTTTTTATTCACCGAATAGAATGAATTGATCATAAATACAATGCTAACCCAGATGAAGATAATTTCTATAAAAGCAATGCCTAACAGACGATACTTAAAAAATAAAAAACTCCAAAGGAAGTTGAGTGTCAACTGAACCCCAAAAATAATAATCGCTTTGGTTCGAAGTGGACTTGAAGTCTGTCTAAGAATGAGATAAAGCGAAATACCCATCAAAAGATACAACAATGTCCATACTGGGCCAAATACGGCACTAGGTGGATTGAAAAATGGCTTATTCAAAGCATAAAACCAATCATCTATACCGCCAGCAGTGGCTATGCCCGAGACAGCACCTACAGCCATGGTGAGGGTAATACAAAAAAGAAAGGTAAATATTTTAGCCATACTATTAAACTTAATTCAAATCTACGATTCTTATATTTACTTAAAAGAAATAAAACAAACAAAGAACCGTTTATTTTTACAATATAAAATAATTTTAATGATTTTGCAACGCATAACCTTTGTTTTCACCATGATAAGTTCTATGCTTATTTCTACTGGCATTTACTCTCAAACGTCAACCAATGAGGCAGAGCTAAAGCCTTATGAAACGGTAGAAATAGATCGAACTATCAACTCTAATGTAGATACTATTTTAAAGAGATCATTACCACAAGTTAATATTATTGATAAAGGATATACGAGGACACAGGAAGAGGAAGATGCTTATCAAAAGCTAAAGCGAAGAGTCATTAAACTATACCCTTATGCATTGATGGCCAAACAAATTTACGAGACCTCTGCCCAAGCTACGAGCAGTATGTCAAATAAAGAAAAGAGAGGCTATCTGAAAGGAAAAGAAAGGGAACTGCGGGAACGATTTGAAAATGAGATTAAAGCACTCTATACTACGGATGGTCCTGTTTTAGTCAAATTGATACATCGTGAAACAAAAAAGACTACTTATGAACTTCTAAGAGAATCTAAAAGCTGGATTAATTGTCTATTTTATCAAATGGCCGCCAAAAATCATGGATATTCTCTAAAGGACACACATGACCCTATTATAGACTATGATATCGAAAATATGGTGCAACTCCTTAAATCTGAAGGACAGTTGCCAGTGTATTCAGGTATCTAATAGTTCCCATGAGTTTATAAGCTATTCAAACTTTGTAGAAACAAAATCGGCAAATTCTCTCCATTTCAATTAATTTCGCTTTTAAATGACATTGAACTATAACCTTATTGATATAGAATCTATAGTTATAAAGCTATTGGGGCAATTTGATTCCTATCGAATATTTTGTTTTGAAGGAAACTTGGGAGCAGGTAAAACGACCCTTATAGAAGAAATATGCAGACAATTAGGAAGTCAAGACCCTTTATCTAGTCCTACATTTTCTATTATTAATGAATATGATTCTCCGAGCGGAATTCTCTATCATATGGATTGGTATCGATTGAAAAATGAAGAAGAGGCTGCACAGATAGGGGTAGAAGATTATTTGTTTAGCGGCCATTATTGCTTTATAGAATGGCACACACAAGCGGAGAACCTTATTCCTAAGCCTTTTGTCCATGTTACTTTGACTA